>NZ_NKHR01000003.1:132576-321730 GCF_014467285.1 Xenorhabdus sp. PB62.4 | reverse complement strand
TTTAATCGAATTGCATTAAATGTGATTAAACAAAATACCAGTATAAAGGACAGTCAGGCCGCTAAACGCCGAAGAGCAATGTGGTCAGCGGAATTCCGTAGTCAGCTTATATTTGATTAAACTTAATGCAAAGTGGAATCCCGCCCTGTATGGCTACCATGGTTCTGGACAACAAAAACCCCGACATTACTGTGCACAAGCCTTAATTCAGGCTAAAAGCCAGCATCAAGCATTGGTTCAACTATCTGATCATATGTTGCACTCATTGCGGGCAGACGAAGGCCAATACGAGAAAATTTTGCCCTTTTTGCAATATCTGGATACCTGCCATCACTTGGAAAAACATCTGATCCTGAATCTTGAACAAGTCAGTGAAACGCAGCCCATCATCGTACTGAATCCGCAGGACATCAGCGAACCACTTCCTGTTGATACCGGTGATTTGG
Source organism: Xenorhabdus sp. PB62.4 (assembly GCF_014467285.1). Taxonomy (NCBI): domain Bacteria; kingdom Pseudomonadati; phylum Pseudomonadota; class Gammaproteobacteria; order Enterobacterales; family Morganellaceae; genus Xenorhabdus; species Xenorhabdus sp. PB62.4. The sequence goes on along the minus strand of NZ_NKHR01000003.1, from coordinate 321,284 downwards.
AAATCATCCACTATCCTTGCCCACCCTTTACGGGCGAAAATCCCTTTAACCGATACTGGATCAGTGATGATTTATATCCCCTGCTTTATCAGCAAAGCCAAAACGTAACGAAATACTCCCGCTGCTATATGGTGATTGATGCGGCGGTTTATCATAAACATGCCGGCCACTTTATTGTTCCTTCATTGATGGCTTCCGGATTGCCTTACCGCTGCCTGTTTAAAGGAACGACACAAATTACCCTCGAAGATGCCGCTCCTTATCTGGTCGAACTGACAGGTCATGAGGATAAGGAATTTCTGCGACAGATATTCATCACTCACTATACGCCGGATATCGGGATTTTTATCCATACTGATAGTCAATTCGATGAACTGTATAACCACCTGCGCAAATTTCCTTACTTACAGCAAAAACACAACCAAGAATGGGTATTTTTCCGCTTTTACTACCCACTGACATTGGATTTAACCCTGAAAAGCCTGTCCCGTGGCGCTCTTGCGTCGTTTATGCGGCACATCGGCGTCATTTACGGTTTTAATCATGAAAATCGCCTGATGAAAGCCTGCGTAACAGCAAATATCAGAGAATCCAAACTCGAAACTGTCACGATTAATGACAGAATGAACCTCAATTTTGAACGGTACATGCAGCAAAAATACTTCAACAAAGTTAAAACATTCATCAAAGAGCATGTGCAACAACAGTGTCAAATCCCTGAAGACCGGCTGCTGCCTTTTATTACCCAACAAGCCAATTACGCTTACCTGAACGGATTCACCCTTGAGCTAACGGGGCTTTACTATATTGTGGCGCGTTCTGTCACGGCTAAAAATGAAGTGCTCTGGGATCACGCACTGGAGGCCGTCCTATCTGAACCCTCCAATCAGGAAGCCCGTGCCTACAAACTTCTCAAGGAATGCCTTAACCCGACAACATGGAGCCAGTCATGACCTCTTCAATAACAGACATTAGTGAAAATGCGAACAAATCCGTATCCAGACTGGATATGGGAAGTGCTAAGCACCCGTGTGATGGGAATATTAAGCCTATTTACCCTGTCCGTTATGCCTATGTGAATTTCTTTGGTGCAGAACTGGAGAAACCCGAAGCACCACCTGATATTCACACGCTGATGTCTGCAACAACGCAGAAAGAGAGTAAAGGCTATGCTGCTCGTTTGATGCGTCCGGGTTGGATTTACATTCGAGAAGAAGACAGTATGGAGCATAGGCCGAGTAAAACGGCCTATTTCCATATCTTTAAATACGAACAAAACGGGAAGCAGCAAACCGAGAATTTTAGAAAATTCATCTACCGAAACATGAAAAATGCGCGTGATGGTGTCGTGCCGGAGCCGGGTTTAAATGGCGAAGGATATCCTTTTTTATTTGTCGCGAAAGATGTTTCGAATATTAGCATTGCCTACAGTGAACATCTCTGGCATCCCGATGTGATTGCCCGTATAAATGGGGATTTGGAACTGCGTAAAAAAACCATGCAGTTCATTAATCTTGATGATGACAATCAACCTCATGCTATTGAGGCCAACGAAGCCAATTTCACGAAATTAATTCAGGACTACAAAACCCGTAAGGAACAGTTTACTGCTGTCAAAGCCAAAATTGATGCCAATAATTTCGGTGATCTGGATTTAACCACTCTCAGGATTGATGAGCTGACGACACAGTTATCCTATGAAATGGATGCGGACAAAATTGCTCATGAGATCCGCAATAAGCTCTGTTATCAGGAAAAATCACGGATTGTGATCCTGCATGATCCCGTTGGGCGGCAGAAGGAGATTTTGGAAGCGCATAATATTCTGGATATGATTCAGCAATATAACGCCGAGCGTAATCTCTATCCCTTGACTATTGGGCTGTATGTTGAAGATTTCATTGAAATTAATCATAACACTCCAATAGAAAGACGTGCCATTAAGGAGGCCTTGAATCAAACAGCAGTGAGAACACATTGGCCGCAAATAAAAAATGAACATCTGGAATTTGAAAAACGGCAAGATGCTTTTATCAGTTTATTCAAAGCATTTGCTAGCGCTCCTGCGGTTACTGGACAACTCGGCAGCCTTGACAACTATTTACGATACTTTTTCTTTATCCATGAGCATGAAAATAGAGAGATTTTAGCGGAAAACGATATTCAGGAAACTCACACTTTTGTCGATCTTATTTCTGATATTTTTAATGGATTACAAATGTCCATCACATCGGAAAAAATGCTGGAAGAGCTAATTTCACTCGCTGCTGAAACTTCGGATATATCCAAAACATCCCCCGATGCAGTAACAATCTTATCTGATAGCTTATATGATCCCAATAAACAATCGAACTCGAAAAGAAACGCAATTACAACCGCCACGAGCCAAGCGTCCCCTCAATACAGCACCAATGCCTGGGAAATTGCCGCAACAGGCATGGTAAAAATCCTTACCCATAGTGAAAGCGAAGATATTGCCCCCAAACTCTATCATGATACCAAGGACCTTATTAATAACCCTAACAAACCTGTTCAAAAGTCTAAAAGGTGGCTGAATGAGAAGACGCTGAAAGTAGCTCAATATGTATCAGAAAAATTTTTTGAGATATTCGGCAGAATTTTCGGCAAAGCCGTCGCATTGATGGAAACAGGGGCAATCAAGATAAAAGGCCCCCTGACACATTTAAGTGATGCAGCAATTCGTTTAATCACCAACAAGATTATACCCGTTTTATTAGAACCTTTCGGTATTGCTATTGATTACCGTGCGGGGCTTCATATTACCCTTGAAGAATTTGGGAAAATTCAAGAACGACTAATAAAAATAGCAGGCAAAAAACACTATCCTGGTCAGAAAGAGTCAAGGATGCCTCGATATAATGAACCATTCAGAAAACTGCGTGTATCAGAATCCCTTTTCTATAAAAAGCGGCAGGAGATTACCAAGCCAGGAAAAGCAGAACAGGCATTCGAAAACGCCGTTAAAAAAGCCGGAAATTCTGCGCTAAACGCGGGAATAAAGACAAGTCATGTAGTATCAGAACAAGTCAAATCAGTGGCAACTCAAGCCAACATTGGTATCAAACTTGCCAGAATAACGATCAAAGAAGGCTTTAATACTTCTTTCGATTTTTTCAAAATCGGTACACAAAAAACCACAATCTTACTACAGAAAACTGCGCCAGGCCTGAGCTTGTTTCTTAATGTCAACACAGCAACTTCTGTGGTTATACAATCCCAATTTAGCCAAAACAACCCGTTGGATCAGGATGAACTCAGTAAATCTTACGATATCGTTAAATTTACCGCAGCTCTTATTTCATTAACTGCCGATTTGTTAGTAATCACATCGGACGTCACCAAGCATGCTCACAAATTTATGTCGAAAGCTTCTCCAACTTTGCTAAATAACCTCAAGGGATTTTCAGAAAATCTATCAGATAAACTGAGAATTAAATGGGTAAAAGCAGGTCTTGGTCTCGTAAATATTATGGGTGCCTATGTCGCTTTTATTGATGGTCGTAAGGCTGCATCTCTTAGTAATAAATGGGCAGCATACAGCAATTATGCAGTAGGACTGGGCAGTATAGCATTAGGAGGGGTGAGTGTTGCAGTCGGTATAAAGTCATCATTAATAAGTTCCGCGATTATAGCCGGAGTGACTTTTATGGGATGGGTATTAGTTATTGGTGGATCAATTGGTCTGCTACTTTCCAATCCCTCTGATATGCAAAATCTGCTCCGTAACTGCTTTTGGGGAAACGGGAAAATGTATCCATTTTGGGAAAAAGTTCGACGCCCATCATTTACAAGGCAATTGGAAATAGCCAGAGAAATGAATAATGAAACGGAGTATGCCTTTGATATTGAAAACCAAGAATTTTTGAACTTGTTCTTTATGCCTAACTTAGCCATTGAACGCAAACAGATAAACTACAGTGGCAAACTCAGTAGCATTTATACTTTTAACTTACCAGCTTTCCAACAAGGAAATTCTGATCTCCAATATGCTTTTTATCAAATTCTCCCTAAAAAACCAGTAAATACATGGTCCTCAGGCAATACTGCTCCCGATAAACTTATCCAGCAACACATAGAATCACTTAAAAAGGAACAAAAACATTATGAGGAATTGAGATCTCGCTCTGAAGAAATTGATGGAAAGTTCTATATCTATGATAAAGAACTCACAGAAAGATTTCGTGATGCGTTGAAAACAGCTAAAGCAGAATACAAAAATGGTAGTCTGGAGCTTATTATTACAGTTGAAGATCGGTATCTCTATCCCAATGAAGAAACGGCTGAATTATTTTGGCACTACATTCCATTTGCAGATAGTGTAGTTCCATTGCGTTATCTAATAAACAAAGAAAAACATAAAAAACCTATTATAGGATTTAAAGGTACGGAGTTCCGATAAATGAGCTTATCAAAAAAACTGTTTACCCCCTATTATGATGAAACACCAACTCCACTGATCGACCAGCAGGAATCCCTGCTGGCTATTCCTCTGGAAAAGAAAAGCCATGAAGCACTGCAAAGTTACCTCCCCCTTCATAGCATTGACGATAAGCAATGCACACTGCGTAATCCACAGCGCCTTGTTCGGGTAATGGTGCTATTTCCTCTCCTTATTGCCGTATTGTTTATTTTTCACTATAAAATTGCCGACTTTATCGAACAGAGGGAAAGAGATGAAACAAGTCTCTTAAATTGGGTAGAACTTGTTCGCAAAAAACATGGAGATAATTTTTATCTGCGTAATGATCTCCCTCAACATATGGAAGATGCTCGCTTAGTTGGCAACGATAAAACCATTTCTTTCTGGAAGTATCTCTATTACCGCTACAACTACTTACATGCCAGTACCCAAATTTTAATTGAAGATTTTCTCCTTTTCGGCTCTCTGTCAACTTTCTCTCTAGTGCTGATATACGTCTGCTTTTTCTGGCCATTACAAGCGCCAATATATATTGACCGGAAACGAAAGCTGTTTTTTAGCTGGTACAAAGGCAAGGTCTATGCTGCCCGTTATTCACAAGTGGGTATTTCCTATCAGGCAGGTCCCGGCAAAATCACACAAGTCATGGGGCTGACAATGTATACACTAAATAGCGATAACATACTGATTCACCGTCCTTTTCAACTGTGCCTTGCCTATTTTTCTTTCTGGGGATTCAACACCAAGTTACAACAAGATGAAACCCACGCCTTTATCGTCAAGTACCTGTTACAAGGAAAGGAGGCCGTTGCTGCCACCGACTATAAACGCTTTCCTGCCCTGTTTTTGTGCAAGGATAAGAAACCTGCTGATTTTGATGAACAACTTGAACGTATTTTGGCGGAATTGGATAGGCAGGATAGCGAAAAAATAAATACAACAGAGGGATAAGAAAGCAAATGAGTTTACCAAAAAAAGTCACTGCAACCCTTCATGATGTTATCCCAACGCCACTGATTGACCAGCAGGAATCCCTGCTGGCTGTACCAATGGTGAAAAAAAGTTACGAAGCATTACAAAATTATCTCCCCCTACATAGTATTGACGATAAACAATGTTCTCTGCGCAATACCCAACGACTTGCACGCATAGTTGTGTTTTTTCCTCTACTTATTAGCACGCTCCTGATTTTTTACTACTGTATTAATAGCCTTATAGAATTAAAAGCAAGAAGTGAAGTCAATATATTACGTACTGTCAATAACGTTCGAGAAGAATACGGAGAAGACTTTTATCTTCGCAAAGATCTTCCTGATCATATGGAAAGTGCACGTTTTATTGGTAATGATAAAACAATCTCTTTCTGGAAATACCTCTATTACCGTTATCACTATTTCCATGCCAGCACCAAATTTTTAATTACCGATTTTTTACATTTCAGCTTTTTACTGGTTTTCTCTCTTTATCTGATACATCGGTGCTTTTTCTGGAAGCTGCAAGCTCCCCTTTTTATTGACCGGGATCGCTAACTGTTTTTTAGCTGGCACAAAGGCAAGGTTTATGCGGCCCGTTATTCACAGGTGGGCATTTCTAATCAAACTGACCCAATGAAAATCGTCCATTTGATGGGGCTGGCACTGTATACGCTAGATGATAACAATACGCTGGCGCGTCGTGCTTTCCAAATGTGTCTTTCTTACGGCTCCTTATGGGGATTCAACACCAAGCTACGGCAAGATGAAGCCCATGCCTTTATCGTCAAATACCTATTGCAAGGGAAAGAGGCCGTTGCCGCCACCGACTATAAACGCTTTCCTGCCCTGTTTTTGTGCAAGGATAAAAAACCTGCTGATTTTGATGAACAACTTGAACGTATTTTGGCAGAATTGGATAGGCAGGATAGCGAAAAAATAAATACAACAGAGGGATAAGAAAGCAAATGCGTTTACCAAAAAAAGTCACTGCAACCCTTCATGATGTTATCCCAACACCACTGATCGACCAGCAGGAATCCCTGCTGGCTACACCAATGGTGAAAAAAAGCTACGAAGCATTACAAAGTTATCTTCCCCTGCATAGTATTGACGATAATCAATGTACTCTACGAAATGCACAACGACTTGCACGAATAATTGTGTTTTTTCCTCTTCTTATTGGGATGTTACTGATTTTTTACTATAACATCGTTAGTTTTGTTATTCAGAAAGAAAAAAATGAATCCAATATTATGGATTGGGTTGAGCTTGTTCGCAAAAAATATGGAGAAGACTTTTATCTTCGCAAAGATCTTCCTGATCATATGGAAAGTGCACGTTTTATTGGTAATGATAAAACAATTTCTTTCTGGAAATACCTCTATTACCGTTATCACTATTTCCATGCCAGTACCAAATTTTTAATTACCGATTTTTTACGTTTCAGCTTTTTACTGGTTTTCTCTCTTTATCTGATACATCGGTGCTTTTTCTGGAAGCTGCAAGCTCCCCTTTTTATTGACCGGGATCGCCAACTGTTTTTTAGCTGGTACAAAGGCAAAGTTTATGCGGCCCGTTATTCACAGGTGGGCATTTCTAATCAAACTGACCCAATGAAAATCGTCCATTTGATGGGGCTGGCACTGTATACACTGGATAATAACAATACGCTGGCGCGTCGTGCTTTCCAAATGTGTCTTTCTTACGGCTCCTTATGGGGATTCAACACCAAACTACGGCAAGATGAAGCCCACGCCTTTATCGTCAAATATCTGGTGCAAGGGAAAGAGGCCGTTGCTGCCACCGACTATAAACGCTTTCCTGCCCTGTTTTTGTGCAAAGATAAGAAACCTGCTGATTTTGATGAGCAACTTGAACGTATTTTGGCGGAATTGGATAGGCAGGATAGCGAAAAAATAAATACAACAGAGGGATAAGAAAGCAAATGAGTTTACCAAAAAAAGTCACTACAACCCTTCATGATGTTATCCCAACACCACTGATTGACCAGCAGGAATCCTTGCTGGCTGTACCAATGGTGAAAAAAAGCTACGAAGCATTACAGAGTTATCTTCCACTACATAGTATTGATGATAATCAATGTACTCTGCGCAATCCCCAACGACTTGCACGAACAATCGTATTTTTCCCTCTCCTTATTGGAATATTGATGATTTTTTACAATAGTGTCTCTGATTTTATCGAGCAGAGAAAACACAATGAAGCCTATATTCTAAAATGGGTGGAGCACGTTCGAGAAAAATACGGAGAAAATTTTTACTTACGCAAAGATCTGCCGGATCATATGGAAGATGTTATTTTTATTGGTAATGATAAAACAATTTCTTTCTGGAAATACCTCTATTACCGTTATCACTATTTCCATGCCAGCACCAAATTTTTAATTACCGATTTTCTACATTTCAGCTTCTTACTGGTTTTCTCTCTTTATCTGATACATCGGTGCTTTTTCTGGAAGCTGCAAGCTCCCCTTTTTATTGACCGGGATCGCCAACTGTTTTTTAGCTGGTACAAAGGCAAGGTTTATGCTGCCCGTTATTCACAGGTGGGCATTTCTAATCAAACTGACCCAATGAAAATCGTCCATTTGATGGGGCTGGCACTGTATACGCTGGATGATAACAATACGCTAGCGCGTCGTGCTTTCCAAATGTGTCTTTCTTACGGCTCCTTATGGGGATTCAACACCAAACTACGGCAAGATGAAGCCCATGCCTTTATCGTCAAATATCTGGTGCAAGGGAAAGATGCCGTTGCCGCCACGGACTATAAACGCTTTCCTGCCCTGTTTTTATGCCAGGATAAGAAACCCGCTGATTTTGATGAGCAACTTGAGCGTATTTTGGCGGAATTGGATAGGCAGGATAGCGAAAAAAATAAATAACACGGATGGACTAATGAGTTTGTCAGAAAAATTACGTTACTCGGTACTAGCCTACGGCAGACAGGCCGTCAGTGAGGTCGATTTCGAACGCCCTGAACCCTCGTTTTGGTCAAGCTCATATGGAACGGTCTATCGAGAAGGCTGGACAAATAGGATAACGCCTTCTTTAATTGAGAAAATTCATTTATAACGCGCTTTATCCAGCTCGGTTTTTTAATGAAAATCGTCTTTATTTCCAAAAAACGTATCTCCAAAAACCGAGCCTGAATCGACGTACTGTTAGCGGTTTTTAACCTTCAATCCACCTTATACGAGGCGCTGAGGTTCAGATTGGTTTTGCTCAGTGAGGGATAATTTCACCGGCACAGATTTTGAAGTTGGTGTACCTGTACCATCACCCAAGCTCTCCATTGGAACCAATGGATTGGTTTCTGGATAATAGGCGGCAAGGTTTCCGCGTGGAATGGTGTAAGGAACCAACTTAAAACCAGAAACTTTGCGCTTGATACCATCATTCCATACCGTCTCAATATCAACCAAATCACCGGCCTGATATCCTGATTGAGCAATATCTTCCGGATTCATAAACAGGACTTCCCGCTGACCATAAACGCCACGATAGCGGTCATCCAGACCATAAATAGTCGTGTTGTATTGGTCATGAGAACGCAGAGTCTGCAAGGTGAAAGGCACGTCAGCACCATCAATTTGCGGGAACAATGTTTTTGGTAACGGCGCATGGCTGAATTCCGCTTTTTTGCTCGGTGTGGCAAAACGTAATTCGGCGGCAGCATTACCAAGATAGAAACCACCCGAATGTTCACATTTTTTATTAAAATCATTAAACCCTGGAATGGTCGCTGCAATATGATCACGGATTTTATTGTAATCCCCGGCCAATTCCAGCCAGTTAACTGTCGCTGTATTACCGACTGTAGCATCAGCAATGCCGGCAACAATCGCTGTCTCAGAACGTTGGGTATCAAATAATGGTTTATTGACGCCTTCCGAGGCATGAACCATGCTGAAAGAATCTTCTACCGTCACAAATTGCGAGCCTGTCACCTGAATATCTCGTTCAGTACGGCCCAATGTCGGCAGGATAAGAGCGCCTTGTTTACCGGTAACAAGATGACTCCGGTTTAATTTTGTACTGATGTGTACAGTCAGGTCACAGTGCTTAAGGGCTTCTTCTGTACGTGGGCTATCTGGCGCTGCCGCCGCGAGGTTCCCACCCAACGCAATCAGAACTTTGACTTCATCTCGCAACATAGCACCCAGCGCTTCCACCACATTATGACCGTGGGTACGAGGAGGTTCAAAGCCAAAATAAGCCGCCATACTATCCAAGAATGGTTTGGAAGGTTGCTCATTAATCCCCATTGTCCGGTTACCTTGTACGTTGCTGTGACCACGCACCGGACACAACCCGGCACCGGGTTTACCCAACTGCCCAAACAGTAACTGAAGGTTGACGATTTCACGCACGGTAACTAAAGAGTGTTTATGTTGAGTTATCCCCATTGCCCAAGTGCAGATAACACGTTCAGCATTCTGGTAGATGGTTGCCGCTTCGCGTAATTGTGCTTCCGTCAATCCTGATTGGTTTTCAATAAATGACCATTCAATCGCAGCAACTTCTTGTAAGTAAGTGTCCACACCTTCGGTGTAAGTTGAGATAAATTCCAGATCGAAGATACCTGATTTACCTTCCGCCAGCAGGGCGTTATGCGTTTCCAAAAGCGCTTTAACCATCCCACGCACCGCGGACATATCGCCACCAAGTTTAGGCTGGTAATAACGGTGGCTGATTTCTCCCGCCATTGGCGTGATCACTTCAAGCGGTTTTTGGGGATCAGCGAAACGTTCCAATCCGCGCTCACGCAAAGTGTTAAACGTGACAATACGAGCACCACGTTCAGCAGCGTGCCGTAAACTATGCAGCATCCGTGGGTGGTTTGTACCGGGATTTTGACCAAAAATAAAGATGGCATCAGCGTGATCAAAATCTTGCAGACGAATAGTCCCTTTCCCGACCCCCAGACTTTTCAACATGCCATAGCCACTGGCTTCATGGCACATATTGGAGCAATCAGGGAAGTTATTCGTTCCCAACACACGGCCAAACAATTGATAAAGCCATGAAGCCTCATTACTGGCGCGTCCGGAGGTATACAACTCAAGCTGGTTAGGATCATCCATTGCCTTAATATGGCTGGCGATCAGGGAGAAAGCCTCCTCCCAACTAATTGGTTCATAATGATCTGTCTGTGGGTTATAGCTCATCGGCTCAACAACCCGCCCTTGATATTCAAGGAAGTAATCACTTTGCTGGTAGAGTTTGCTGACACTGTGAGCCGCAAAAAACGCCCGATCAACATGCCGGCGAGTTGCTTCCCAAGTGACTGCTTTCGCGCCATTTTCACAAAAGCTAAACAGACTTTTATTGTCATCTCCCCATGCGCATCCCGGACAATCAAAGCCTCTGGGCTTATTCATGCGCATCAGGTTAACCATATTTTTTAGTACTTGTTTACTGTCAAAGACAAAGCGGGTTGTTGCCTCCAGAGAACCCCAACCACCAGCAGCCGAGTGATAAGGTTTTATTTTTGATTTGAATTTCATAAAAATCTCTATTTTTTGTGCCGTGGTCAACAACACAGACTGGCCACATATTTACCTCTTTATAATCATACTCCTATCCACCTATTATGGTAATTATTCCGTGGTGATATCACGGAAAAACCGAGTTATTGCATGGATGACGTTTCTGCCTTTACCGTTCAGTCCGGCAAATTTTGTTGTTTAATGAATTGTGCAAAACAACATCATCAGAACCAAAAGTGGGATTTGACAAGCACGTAGATAGCGTTCTTCACGATGTTTAGTCACTGTCATAAAATAATATGATGGAGATCGAATATATGCTATCAGAGGTTGAGAAAAACTGTAAATTTTCTAAATGATACGAACATTACAATTAAAGATATTAAAAAAGAAAATAAAACTAAATAATAATACTCAGAATCTATTGGTGTTTTACATTCATAATTCACCTAAGCATCAAAATTACCATACTGGTATAAATAAATCTTTTCATTTTCATGGAGAATTTCAACATAAGAAAATATTAATATGAAATTAATCAATCTTATTCAATAAAGATTGATGTTATTATTTTAATAAGAAATTATTTTAACCGGGTATGATGAGCATTAATATCAATTACTCGTTATGTTCAGCAAGTTAATGTTGAACATAACGAGCAGGAACGCTATTTCTTGACACAAAATCCACTCTTCTCACGATACAGATATGATTCCTTTCTTTCATATCCCTTCCTTGAGTCTCCAACACAAACTCTAAATTTCCCTGATGCTGAGCACTTGTATTACCAAACCCTAATAGATAAGATTAGGTTATGAATATCAACGCACGATAATATATTATCAAAGAGATGATATAATGCAAGAATCGAACAATAAAAAAGCAAGCGAAGCTGATACTCTACTCTCCAACATCGCACAAAATATTGCTTTTTTAATGAAAAAAAACAATATAGATTCCCAGGTCCTAAGTAAATTGACAGGCTTAGGAATTGCGACTATCAATAGCCTCAGACGAGGTGTTGGTAATCCGACTATTGCCACTATTTCCTCTATTGCGGATGTATTTGGTGTAAACATTGGTGAAATTACAGATAATAAATTATCTGAGTCAACGGAAAACGAAGAAACTATTTCAGCCGTTCCTCTCGTTCGCTATGATGAATTAGATGGTTATGTCTCAGGTAAGATAGTCAATACAGATCTATATAAACTCAGTGTGCAAGATGAAGACAAAGAATCTCTGTTTGCAGTCGAATTTTCCAATAACCTTTTATCTCCATACTTCGATAGCAACACTATTGCAATAGTTTCTAAAGATGAAAGCTTTTGTGACAGTGATGTCGTACTCGTAAAAATCAAAGATGCCCCTATTTGTTTCAGACAAGTTTTTGTCGGAGAAAGTGGTATCTATTTTTCAATATTAGGCATTGAAAATGAACGTAAAACAGTATTAACCCAGAATTATGCAATCATTGGTGTTGTGATTAAATCAATTAAAAAATTAAAATAGGAAAGGCATAATGGGAAAAATAATTGATTTTTTCAAAAAAACATTCAAACCTCGTTATATATACAGCTTACAGCGATTCGAACCAGTAAAAGAAAATGGATTTTACATATTGAAAGAATTAGGCACGCATACATGTATAAAAGCAACAGCAGAAGATATTTTCAAGGGTGATTTATTATATAATATAAATCCCGCTGATATCATATTCATAACACAATTTGAAGAATATGATATGAGAAAAAAACAACAATTTGAAATAGTAGAAGAAAGAAGAGATTTATCATTCACAATACAAAATGCCTACTCTCGTAGAAGAATAAATGGAAAGGAATTACTGATAGATCAGAATATCGTTGAAAATTTAGATCCAACGAGCCTTGTAAGGATCGCTTATATGTCTGGATTAAAAGATGGAAGGAAAATTTCCGATGAGATATCAAAAGCAGAAAAAATAAAATCATCTAAGCCCACAAAATTAAAGGTAATAAAGTGACTCAATCTTATCCTACTCACCCAAAGTTCAAATATGATTCCTTATTCATTTCTTTATCTGTCACAATAATGATAACTTGTGATGTTCTTGTATACAAGACCTTAGACTTCAATGGATTTAAAATCACATTTAGTGGAATTTTATTCTCTTTTTACTTCCTAATATCCACAATTCAGACGGAAGTATATGGATACAGGCAAGGAGTCAGAACAGTCTGGATAATCGTTTTATGCCAATCCATTTTTGTCATGATTATCTTTGTAGCATCACACGCTCAACCGGAAAACAATCAAATTTCAATGAATTTCAGGTCATTATTTGGGGAGTTTTGGCGAGTGATGGTAGGAACATGGACTTCTGTACCCATTTCTTACTTTATAAACGGAATCGTTATATCTAGCTTAAAAAAAGTATTTCTTGGCCGATTCTTTTTTATAAGATATATCATTGCGTCAATGATTACTCAAGCGGCCCTTCTGCTGTCAGCTTATCCTATAAGCCTCTCTTCAAAATATAGTTTCAATGAATTAATCACAATCATTGCAACAACATGGTCTTATAAGGTAGTCATGTCCATCATTCTTCTGCCGATAGGCATATTCTTGGCAGATAAAATAAAAAAATTAGAGTCAACTGATATATACGATTGGAATATATCATACAATCCATTTCTTTTCGGAGGTAATAAAAAATGAAAGTCATTCATTTAACAGACATACATTTAACCCGAAGCAGAGAACAAAAAATATTTGATGTCAATCCTTATGATAATTTTGATTTTGTTTGTGAGGAAATACTGAGAATAAAAAGTATTATTGAAATAGAATTAATTATAGTTTCCGGTGACATTTCAAATGATGGTGAAGTCGATTCTTATAGATATTTCTTAAATAAAATGGAATCATTAAATTTACCTTATCTTGCTATATTGGGTAACCATGATCTCAAGAATAACTTTGATATCGCACTCGCAGAAGAAAAAACCAAATACATTATAAACTCCAATGAATATAATAATAGGATCTGGCATTTTATTTCAGTTGATACTGTTGTAGCAGGAGAAGATCATGGTCTTATCTCTCAAGATACTCTTGTAGAATTAGAGAGAAAAATTATTGCAAATAGTCACTATAATATTGCTTTATTCATGCACCATCATGCTATTCCAGTCGGAACCCCCATTGTCGATAACTGCATGTTAAATAATAGCAAAGAATTATTGGAGCTTTGCGAGAAGTATCAGGTGAAATTTATTGGTAGCGGGCACGCTCACACTTCACGTATTTGGCACCATAATACGATGACAACATGTGTTGCCCCCGCTGTTGTATTCCAATGGCTACCGGGTACAGAGACCGTCAAGATATCAAAAGGCTTCGGCTTCAACGTGATAGATTTCTCATTTGATCTATCTGTAACGTCATGTATTTATTGACGTCGATACCTTCTACTTTCCACGTTGCCGCTTTGTTGGCTGCACTGCAATTTAAAATCTATTGGATTGAGGGTTATTAAACAACAATTCATTTACATATTAACAACAAAAATGCAGAGCAGCCGATTTTCTTGAATTTCAATCAATAAGTTAAATCATCTTTTAAATTAAAGGGTTAATCAGATGAAATGCCAAGTCGTCTGTGACAAAATAAGCAGGTTCCCTTGATCCCCTAATATCTGGAGGAAGAATACCGGACAGGTATTCATGACACAACATGACTCAAGATCATCAACTACAAGTAGAAGCCATTAAATGTGGCACGGTTATCGATCATATTCCGGCCCATATCGGCTTTAAATTGTTGTCGCTGTTCAAGCTCACCGAAACCGACCAGCGTATTACCATCGGCCTGAATCTGCCTTCCAACCATCTGGGTAAAAAGGATCTGATCAAAATTGAAAACACCTTCCTGACGGAGCAGCAAGCAAACCAGCTCGCCATGTATGCACCCTATGCGACAATCAACAATATTGAAAATTATGTTGTCGTTAAGAAGATGCCGATCAATCTGCCAGAACGAATTGATGGTATTCTTATTTGCCCAAACAGCAATTGCATCAGCCACAATGAGCCCGTCAACAGCAGTTTTCATGTGATGGCAACGAAAGATGATGTCGTATTGCGCTGTAAATATTGTGAAAAAGAGTTTGATCGCCAAGCGGTTATCAATAACGATTAAGCATCGCTTCAAACAACCTATCTCCCATTTGA
The DNA here is from genome assembly GCF_014467285.1 of Xenorhabdus sp. PB62.4. Classification (NCBI taxonomy): domain Bacteria; kingdom Pseudomonadati; phylum Pseudomonadota; class Gammaproteobacteria; order Enterobacterales; family Morganellaceae; genus Xenorhabdus; species Xenorhabdus sp. PB62.4. The sequence goes on along the minus strand of NZ_NKHR01000003.1, from coordinate 306,143 downwards.
GAGGGATAGAATGTCCTGCATCAATTGATACAAGGCAGGGGATCACTATAATGGCGGTCTCGCAACATTTCCTATTCAGACGTTAAACAGGAGTTTCTAATGTCACGTTCTATTCATACCGAAAATGCACCAGCGGCAATCGGCCCTTATGTTCAGGGTGTTGATCTGGGCAGCATGGTTATCACTTCCGGTCAGATCCCTGTTGATCCAAAAACCGGCGATATCCCTGAAGAGGTTACTGCTCAAGCACGTCAATCTTTGGAAAACGTTAAAGCTATTATCGAAAAATCTGGCCTGAAAGTAGCTGATATCGTGAAAACCACCGTGTTTGTCAAAGATCTGAATGACTTTGCAGCCGTAAACGCAACTTACGAAGCATTCTTCGCTGAACATAATGCGCCATTCCCTGCGCGTTCATGTGTTGAAGTTGCTCGTCTGCCAAAAGATGTGAAAATCGAAATCGAAGCAATCGCCGTTCGCGGTTAATTTGACATTCTTTCAGCCCTGATCACTCCAGTATCAGGGTTGCTATCACAACCCTCCCTTTCTTTGTCTCAGATCAACTTTGTAGGTTGTATATTAGCTTAAATGATCTATATATTGTGTTTAAATACACAAAATTCACTACATATAGTATTTATGCACAAAATTATCCACACTCAACAAAAAGCGAGTATTCATGTCATTTTCGTCTGTGGATAACATATTGAGGAGCCTTATTGTGAATTCCCATAAATGGCATGATCAATTAGATCAGGAAATCCGTGGTTTGATCGAGCAAAGTGATTTTTCTCTGCTTAATGAAAACGCCAATAAAGACAGCAAAGTGATCCCGACTCAACGCGATTTATTGGCCGGGATTGTCGCCCGACAGTATGCTAAGCAATATATGCTGCCTCCTGATGTGGTTGTTGCGCATGAAAAGGGAGAAATTCATTACCATGATCTGGATTACGCCCCCTTTTTCCCCATGTTCAACTGTATGCTGATCGATTTACAGGGCATGCTGACCAACGGTTTTAAGATGGGCAATGCAGAAATTGAACCACCTAAATCCATTTCTACCGCCACTGCGGTCACGGCTCAGATCATCGCGCAAGTTGCCAGCCATATTTATGGTGGGACGACCATTAATCGCATTGATGAAGTTCTCGCTCCTTTTGTAAAGGCCAGTTATGACAAGCATCTGGCAATTGCTAAAGAGTGGAAGATTGCCGATCAGGCTGCTTATGCAGAAGCCCGCACTGAAAAAGAGTGTTATGACGCTTTCCAATCTCTGGAATATGAAGTCAATACGCTGCATACCGCCAATGGACAAACCCCCTTTGTCACCTTGGGGTTCGGATTGGGAACATCAAAAGAATCCCGCCTGATTCAAATTTCGATTTTGCGCAACCGCATTGCTGGATTGGGAAAAAATCGCAAAACCGCCGTTTTCCCCAAACTGGTTTTTGCCATTCGTGATGGATTGAACCACCGGTTTGGTGATCCCCACTATGACATCAAGTTATTGGCGCTGGAATGCGCCAGCAAACGGATGTACCCCGATATCCTTAATTATGATCAAGTTGTCAAAGTGACCGGTTCATTTAAAACGCCAATGGGTTGTCGCAGTTTTCTCAGTGTTTATGAAGAAAATGGTCAGCAAATCCACGAAGGGCGCAATAATCTGGGGGTAATCAGCCTGAATCTGCCCCGCATTGTGCTGGAGGCTAAAGGCGATGAAGCCCGCTTCTGGCAGATTTTGGATCAGCGTTTGTTGCTCGCGAAAAAAGCCCTGATGACTCGTATCTCTCGCCTCGAAAATACCAAGGCCCGGGTTGCGCCAATCCTCTATATGGAAGGTGCCTGTGGCGTTCGTCTGAAAGCTGATGAAAATATTGCTGAGATTTTTAGACATGGCCGCGCCTCTGTCTCGTTGGGGTATATCGGCATTCATGAAACGATAAATGCGTTATATGGTAATCACGTTCACCTTTTTGATAATGAACTGCGCCAACAGAAAGCCATTTCCATTGTTAAGCATTTACGTCAGGCGGTTGATCAATGGAAATTGGAGACCGGCTATGGGTTCAGTCTGTACAGTACACCAAGCGAGAATTTATGTGACCGTTTTTGCCGCTTGGATTCTGCCGAGTTTGGTATCATTCACGGTGTCACCGATAAAGGTTATTACACCAACAGTTTCCATCTGGATGTGGAAAAAAAGGTTAACCCCTACGATAAGCTTGATTTTGAAGCACCTTATCCACCGTTAACGAATGGTGGTTTTATCTGCTACGGCGAATATCCCAATCTGCAACATAATTTGAAGGCATTGGAAGATGTTTGGGATTATAGCTATTCACGTGTTCCTTACTATGGCACCAATACCCCCATTGATGAGTGCTACCAATGTGGTTTTACGGGAGAATTTGCCTGTACCAGCAAAGGATTCACTTGTCCTCAATGTGGCAATCATGACCCGGCTCATGTTTCTGTCATTCGCCGTGTTTGCGGCTATCTTGGCAGCCCGGATGCACGACCATTCAATACCGGAAAGCAGGAAGAAGTGAAACGCCGCGTGAAACACCTTAGTAATGGCCAAATGGGTTAATAACATGAATTATCATCAATATTATCCGGTTGATGTGGTCAATGGCCCCGGAACCCGTTGCACGCTGTTTGTATCAGGTTGTCTGCATCAATGTCGTGGCTGCTATAACCAAAGTACCTGGCGGGTTGATTCTGGTCTGCCTTTTACATTGGAAATGGAAAACCACATCATCGCTGATTTGAAAGATCATCGTATTCAACGACAAGGTTTATCATTATCCGGTGGCGATCCCCTGCATCCCCATAATTTACCTGCCATCTTACAATTAGTTAAGCGTGTAAGAGAAGCGTGCCCAGATAAGGATATCTGGCTATGGACAGGCTATGTTCTCAATGAATTAAATGAGATTCAGCAAGAAATTATCAGCCGCATCCACGTGTTGGTTGATGGGAGATTTGAACAAGAGTTATATGATCCTACATTAATTTGGCGGGGCAGCCGTAATCAGGTTATCCACTATTTACGATAATAGTTACGTTACGATGATAGTTACGTGACGATGATAGTTACGGTAGCATTAACGTTGCCAGTGCAATTTTTTGCCAAAACCCAGCGTGTTATTCACCATTTTGATTTCATTCAGGTTAAGTTGCCAAATCGGGGTTTTAGCTGTTAAGGCGATGGGAAAATGGCGGCAATAATGCGCTCTGGCCGCAGTTTCAGCCTCACCGGTCAGCAAAATCACTTCACCACGAAATTGGATGCCTTTAATGTGAGCAATATTGCGGGGTTGGTCAGCAACAGTGCCTGCAACGACAGGATTTTGCAGCATGATTTGACCGTGCCGGGTATCAGATTCAGTCATAAACCAAAATGCCATATTGTCGGCATTGAAGACATAGAAACAGCTCGCACACCATAAATCTTGAATTGAAGAAGTGCAAAGCGTAAATACATGTTGTTTGGCGAGATATTGACTAATTATTAAATTTTCTTTATTTAAATTCATATTGTTCCATACTGTTATTTTAGCCTGTTCAGAACAGAACACGACTGGAAATTTATCCAGCTTCGTGTTCTATGTTCGACTCAATATACCAAGGTGGGCTGCATGGAACACTATAAATTATTTATAAATTTCAGCAACGCCATTGAGTTTATTCTGACCATTTGCGGAAACAACACGGAAATATTTCGCACCAGCTTTGTCAGCTTTTTTGGACAACTCTACAGTCAGGCTATCTAGTGTAGCGGCGCCAGTAACTGAGACAACACCAATTTTATCTCCCTTAGCAACTTGAACTTCAGTTGCTGCAAGCGAACCAAATGAAACCGCACATAGTGCCAAACCAGCGACGATATTTTTTACATTTTTCATATTTTGCTCCTCTGCTCACTTTATACAATAGGGCTTATCCCTCGTGACGCAGACCATGTTATACGCCTGTTCCGAATATGATAATTAGCAATTATTGCTATATTTTTTCAATTATTTTGAACAAAAATAGCTATTCAAAAACGCCAGTTGGAATATATTATTAATAAATTCATCTTGTTAAATCAGAAAAGCACTCAAAAAATCAGCCTAAAGCTTAATGACACATTAATTTCACACTGCAATTAAACTTTCGGAATTATTAAAATTAAATAATGAAAATTAAAGTATCTCAATGGTATCTCTACCTGATTAGAGCACAAAATGGCACCTTATATACTGGGATCACAACAGATGTACCCCGCCGCTTTATGCAGCACACATCAGGAAAAGGCGCAAAAGCCCTCAGGGGGAAAGCACCATTGACATTGGTTTATCAAGGTTTGGTCGGGGATCGCAGCATGGCGCTGAAAGTTGAATATCGCGTGAAGAAGCTGAATAAACAGCAAAAAGAGAGGCTGATTCTGAACCAGCCTCCCTGTATAACGACTTATTTGATAGAAAACGGCTTATCTGAGAAGTTTTTTACTCAATCAGAGAGCCTTATTTTGGCAGAGACCATAGATTCTCAAAGTGGACAGGATAAGTAACCTGACCATGGCAATCACTCAGTGAAATATCAGCCAAAGTGTAGATCAGGAAATAATCCTCGCAATCAGGCCATTCGCAAGATAATTGATATTCATTGGCAAGTTTAAAACCAAAACGGCCGTAATATTCAAGATCTCCCAGTGCCACAACCGCGCTATATCCAAACTCATTCAGGCTATCCAGCCCTTCGTACACCAATTTTTCACTGAGCCCATGATGACGGTACTGCTCCTCCACCGCCAATGATGCCAAACCCACCCATTGATGATCTGCCCCATTGATATCAACAGGCGTGAAACCGACATAGCCAATCACATGACCTTCATCGTCAGTCGCAACAATGCCCAGTGTCAACAAGCCATCTTCTCTTAATTGACTCACTAACTCAGCTTCTGCCGATGTCTCAAAAGACTGACGTAATAAACGATCAATCCCCATAGCATCGACCGGAATTTCGACCCTGATTAACATGACGATAACGCGTGATCGTTCTGATCAACGCCCTCTTTCTGTCCCGCTTTGATAAATTCAGCCAGACGTAATAAACCAAAGCGAAGAATGGATGGCATAGATTCCAATTCAATGGAATCCATTAAATTTTTTACATGCAGTCCCAATTCTGTGTTTCCTTCAATCCGTAAACGACGCTGAAAAAACAGTGTAAACCGAGATCCCGTATTTCCACCTTCAACCAACGGGAAGTTAAAAACGCCAGCTCCCCTTTCAGCCAATGCTGCTCGAAATTGCCAGCCAAGAAACTGTTCCAGCACCTGACGCCGTAAGACAAAAGGGGTAACCTTCAATGGGAAATGCAGTAATTTGACCAAATGGAAGTGGATTTTACCTAACACAGCTCAGACTCCTTCTCATGCAATGTAACGCGCTATTCTGCCAAAATCCTGCTGTATTTCCCGATCGTACATCAAGAATCGATAATAAATCCCTTATCACAAAACGTCTACAGAACAAATTTCTGGGCAAGCTATTTTTTGAACATGCGGGGCATTTCACCCATAATACGATAGCCACACCAACCATACATGGCAGTAAATTAGCGTTTATCTTTGTGGGAGTTGCACTGAAACTGCGCCAAATCAATCCATTCCATTACTTGGCTTACTACAACCGTGACCGGCTGGACAGGCGTTTTTCTGCGCCTCAATTGAGGCCGCTCCTGTAGTACAGTGAGCGACAGGATAATTATAGTGAGTTAGAGATTGAACGTTGCTCACGCATAGATGGAATAACCCTTTGCCACACGAGAGATACGATAGCCAGTATCCCCATTCCTGCACCTACCCATGTTAATGTTTCTAATCCCCACTCTCGTACTGTAGACCCACCAATCACAGACCCCATAACAACCCCGGCATTAAAAGCGGCGATATTCATGCCCGAAGCGATATCCATTGCATGTGGTGTGTGCCGCTCTGCCAACATGAGTATCCTTGACTGCAACGGTGGAATTGCCCCATAAGTTGTCAATCCAAGTAAAGCTACTAAGCCAATCATCAGTACAGAATTGGTAAGACTGAAACTCATGGCCGCCAATACAACTGCAATACCAACAAGAAAGATAAGTGAGGCAATATCCATTCCTTGTCGATCTGTTAGTCTCCCTCCCCAAACTGTACCAACAGCGGCGCCAATACCGTAAGCAAGCAATACTCCACTGGCGGTTTCAACACTGACTCCTGTAATCGTCAATAGTATAGGGGTAATAAATGTGTACAGGGCAAATGACGCGGTATAGGAGAGCATTGGAACGCTTGCCCCTGCCAGTAAACGTCGATCAAAAAGGATAATAAGATGGCGCCAGCTAGCAGAGACTTTCATAGCCTGCTCTCCGGCATCTTTTGACATTTTGAATCCAATACCGATCGTTCCAACCAATCCACAAGCAGCGATAATTAAAAATATGACATGCCAATTTAGTATACTGCCCAGCCAAGTTCCCACTGGAACGCCTAAGGACATGGCAATAGTGACACCACCGAATACCCAAGCCAGAGCAGTACCAGCACGTTCAGACGGAACCAAGCGAGTCGCAACACCAGAAGCCACAGCAAAAAAAACGCCATGTGCCAGACCAGATAATAAACGTGCCGCTAAAAGAGGAGCCAAATTTGTTGATGCGGCTGCTATCAGATTTCCCAGAGTAAATGCCAGCATTGCTGTAAGAAGTAAGCGTTTTCGTGACCAATTAGATGCCAGTGCCGTTAAAATGGGTGCCCCAATCACAACACCTAACGCATAAGCTGTCACAGTTAACCCAATGCTGGTTACATCTACGCCAAGATCGACTGACATCACAGATATCAGTCCAATAGTAATGAATTCTGTAAACCCTATCGCAAATGCACAAAGCGAGAATATATATATCACGAATGGCATCGGAGGTTCTCCTTATACGCTAAAAATGCCTCAATCTGAATTTGAAATAAGTAATAATTATCATACTTTCATTTAGTACAATAAACATCCATATCTTGCGAATTGAGGCACGGAATAGCTTCTTTTTATGCAGAAGAATAGCATTACTTGTGGTTATCACAAGAACACAGAATATAGCGGAGATTTTATGTACAGTGTACCAAGAGTTTCAGCTTTTATTAATCAAGAAGCGATACGAGGAAGAAACTGGCTGCGGTATCGCGGTTCTGATTCGAATGATCTGTATTTTTCGCCAAAGCCCGTGTGTACCAACCCCGCCAACGAATGGCCACATTTACACTTGTCTTATACTTATCAGGATACGTTACTCTATTTAGGCGGGAAAACGAGCGAGTTACACAGAATTGACTTATATAAAAATGGCAACTGGAACATACAAGCAATTACACAATTTTCTCCACCCGTACAACAGGCAATAATAAGTGTTCAGACATTTTGGACACCTCCACCAAGATAAAATCTTATGATACGGTATAAGCATCATTCCAGCTTTTCCGAAGGCTCCACTGATTAAAAAGGAGCCTTCATACATTGTGACTTGTCACAATGACAGTTTTCAGCCATTCCTTAAACGCTCATCTAAACATTCAACGCTGGTTAAATTTTATCCTCCGCCCGACAAACCACCCTCATTTTTTAGTTATAAATATCTAAAAAATAAGATTACAGAGATTATTTAAAATAATATCACTATAAAAACAGAAATAAACAGAATTATATTTCACTTTAGTGCAAATTACTTACCACAACATCATGTAAATTGAAAATAGTGAATTACCAAATAATTAGTAAAGAAATATTTATATTATTTGAGTGAATAGGGAAGGAGAGAACAACAGTTTACAGAAACACTGGTTTCTTACCATAACAACTCATTACTGCATTATTTGAAATTAATTTTGATTAAATATATTAATGTTTTTATCGTTTTTTATTTGGAAAGATATTAGCCAGAAACAAGGTTAATTAAAACCTATCTTCAATAGATAGTTATGATTATGCCATAAAATGGCATATTAAGGTTCTATAATCATTAAACTTAAATTTTATAAATTAATTTTTCATAACAGAATAATACTATTACTGTCATGTCGTGATTTTCAATCAGGTATTTTTTATCGAAAAAGGCCATTAATTTAACATTAGGACAAGATAAAAAATAAGTATTTCTTGTTAGTTATTAAATCTCGCGTTATAAAACAATAACTATCACTATATAGAATAATATCAATTAAATAGTTAACAGTAGAAAATAAATTCTTTTTTATAAGAATCCTCTCTGCTATTTTCCCTGTATTATTATGGTCTTTTCGAAAAAACAGGCAAGAAACCGGACTGATCACAGTGATCTTTCCGGTCTGATTTTTCAAAATAGATAGAAATACCCTATTCAGGCAATATGCAGGATTTACAGATAAAATTTGATAAATTTATTGCGGGAAAAGCACAAGTTTGCTCATAAAAACCATTTCAAATTCAATTTATTACTAAGAATTAAGATACTTACCACCATCAACTTTCAGTTTTTGATGACATTGCCACGCTTTCTGAAAGCGTTCTGGATTGCTGGCAGTATAGTGCATGGTATGGCGTATATTGCGATGACCTAAATAGTCCTGAATCAGCCGAGTATCCAGCCCTTGGTTGGCGAGTTCAAACCCACAGGAATGCCGCAGCTTATGTGGATGCAACTTGATGGATAACCCTGCTTGTTCCCCGTACCTTCCCATCAATACATAAACCCACTGACGTGATAATTTGCCTCCCTTACGTGAAGGAAATAGCCATGAAGAAGCTCGATATACTGAATTATGATTCCTGACTTGCAACCATTTCAGGATAAGCTTTTTTTCTGTTACTGACATAGGATGTGTTGTCGAAAAACCATTCTTCAACCGCTTTATATAAATGGTTTGTCCTGCGATATCAATATCGGAGACTTTTAATGCAGTCAACTCACTCACACGTAGGCCATGAATATAAGTTAAGTACAGCAAACACTGATCGCGTTCTTTATTTACAGAATTGGTTAGCACAGCAAAAACACGCTTCCATTCGTCTTGTGTGATGTATTTTCTCATAACTGCCTCCAATAAGAACAATCTCCAATAAAAACGAATCCAGCCCTACTCCAATTTCACTTTTTTTAAATAGAATAATAATGTCATTATATCTATCATTCTTACAGCAATAGATTTCCCCCTGATAAATACCAGTTAATAATGATCTTGCGAACACTTTTTGATCTACCTAATAAAGGGTTTTAACTTTATTAATTATATGACCTATGTACGATTTTGCATTTTGATCTTAAAAAAAACTTCTCGATATTTGTTGACTATGAATAACAAAAATTCACTTTGCCCCCGGTCATGCAGCCATAGTTGTACATTAATCGAACCAAGCATGATAGGAGTGAGAATCCCAAATAAATAATAGATTATAACAATAATTTAACAAAGAACATTAGCTTATATTTTTTATGCTGCCTTTATTTCGGTCTAATTGAGAATAGCAATAAAATATAAAACAAAAATATAACTATTTGTTTTTAATTAGGTAAATAAACAGAACACTTTTTAATTATCAAAATAACGCCTGATCTCATCAAACCTACTTTTTTCTATACTCCCTGTTTTTTAAGAACGATTAATCACAAAAGTTATATTGATCAACAATTGATTTTATGTTGGAATAAAAAACCTTATAAAGACAAAATTACAGATCAATAGTCTGCGTATTAACCATTCAACAGAGTTTGTTAACTATTTCGTGATATCTCAGATCAGGCAATTCCGTATTGTCATCTCACAATTTCGTCATGATTTGACGGTTTCCTTCTGGATACACGGTTCATGGTTGGTAGTAAATAGAACGTAATATTCTGAAATGGATAGGTTTACTGCTGGTTATCGCTTGATGTTTTTTATTTTTACAGGTTTACAGTTATGAACAAAAAATTCGATAAGCCGTGGCTACGGAATCAGCAAAATATGCTGAAACGTGTAGCATGGGTGAACATTATCACTCAATTTGTGTTTCCGGTTGCTGGCACATTTGCCCCCGCTATCGCTAGTGCCAAAACACAAGCGACTTTTCAAAATGAAAAATTAGCACGACCAACAGAAGCTTATATCCTGAAATCAGGGGAAACCGTCAGTACCGTCGCCAAGCGCTACGGTTTAACCGTCACTGACCTGAAAAAAATTAATCAACTACGCACCTTCAGCCAACCTTTTATGACACTTGGTGCCGGCAGCGAAATTGATGTCCCTAAACCTCGAACCAATAAATTTCTGCCTTTCAACTATTCTTCGTTAGAACAATCTGCATTAAATCAACCTCCATTAAACCAATCTTCATTGAACAAGACTTCTGCTTCAGATGAAGAGTCACATCGTCTGGCTGAGGCTGCCTCTCAGGTTGGCCATCTGTTAATCAACAACAACATTAAGAGCGGGGCAATAAACCAATTAGGCAATCTGGTCACGAGTGAGGCTAATCAACAAATTAAAAATTGGTTAGCGCATTACGGCACAGTTCGTCTGCAAACCAATGTGGGTAGTCATGGCAGCCTGAATGGCAGCCAGTTAGATATGTTGTTGCCGCTGCATGATACCCACAACCTGCTGGATTTTACCCAATTCGGTTTCCGCCGTATCGATAAACGCAATACCCTCAATATCGGGTTAGGAGAACGCCATTTTTTTGATGGCTGGATGTTCGGCTACAATGCTTTCCTTGACCATGATTTCACCGGTGATAACACCCGATTTGGCCTCGGTGCCGAATACGCCCGTGATTATCTGAAATTGGGCGCAAACGGCTATTTCCGCTTAAGCAACTGGAAAGCATCTCCTCTTCTGACTGACTATGATGAGCGACCAGCTAATGGATTCGATCTGAGAGTACAAGGCTATGCTCCCGCCTTACCACAACTCGGCGGTAAGTTAGTCTATGAACAGTATTTCGGGAATGAAGTCGGCTTAATCAATAAAGATCACCGAAGCCAGAATCCTTCTATGTTTACGGTCGGAATTAATTATACTCCGGTTCCGTTGCTGACTTTCGGTATTGAGCGCAAACAAGAGATGTCCGGTAACGGAGAAACACAGTTTAATATGGAACTGAATTATGTCATCGGCACTCCGTGGGCAGAACAGATTAATCCAGATGCCGCAGCATTCAAGCATTCTCTGCAAGGTGGTCGCTATGATTTGGTCGATCGCAATAATCAAATTGTTCTGGAATACCGCAAACGTGAAGTGATCTCTCTGGCAATGGAACACCAGATTATCGGTCATGAGAGTGAAACCAAACCTCTCCATATCAGCGTTAACAGCAAGTATGGATTTAAAGATATTCAATGGGAAGCCACGAGCCTATTTGTCAATGGCGGTAAAATCCAACATCAAGGCGGGACAAACTATCTGTTGACTCTGCCGAGATATCAATCACAGGGTAATAATCTCTACACGGTAGGCGCCGTTGCTTATGATGAACAAGGCAATACGTCCAAACGAGTAGAAATGCAGGTGCAGGTACTCCCAGCAGCAATCAATGTCAATAGCTCTGCCTTTACAGCAAAAGATAAAGAACTACTGGCGGATAATCGCGACACGACTCTCCTGACACTGACCCTGAAAGATAAAGATGGCAAGCCAGTCAAAGGTGTTGCTTCCGAAATCAAATTAATCTCCAGCGGATTAAGTGGAGAAGGTCGCGATCCACAGATCGAAAAAATGCAAGAGACTCAGCCGGGTGTTTATAAGTCCCACCTTACTGCGGGTGAAAAAATCGGGGTATTAAAAATTACGCCAGAAGTGAATGGGATTACCCTCAAACCTGCCGAAATCATGTTCGTACATCCAAGTACACCGCTTGTCAAAAATTTAACCATCGTCGGCAAATTGGAGATGGGGCAAACCTTGCGGGCAACTTATACCTTTTATGCCAATGAAGGCGATACAACAGATCAATCCCGTTATGTATGGGGGAATAAAGGCAATATTGATATCAGCAAAGGGCATACGATTACTGAGTCCGGCAAGCTGCCTAACTATACACTGACACAAGCAGATGCGGGGACAGTGAAAGCGATCGCGGTACGGGCACAAAACGCCCTTGGCCTTATCGGGAATACCCAAACTGTTGATACCAGCATGAGTACCGAACAAGGCAACCATACCTACGATGGAGGAAAAGGGGGAACTGTCAGAGGACTTGCCGATGATGTCATCATCACAACGAGTGCTGATAAAGCAAAGAAAGACGAGCCAATTACATTAAAGATTAAAACGCTCTATCACGGGAAGCTGGTTAGAAATGTGGACGTCAGAATGAACGCTATTAAGGCTCTGAATCGCCAGAATGTCGCTGAAAAACCCACCCTATTATTCAATGGCAACACAACTGAATCTCAGGATTTCACTGATGAAAACGGTATGCTCAATATTACCTTGACCGATCCAAACGGGCTTGGTGTGAAGACGGCATTCTCTGTCACTGCGGATGGTACTGCGCCGCCACAGACTAAGGATATAATCTTTACGGTTCCGACCAGTCCGGATGTTCCTGTTGCTAATTTTTGGGGACATATGGCCGAAACCATGATAGGTAAAAATGGCGAGGTCTTTAACCGACCCAAATTACAAGTAGAATTAAAAGACTTAGGTATAGCAGGAGAGAGCGCCTATGTTGAAAATGGTGAAGCTTGGCCGCGTCGTGGCTACAAAAGAGCTACGCGGTACTGTCGGAGAACACATGGCACATTACCAACAGTCAATGAGCTGTGGGATCTGTACCTCGCCCATCCCGACAATACTATGCACGATGTATACGGCTGGCCACAACAGCGCTCCTATCGCTCTTCAAGCCCGGGGATAGACGAAAAAGGTAAAAATGCCCATTTTGCCGTGAATATCGACAAAGGGTTCGAGCACGTTATCAATGAAACAGTCACCGACTACGTTATCTGCAAGGAATAATGCTATCAATCCGCCCCAATCGGGGCGGATAATCCTTTCCACACCAATTCCTTTCCTATAAATAGATTATCCTGTCAATGCCCTATTGACGCCGTCAAATTTAAACTTTGATAATGGCGCATCAAATATATTAGTCGTTATTAATCACGCAATGAAAAGATATGTACGAATTTAACCTCGTGTTGTTATTACTCCAGCAGATGTGTATTTATCTGGTGATCGCCTGGCTGCTGAGTAAAACCCCCCTGTTTATTCCTCTACTGCAAGTTACCGTCCGTTTGCCACATAAGATGATGTGCTACGTTATCTTTTCCATCTTTTGCATTATGGGAACGTATTTTGGGTTGAATGTGAATGACTCGATTGCCAACACGCGCGCGATTGGTGCTGTACTCGGTGGTTTTCTCGGTGGGCCAACCGTAGGGGCAATGGTCGGATTCACTGGCGGTTTACACCGTTATTCTCTCGGTGGAATGACCGCATTTAGCTGCATGGTATCCACCATTGTAGAAGGCGTACTCGGTGGCCTTGTCCATATTTACCTGATGAAACGGGGACAGATTAATAAGTTACTGAATCCGTGGACAGCGGCCATTGTCACTTTCTTTGCTGAATGCGCCCAAATGGGGATTATTCTGTTACTTGCTAATCCGTTCAATGAAGCATTGGATCTGGTAAAGGATATAGCAGCCCCGATGATTATCGCCAACAGTATTGGTGCAGCGATGTTTATTCGCATCTTATTGGACAGACGCGCTATTTTTGAAAAATATACCAGCGCCTTTTCTGCCCAGGCCCTGAAAATTGCTGTCTGTACAGAAGGGATTTTGCGTAAGGGATTCAATGAAGATAACAGTATGCGTGTAGCAAAAGTCATCTATCAGGAATTGGAAATTGGCGCAGTCGCTATCACTGACAGAGAAAAATTACTGGCGTTTATTGGTCTCGGTTCTGATCATCACCTGCCCGGCACACCCATCGCTTCCGAACAGTCACGTCGCGCGATTGAAAATAATGAAGTCGTGTACGCCGATGGGAATGAAACTCCCTATTGTTGTTCCCTTAGTCCAATTTGTAAACTTGGCTCTACGCTGGTGATCCCTTTACGGGGAGAAAATCAGAAGGTGATCGGTACTATTAAACTTTACGAAGCCAAAAACCGTTTATTCAGCTCCATCAATCGTACTTTGGGTGAGGGAATTGCCAGTCTACTTTCAGCCCAGATTCTTGCCGGGCAGTATGAACGGAATAAGCAATCTTTACTGCAATCAGAAGTGAAGCTGCTTCACGCGCAAGTGAATCCTCACTTTTTATTCAATGCGCTAAATACACTACAGGCAGTTATCCGTCGGGATAGTCAACAAGCCAGCCAGCTTGTGCAGTATCTTTCGACATTCTTCCGCAAGAATTTAAAGCGGCCTGAAGAGATTGCCACGCTGGAAAATGAAATAGAACATGTGAATGCTTACTTACAAATTGAGAAAGCGCGCTTCCGTGAGCGTCTTCAGATTGCCATAGAAATACCGGAATCCCTGCGCAATGCAAAACTCCCTGCATTTTCCCTACAACCGATGGTAGAAAATGCCATTAAACATGGCACATCACAGTTACTTGATACAGGAAGAATTACGATTAGAGCGCATCAGGAAGCCAATTTGCTATTGGTGGAGATTGAAGATAATGCGGGACTTTATTGTCCAAAACAAATGGGAGACGGGCTTGGAATGAGTCTGGTAGATAAACGTCTACAGCTCCGTTATGGTAAACCGTATGGCGTGAAAGTTGATTGCCAACCCGAAGAATTTACCCGTGTCATTTTATGTTTACCATTGGAAAAAGAGGCGAAAAAAGCGGCGTAAATATGAACATATTGATTGTTGATGATGAACCTCTGGCTCGTGAGAATCTACGTTGTCTGTTAGAAGAGGAAACGGATATTCAAATCATCGGTGAGTGTGCCAACGCAGTAGAAGCGATCGGTGCCATTCATCGTCTGAAACCGGATGTGGTTTTCCTCGATATTCAAATGCCCCGCATTACCGGACTGGAAATGGTGGGAATGCTCGATCCTGATCATCGTCCTTATATTGTTTTTTTAACTGCGTTTGATGAATATGCGGTGCAAGCCTTTGAAGAGCATGCGTTCGATTATCTATTAAAACCGCTGGAAAAAGAGCGTCTGAGCAAAACGTTGCAACGGCTGCGCTTTGGCTATCAAAAGCAAAATCTGGCGGATCTGCAACGCGAAGATGAGCAACTGAAATATATTCCTTGTACCGGATATAGCCGGATATGGCTGATGCCACTGGATGATGTTCTGTATGTCACTTCCCGCCTGAGCGGTGTGTCTGTTATGAATGCCAATGGTCAGGAAGGTTTTACTGAATTAACGCTACGCACACTGGAAACCCGTACATCCCTGACCCGCTGCCATCGCCAGTATCTGGTCAATATGGCCCAATTGCGGGAAATTGTTTTTGGCGAAAACGGACAAGCGGAGTTGGTGCTGAGCAATGATGGACGTATTCCTGTCAGTCGTCGTTATCTGAAACCGCTAAAAGAAGAACTGGGGTTAAATTAATCGCTGCTTGAGGCATAATTTCGTCACTCTAAATTTCATATGATGTAAGCGTAAAAAACCCTTTCTCCGTGAAGAGAAAGGGGCTTATTTAATACATCATTGCGATATTTTCAATGCAACAGCTAGCCACTTATCAAATCAGGCGATAACGTATTTGCTTATACGTTGCTAGTGCTGTTGCTATTGCTTTGTTGGCGACGACGTGGAGCACCGCCATTGAAATCGTCGTTACTACGGCCACGGAAAGAGCCACGCTCACCACCGCCCCGACGTTCGTTGTTAAAACGACGACCACCGTTATTGCCAAAACCATCACGCTCACGACGTGGGCCATTGCCACCGTTACCGCCGCCATTACCACCATTGCGGCCACCACCACGACGTTCACGGCGCTCAAATGGTTGTGCATCACCCATCAACTGCATGTTCATTGGTTTGTTCAGAATACGGGTACGCGTGAAGTGAGACAGCAGCTCCCCTGGCATTCCTTTTGGCAGTTCAATCGTAGAGTGAGACGCAAACAGCTTGATATTACCGATATAACGGCTGCTGATATCACCTTCGTTCGCAATTGCACCTACAATGTGGCGGACTTCAACACCATCATCACGGCCTACTTCAATGCGATACAGTTCCATGTCACCCACATCGCGACGCTCACGACGAGGACGATCACCTCTGTCACCACGGTCACCTCTGTCACCACGGTCACCAAAAGCGTTACCGTTACGGCGACGGTCATCACGATCGTTGAATTCACGGCGAGGACGACGTACCGGATCTGGTGGCAGAATCAGTGGGCGCTCGCCTTGTGCCATTTTCAGCAGGGCCGCAGCCAGTGTTTCCATATCCAGTTCTTCACCAGTACCCAATTTAGACAACAGAGCACGGTATTGATCCAGATCGCTGCTTTCCAGTTGCTGCTGAACATTAGCCGCGAATTTCTCCAGACGACGCTGGCTCAGAAGTTCTGCATTTGGCAGTTCAACTTCTGGGATCGTCAGTTTCATAGTGCGTTCAATGTTACGCAGCAGGCGGCGCTCACGGTTTTCAACAAACAACAGGGCACGACCCGCACGGCCTGCACGGCCAGTACGACCGATACGGTGTACATAAGATTCTGCATCCATTGGGATGTCGTAGTTAACAACCAAACTGATGCGTTCAACGTCCAAACCACGAGCTGCAACGTCAGTTGCAATCAGAATGTCCAAACGGCCATCTTTCAAGCGCTCAAGAGTCTGCTCACGCAACGCCTGGTTCATGTCACCATTCAGTGCCGCTGAGTTGTAACCGTTACGCTCCAGAGTTTCTGCCACTTCCAGCGTTGCATTCTTGGTACGCACGAAAATAATCGCAGCATCAAAATCTTCTGCTTCGAGGAAACGTACCAGCGCTTCATTTTTACGCATTCCGTACACAGACCAGTAACTCTGGCTGATGTCAGGACGGTTCGTAACACTGCTTTGAATGCGAACTTCCTGTGGATCATTCATGAAACGACGGGTAATGCGGCGAATCGCTTCAGGCATGGTTGCTGAGAACAGTGCTGTTTGATGTTCAGCAGGGATCTGGCTCATGATGTTTTCAACATCTTCGATAAAGCCCATACGCAACATTTCGTCGGCTTCATCCAATACCAGACCTTTCAGGTTGGACAGATCCAATGTTCCACGTTTCAGATGGTCCAGCAGACGGCCTGGTGTTCCCACAACAACTTGTGGCCCCTGACGCAGAGCACGTAATTGGACGTCATAACGCTGTCCACCGTAAAGTGCAACAACATTCACATTACGCATGTGCTTGGAGAAATCTGAACATGCTTCGGCAACCTGTACCGCCAGTTCACGGGTTGGTGCTAACACAAGGATCTGTGGAGCTTTAAGTTCAGCATCAATGTTATGCAGTAAAGGTAGGCTGAATGCCGCAGTCTTACCACTACCAGTCTGTGCCATGCCGAGCACGTCACTACCGTTCAGCAGGTGTGGAATACATTGTTGTTGAATAGGAGAAGGCTTCTCATAGCCCATGTCTTCCAGTGCAGAAAGAATAGGTGCTGATAATCCTAAATCAGCAAAAGAGATTTCAGTCTCAGTGGTCATGTAATGGTGCCTCATTAATCGTGGCGGCCAGTCTACATAACACAGTGAAAAGAATTTCTGTCATTTTCATTTAAAATGTGAACTGGCTCAAATTATGTTATTAAACGAACAAACAAGCCCCCACCTCGCAAGATGTGGACTTAAAAATCTGTCGTGAAAATGTTCGTCAGCTATTGTTGGTTCGATTCCGATAAATCATCTTGTCTTTGGCCTAGTAGCGCCAATTCCAACAATGCGTAGCGGTGCTCAACAAAGTTATGAACATTGTTAGCTACCGTCAGCTTGAATAACGCGGCTGCGCTATCCTCATCCCCCAGACTTAGGTAATGTTTACCTAAATAGAAGTCAGTTTCACTGAGATGCTCAGCGAGCGAAGTGTTATCCGCTGAATTCTGTTGTAAGCGCTCCATCAATATTTTCTCATTGATTTTGCCTAAATAGAATTCAACGATATTCCAGCCCCATAGCCCCCGGTTCGCTTTGTCAAAATGGTGCGACAAATTAGTCATTGCAACCTTAGGATCGATTTTCACTTCCACAAGGTACAACCACAACGAACGGAAGGGATCATTTGGATCGTCTTGATAAAACGCCTGCAGATCATCCTGCGCCAATCGATAACGGCCACCGTAATACAGTGCAATGCCGCGATTCATTCGCGCGTAGTTGTAAGTTGGATCAAGCTCTAAAACAGAATCAAACGCTTCATAGGCAGAATCAAAATTACCTGCCTGCGTAAAATAAATTCCTAAATAATTAAAAATTTCAGGAATATCAGGACGAAGAGACAAAGCCACTGAAAAATCATTCTGCGCCAGTGCCCTCAGCCCGAGGCTATCATACAGCACACCTCTTTCATATAAAAGCTGTGCATACTCATCTTCCGTAAGTGACCGACTCGCAAGTATTTGCTCCATGCGAGCCAGAATAACCTCTTGTTGCAATGTCGGTTGTAATGGAATAGCAATAACTTCATTTTTACGCCATCCAGTGCTGCCACATCCCACAAGGAGAAAAATAGCCGCAACATACCACCAGCGCAGAAAAGAATTCATTTCCCACTCCCGAAGTCAGACATTAATCAGAATGCCCAGTTACTCCACCCACATTGTATATTTCAGGCATCCTGCCCAAAACTGACTTTTCCCTTTAACTTCGAACTATAGCGTTATTGTCTGCAATTCAAAATAAATTAGGGATAAACGGCGCCCTTTTTACAGGACGCCGCGCTTTACGTCAAATTTATTCTACAGATGATTCCGGTGCCTGTGACACTTCATCGGTAGTAACCACAGCTTCTTTCATGCTCAGGCGGATACGACCCTGACGATCAATTTCCAATACTTTAACCGGTACTTCCTGACCTAATTGCAGATAATCAGTGACTTTCTCTACACGTTTGTCTGCGATTTGAGAAATGTGTACCAGCCCTTCTTTACCACCGCCGATAGCAACAAATGCGCCAAAATCAACAATGCGGGTTACTTTACCCGTATAGATACGACCCACTTCAACTTCAGCAGTGATTTCTTCTATACGACTAATAGCGTGACGCGCTTTATCACCATCAGTTGCCGCAATCTTCACCGTACCATCATCTTCAATTTCAATGGTGGTGCCGGTTTCTTCTGTCAATGCACGGATCACAGAGCCACCTTTACCAATCACGTCTTTGATCTTGTCCGGATTGATCTTGATGGTATGAATACGTGGTGCAAATTCAGAGATATCGTTGCGTGGGCTTTGGATTGCCTGCTCCATCACGTTAAGGATGTGCAAACGAGCGCCTTTGGCCTGATTCAGGGCAACCTGCATGATTTCACGGTTGATGCCTTCAATTTTGATGTCCATTTGCAATGCGCTGACACCATCACGGCTACCCGCAACTTTAAAGTCCATGTCACCCAGATGATCTTCGTCACCCAGAATGTCAGACAGAACAACAAAGTTATCCCCTTCTTTCACCAGCCCCATTGCGATACCAGCAACGGCTGCCTTAATTGGCACGCCAGCATCCATCAGCGCCAGTGAAGCACCACAAACGGAAGCCATGGAAGAGGAACCGTTGGATTCAGTAATTTCAGACACAACGCGAACTGTATACGGGAATTCGCCAGGGCTTGGCATGACAGCCAATACACCACGTTTCGCCAGACGTCCGTGACCAATCTCACGACGTTTTGGTGAGCCAACCATACCAGTTTCACCCACAGAGTATGGAGGGAAGTTATAGTGGAACAGGAAGCGGTCTGTATACTCACCCATCAGCTCATCGATAACCTGCGCATCACGCTCTGTACCCAGAGTTGCGGTAACCAGCGCCTGTGTTTCACCACGGGTGAACAGAGATGAACCATGAGTACGTGGCAATACACCGGTGCGAACATCCAGAGCACGAACCATGTCTTTTTCGCGGCCATCAATACGAGGCTCACCACGCAGAACACGGCCACGAACAACATTTTTCTCCAGACCGGACAGCACATCAAGCACTTCGCTTTCATCCAGCTCAACGCCTTTTTCCGCTGATTCTGCCAAGACGATCGCAGAAACTTCTTCTTTGATGGTATCAACCTGAGCGTAACGTTCCTGCTTCTCAATAATACGGTAAGCATCGCCCAGACGGGTTTCAGCCAGTTCAGCAACACGGTCATGCAGAGACTGGTTGATAGGCTCCGGAGCCCAATCCCATTTTTCTTTGCCTGCTTCAGCAACCAGTGCATTGATGTTCTCAATAGCAACCTGTTGCTGCTCGTGACCAAACACAACAGCACCCAACATTTGTTCTTCAGTCAGCAGATCCGCTTCGGATTCCACCATCAATACCGCACCTTCAGTACCCGCAACCACCAGATCCAGACGGCTGTTTTTCAGCTCATCTCTGGTTGGGTTCAGTACGTATTGATCGTTGATGTAACCAACGCGAGCAGCACCGATTGGGCCATTGAATGGAATGCCAGACAGTGCCAGTGCAGCAGATGCACCGATCATGGCAACGATATCAGGGTTAACCTGAGGGTTAACAGAAACTACTGTTGCGATGATTTGAACTTCGTTCAGGAAACCTTCCGGGAACAGAGGGCGTAAAGGACGGTCAATCAGACGGGCTACGAGGGTTTCACCTTCTCCCGGACGACCTTCACGACGGAAGAAACTTCCCGGAATACGACCCGCTGCGTAAGTACGCTCTTGATAGTTAACAGTCAGGGGGAAGAAATCCTGGCCTGCTTTTACTTTTTTCTGACCAACAACGGTAACGAATACCGCCGTGTCATCCATATTTACCATAACGGCTGCTGTCGCCTGACGAGCCATCATGCCGGTTTCGATGGTCACAGTGTGCTGACCATACTGGAATTTACGAACAATCGGATTCAGCAAAATAATTTTCCTTTGTTAGTGTTGCCGACTTTTAAGATTCAGCAACAATGGATTTTCTCTTCTTGCTACACCCTCACGACTAATGACAGTGCTTACTCCCTTAAGGACTCTCATTAGCCGCGCGAGTCACTGTAGCGGAAGAGGTTCAAATTTCAGAAACGGTATAACGTTTCTCAATTCCGTTTCCTAGAAGAAAAGGGGCCCGATTAGGCCCCTTTCCACCGAAACTCATCGATTAGCGACGCAGTCCCAGACGCTCAATCAGAGCGGTATAGCGTGCCAAATCTTTACGCTTCAGGTAGTTCAGTTGCTTACGACGCTGTGCAACCTTTTTCAGCAGACCACGACGGCTGTGGTGATCTTTTTTGTGCTCTGAAAAGTGACCTTGCAGTTGGTTGATGTCAGCAGTCAGCAGTGCGATCTGAACTTCGCTGGAACCACTGTCGTTAGCGCCACGACCAAATTCAGCAATAATCTGCGCTTTTGCAGCAGTACTTAGAGACATAGTATAACTCCAAATATGTAGTTTAAAATGACAAGTGCCGATCTCTAATTCAGCAACTCATATATAGACGCGGTATTCTACGCTGCAAATAAGTGAAGCGCAAGACAGCACAATCGGTGCCTTTCACTGCATCTACACAATTTGTCTGCTTTGAATTCCTTATCAGTTGCTATCATTATTCGATTTCAGTTTCAACAACCAGACGGCGAGGAGCGACCAGCCCATCATCGTCAATCACCGCAATGCCGATGAATTTATTTTCATCACCTTCGGTGACCCGCACCCATTCACCCGAAGCCAGATTATGATTGCTTCGGACTGGCTGCCCTTGTTTAAAATAAGACGCAACCACGGATGCCAAGTGAATCACAGGGAAATGAGCAACAGCGGTATCCATTGGCAGTAACAATGGATCAAGCAGCGTTCCCGCTTCAATTTCCTGATCTTCAGCCTGTTGTTTTAATTCATATAACTGTTCCAGCGTTACCATCCTTTGATTAGGATAATTGGCAACCTGTAAACGGCGCAAATAAATAACATGAGCGCCACAGCCCAAAAGTTCACCCAAATCATCAATGATGGTACGGATGTAAGTTCCTTTGGAACAGTGTATTTCCAATTCCAGTTCATTCCCTTCCCAGCGAATGAATTGCAATTCATAAACAGTGATAGGACGCGCTTCTCGCTCAATTTCAATACCCTGACGGGCATATTCGTACAGTGGTTTTCCTTGATGTTTCAATGCAGAGTACATGGAAGGAACCTGCATGGTATCACCACGGAATGTATCCAAGGTATCATTAAGCTGAGATTGGGTTATTTGTACTTCACGTTCACGAATGATGATTCCATGTGAATCTGAAGTATCTGTACGCTGCCCCAAACGGGCGATCACCCGATAGCGTTTGTCAGAATCCAGCAGGAATTGGGAAAATTTAGTCGCTTCGCCAAGACAAATCGGCAGCATGCCTGTTGCCAGCGGATCCAGCGCGCCAGTATGACCAGCCTTACTGGCATTGAAAATTCGCCTTACTTTCTGTAACGCATCATTGGAGGAAATATCCTGCGGCTTATCCAGCAACAGTACACCGTGTATCGCACGGCCTCTACGACGGCGTCCCATCACTTTTCCTCGTTGTTATCCGCAGATGCACGGCGCTTCTCGTCATTTTTTACAACGTTACTGACCAGATTTGACATACGCATCCCTTCCACCAGAGAGCTGTCATAGGAAAATGTCAGTTCAGGAATGACCCGAAGGCGCATCGCTTTACCCAGCAGGGAACGAATAAAACCGGAAGCTTCGTTCAATGCTTTGATACCTTCTTTGACCATATCTGAATCATGATCTTCCACCAGAATATTCAGAAAGGTCACAAATACTTTGGCATAAGCCAGATCGCGGGAAACCTCAACACCAGAGACTGTCGCCATGCCGATACGTGGATCTTTAACTTCACGCTGTAAAATGATGGCAATCTCTTTTTGCATTTCTTGTGCAACGCGCTGAGTACGACTGAATTCTCTTGCCATTGTTATATCTCCTGACATTTTGGGGGGCATTAAGCCCCCCAAGAATGGAATAAATCTATTGGATAGATAATGGTATTAATCGATGGAGCGTTTAATTTCAATTACTTCAAAGACTTCAATCATATCGCCAACGCGAACATCATTGTAGTTCTTCACACCGATACCACATTCCATACCATTACGGACTTCGTTAACGTCATCCTTGAAGCGACGCAAGGATTCCAGCTCGCCTTCGTAAATGACCACGTTATCACGCAGAACACGGATTGGGTTATTACGCTTGATGGAACCTTCTGTCACCATACAACCAGCGATAGCACCAAATTTCGGTGACTTAAATACGTCACGGACTTCGGCCAGGCCCATGATCTGCTGTTTGTATTCTGGTGCCAGCATGCCGCTCATAGCCTGTTTGATTTCATCAATCAGGTTATAGATAACGGAGTAGTAACGCAGATCCAGACTTTCGTTTTCGATGATACGACGTGCAGACGCATCAGCACGAACGTTGAAGCCCAGAATAATAGCGCTGGATGCCGCTGCCAACGTTGCATCCGTTTCGGTGATACCACCTACGCCTGAACCGATGATTTTCACTTTTACTTCATCAGTAGACAGTTTCAGCAATGAATCACAAATTGCTTCACATGTACCTTGAACGTCAGTTTTCAGAACGATATTCAGTTCAGATACTTTACCTTCTTCCATGTTAGCAAAAATGTTTTCCAGCTTAGCTTTGTGCTGACGAGCCAGCTTCACTTCACGGAATTTACCCTGACGGTACAGAGCCACTTCACGCGCTTTCTTCTCGTCACGAACAACTGTCGCTTCATCACCCGCAGATGGAACATTGGACAGACCCAAGATTTCCACTGGAATAGACGGGCCGGCAGAAGTCACTTCACGACCAAGTTCATTACGCATCGCACGGATACGGCCATATTCGAAGCCACACAGAACGATGTCGCCTTTATTCAACGTACCAGACTGAACCAGAATGGTCGCAACCGGGCCACGGCCTTTATCCAAGAAGGATTCAATGACCACACCATTTGCCATGCCAGTGCGTACAGCTTTCAGTTCAAGAACCTCAGACTGAAGCAGGATTGCTTCCAGTAATTCATCAATACCAGTACCTGCTTTAGCAGACACATTGATGAACTGGTTTTCACCGCCCCACTCTTCTGAAATGATGCCGTATTGTGACAATTCATTCTTCACACGATCTGGATCAGCTTCTGGTTTATCGATCTTGTTCACCGCAACGACAACAGGTACGTTAGCTGCCTTAGCATGCTGGATAGCTTCGACAGTCTGAGGCATTACGCCGTCATCCGCAGCCACAACCAGAACGACGATATCCGTTGCCTGCGCACCACGTGCACGCATGGAGGTAAACGCAGCATGGCCTGGGGTATCCAGGAAGGTGATCATGCCTTTTTCAGTTTTCACATGATATGCACCAATGTGCTGAGTAATGCCACCCGCTTCCCCGGAAGCCACTTTAGTGGAGCGGATATAATCCAGCAGGGAGGTTTTACCGTGGTCAACGTGACCCATGATGGTTACAACTGGTGCACGAGCTTCTGCCAGCGTTTCACCCGTATCACGATCACTCATCAGCGCTTCTTCCAGTTCGTTTTCACGACGCAGGATAACTTTATGCCCCATTTCTTCGGCAACCAGTTGTGCTGTTTCTTGATCGATAACTTGGTTGATAGTCACCATTGCACCCATGTTCATCATCGTTTTGATGACTTGGGCACCTTTGACTGCCATTTTGTTAGCCAGCTCAGCGACGGTAATAGTTTCACCAATCACGACATCACGGTTAACCGCTACAACAGGTTTAGTGAAACTCTGCTGTAAAGCGCTTGGTTTGCGATGTTTGCCTTTGGTACGGCCTACTGCACGCGCTTCTTCGCGATCAGCTTTAGACTCAGAATGCTTGTTGTTTTTCTTTTGACGGGTAGCTTTACCGCCACGGGAACGGGAACGACGATCGCCTTCAACTTTGGCGTCATTTTCATCTTCCGCATCGCGGGCATAACGGGAAGTCGTTACGTGGTAGTCACTACTGCTGTCATTGTTATCAGAATCATCAGACCATTTGTCTTGATTTTCTTCTGCCATTCTACGCGCTTCTTCTGCAACACGTTTCGCTTCCTCTTCCACCTTACGGCGCATTTCTTCTTCAGCTTTACGTTTTAAATTTGCAGCTTCAGCTTCACGACGCGCTTTTTCATTTTGCGCAGCAGAGTCAGTCTGAACTGATTTTTGTTTGTTTTCGGTATGTTGCTTAGTCACTTTTTCTTTTTCCGCCGCCTCACGCTGAGAGAGTGTTGACTCTTCACGTTTGGCTTTTTCTTCTGCTTCACGTTGAGCGCTCTCTTTTGCTTCACGTTTAGCCTTTTCTTCAGCTTCACGTTTAGCTTGCTCTTCCGCGAGTTTTTTCGCTTCAGCTTCAAGCCGCGCCTTCTCTTCTGCCTCGCGCCGAGCCTGCTCTTCCGCTTCACGCTTCGCCTGTTCTTCCGCTTTAGCTTGTTCAACAGCGTCGCGGTTTACATATGTGCGCTTTTTGCGGACTTCAATCGCTACCGATTTACTTTTGCCACCGGTGCCAGGAACGTTCAGTGTACTGCGCGTTTTACGCTGTAGTGTTAATTTACCTGGCTGGCCGCCAGAACCGCCTTGTTCTCGGTTCAAGTGAGCCAGCAAAGCTTCTTTTTCTTTCTGGGAAACAGAGTCAGTTGCGGTTTTCTGAATGCCAGCATCAGCGAACTGCTGGATTAGACGTTCTACCGATGTCTGGATCTCTTCTGCCAGTAATTTTACGGTTACCTCTGTCATTCTGTTCCTTCCTGCTACAGTTTATTTATGCATCATCGCCAAACCAACAGATATTTCGGGCTGCCATAATGAGTTCTCCTGCTTTCTCATCATTCAGTCCTTCGATATCAGATAAGTCGTCGATACCCTGCTCGGCAAGATCTTCCAGAGTACAGATGCCACGGGCAGCCAGGTTAAACGCCAAAGTACGCTCCATGCCAGGCAGATTCAATAAATCTTCGGCAGGCTGCTGATCACCAAGACTCTCTTTCTGAGCCAGTTCCAGCGTCGTCAAGGCCGCTTTTGCGCGCTCACGAAGAACTTCAACGGTTTCTTCATCAAGGCCTTCTACTGCCAGAAGTTCATTGATTGGCACGTAAGCCAGTTCTTCCAGTGTAGAGAAACCTTCCTCGACCAATACAGTGGCGAAATCTTCATCAATGTCGAGATGCTTAGTAAATGTATCAATAGAAGCATGAGCTTCTGCCTGATGTTTTGCTTGCAGCTCTTCCGCAGTCATGACATTCAGTTCCCATTTGTCATCACCACGATGTTTTTTCAACAGCTGTGCTGCCAGACGAACGTTTTGACCATTACGTCCAATCGCCTGAGCAAGATTACTGTTTTCTACGGCAACATCCATCGTGCAGTTGTCTTCATCAACCACAATAGACGCAACATCCGCCGGAGCCATTGCATTAATGACAAACTGTGCAGGGTTATCGTCCCACAACACGATGTCAATTCTTTCACCACCCAGCTCACTGGAAACAGCTTGCACCCTTGCACCACGCATACCTACGCAAGCGCCAACCGGATCAATACGCTTGTCATTGGTTTTTACTGCGATCTTCGCACGGGAACCAGGATCACGGGCAGCAGCTTTGATCTCAATGATCTCTTCGCCAATTTCAGGCACTTCGATGCGGAACAGTTCAACCAGCATCTCAGGACGAGAGCGAGTAATGAAAAGCTGTGCACCACGAGCTTCAGGACGAACATCATACAGGACGCCGCGCACGCGGTCACCTGGACGGAAGTTTTCCCGTGGTAACATGTCTTCACGTAAAATGACCGCTTCAGCATTATTACCTAAATCCAAGGTAATATTTTCGCGGTTCACTTTTTTGACCTGACCGGTCACGATTTCACCCTGTTGCTCACGGAATTGGTCAACAACCATCGCGCGTTCAGCTTCACGTACTTTCTGTACGATAACCTGTTTTGCAGTCTGAGTCGTAATACGGTCAAAAGTTACTGATTCAATTTGATCTTCAATATAACCACCCAGTTCAATCTCCGGGTCTTCATATTTTGCTGCTTCCAACGTAATTTCACGTGTTGGCAGTGTGACTTCTTCTACAGCCAACCAACGGCGGAAAGTATCAAAATCACCGGATTTACGATCGATGCAAACACGAACGTCAATTTCCTGCTCATACTTTTTCTTGGTGGCTGTCGCCAGTGCAATCTCTAATGCTTCGAAGATTTTTTCGCGAGGGAGTGATTTTTCATTAGAAACCGCTTCCACAACAGCCAGAATTTCTTTATTCATCCTAGTTGCCTCATCCGAACTTTAAAAGTGGGGTACCAGGTTCGCTTTCTGGATGTTGCTCAGTGCGAACACTTCGTCTTTTCCATCCACCGTAACCGTTATCATTTCACCATCAACAGCCTTGATGATACCTTGCCATTTGCGACGGTTCTGCATTGCCATGCGTAACAATAAATTGACTTTTTCACCCATAAAACGCTGGTAGTGTTCAGCCTTAAACAGTGGACGCTCAAGCCCTGGTGAAGATATTTCCAGGTTATAAAGCACTGAAATCGGATCTTCAACATCAAGCACTGCACTGACCTGGTGGCTAACATCAGCACAATTATCAACAGTGATACCCTCTTCACTATCGATATAGACCCGCAGCGTTGACACGCGCGCGCGAATAAACTCCAGGCCGACTAATTCAAAACCCAAAGCTTCAACTGGTGCTGAAATCATCTCTGTTAATTTTTGCTCTAATGTGGACAAGCCCACCCCCAAGACATAAAAAAAGGGCTATATTAGCCCAGTAGTTCTGCTGTCAAATAACAAAAAACCCCGATACGCGGGGCTTTATGCAACTGGACCCTGTTTACTGCCAGTGGTCTCAACCAACTTCTCTCTATATCTTTCAAAGCAACCTTGCAAATTAGGATCGATATCTTAACGGGCTGCTGGGTGACTACTCTGGAAAAGATACAGGTTGTTAAGAAGTGGTTGCGGGAGCCGGATTTGAACCGACGACCTTCGGGTTATGAGCCCGACGAGCTACCATGCTGCTCCATCCCGCGTTCGAAAACGTGGCAAATCTTACGCTGATAATACTAAAAACGCAAGTTTCTAGATTAATGGTGCCGAGGACGGGACTTGAACCCGTACGCCCGTTGTTTAGGCACTACCACCTCAAGGTAGCGTGTATACCAATTTCACCACCTCGGCACTGATTTCTAGGACTGTTATTTTAATGGTTATTTAATTTAACTAATTAAGCCAACAACCCTATTTTAATTCTGTTTACTGAAAGTTACTGCGGGATATCACTATTTGGTTTTACTGGTACTGCCGGAACTTCTGTTTGTTTTTCAACTTTCACAGGTTCAGCAAGGTTATCCCATTTACTGCTTGACCCAGTTTTATTGCTGGTCATGTTACCAAGAATCAGACTGATAACAATAAACAGCGTTGCTAAGATAGCTGTCATGCGGGTCATAAAGTTGCCAGAACCCGATGAACCAAACAATGTATTAGATGCACCCGCACCGAAAGAAGCACCCATATCAGCACCTTTACCCTGCTGTAGCAGAACCAGAGCAATCAGCCCGATACCAACCAGCAAGAATATACCTAAAAGAGCTTCATACATATGTTGTACCCGTTTCCTCGTGGGGTTTACCACACAGCTTATTAGTAGCAACGCAATTTCATAGCGACGCCACACTGCATCACCCGCTCACAAAATTAGAAAAATTAACTTATTGAGCGGGTTTGAATACTAACCAAAGCGTTTCAGACAAGCAAGATTAATTTTAAATACTGGCGCTGATCGAAGAAAAAATCAACAAATTAACCCATTTTTTTCACGGCATCCGCAATACGATGCGCTAATGCAGTGACCTGTTCTTCGTCTTCGCCTTCCACCATCACGCGGATTAACGGCTCTGTTCCTGATTTACGCAGCAGAACACGGCCCTGACCATTCAATTCAGTCTCAACGGATTTCACAGCTTCAAGCACAGGTTCTGATTGCAGAGGATCCGTATTTCCCGCAAAACGAACATTAACCAAAACTTGAGGCAGAAGTTTCATACCGCTGCACAGGTCATACAGGCTCATGTTATTACGTACCATTGCGCTCAGAACTTGCAACCCTGCGACAATACCATCACCTGTTGTGGTTTTATCCAGCAAAATAACATGGCCTGAGTTTTCTGCGCCCAAACGCCAGCCTTTTTCCTGTAGTTTTTCCAATACATAGCGATCACCGACTTTCGCACGTTCAAACGGGATACCAAGCTGTTTCAGTGCCAACTCCAGCCCCATATTGCTCATCAACGTACCTACGGCACCACCCCGCAACTGGCCTTGTCTCAATGCTTCACGTGCGATGATGTAAAGAATCTGGTCGCCATCAACTTTATGGCCCAAATGATCGACCATAATGATGCGATCACCATCGCCGTCAAATGCCAGACCAACATCAGCCTGTTCTTCCAACACGCACTTTTGCAGTAAGCGAACATCTGTCGCGCCACACTCTTCGTTGATATTGATGCCGTTCGGTTCACAACCGATGGTAATAACATCCGCTCCCAACTCTCTGAGCACATTTGGAGCAATGTGATAAGTCGCGCCATTTGCACAATCCAGCACAATTTTTAGTCCATTCAGACTTTGTTCGCTAGGGAATGTGCCCTTACAGAATTCAATATAACGACCCGCCGCATCAACAATCCGATTTGCTCGTCCCAGCTCGGCAGATTCCACACAAGTCAGTGGTTTCTCCATTTCGGCTTCAATCGCTTCTTCAACATTATCAGGCAGCTTAGTCCCGTCAATGGAAAAGAATTTAATGCCGTTATCATAGTAAGGATTGTGGGAAGCAGAAATGACAATTCCAGCTTCTGCACGGAAAGTCCGTGTCAGATATGCCACGGCAGGTGTCGGCATAGGGCCAGTAAAAGATGCTGATAAACCCGCTGCGGCCAACCCTGCTTCCAGTGCTGACTCCAGCATATAGCCTGATATTCGGGTATCTTTACCAATGATAATTTTGCGAGAACCATGACGGGCCAAGACTTTTCCCGCAGCCCAACCAAGTTTCAAAACAAAGTCAGGGGTAATTGGGGTATTACCCACTTTGCCACGGATACCGTCAGTACCAAAATATTTACGGCTACTCATAAAGTTATTTTCCTTTGCTGAACGTATTCTTTGCTCACAGCGTGTTTTTTGCTGACATCGTGTTTTTTACTGACGTCATATTCCGTGCAGACAGTGTTGCCTGAACGATTTGCATTGCCTGTACGGTTTCTTTTACATCATGTACACGAATAATTTGGGCGCCTTGCATGGCTGCAATCACAGCACAAGCAACACTTCCTGTCACTCGCTCCTGCGGTGGAACATGAAGTAATTGACCAATCATCGATTTACGTGACATTCCTGCCAGAATAGGTAAGCCCAAATGATGGAATTCCTGCAAATGGGCCAATAGCTGATAATTATGCGATAAGTTCTTACCAAAACCGAAGCCAGGATCAAGAATCAAGTTGTTTTTTGCGATTCCCGCCGCAATACAAAGCTCAATTTGACTGTTCAGGAATGTTTTTACTTCCGATAAGACATCTTCATAATGAGGTTCAGTCTGCATCGTGCGTGGTTGCCCCTGCATATGCATCAAGCAGATCGGCAAACCGGTTTGTGCCGCCGCATCAAGTGCTCCTGGCTCCTGCAACGCCCGAATATCGTTGATGATATGGGCTCCGGCTTTGGCTGATTCCTTCATGACGACAGCTTTTGAAGTGTCTACAGAAATCCAGACATCAAAGCGCTGTGCCAGTGCCTCAATCACCGGAACAACGCGATCCAGCTCTTCCTGCTCACTCACCTCATCTGCACCAGGGCGTGTCGATTCTCCTCCCACATCAATAATGGTTGCACCATCCTCAATCATTTTAGCGGCATGTCTCAGGGCCGTATCAAAAGTATTATGGGTTCCACCATCAGAGAAAGAATCAGGAGTCACATTCAGAATTCCCATCACTTGTGGGCAAGAAAGATCGAGGACGCTGCCTCTGGCTGTCAGTTTCATCGCTAGGGGGCCTTAATGTCAAAACCCCAGGCGAAACCTGGGGTTTAATTTAAGAAGTACAGTCTGTCAAATCCAAGGGCAATAATTTGTCATTACCCTTGGTTTGATAAGATCATTAACCTCGTTATGCAGTTGGATTGCCATCCGCAGGTTTCGCAGCTTGTTGCGGAGATGATGGAGTATGGTTGTTATTACCACCATTATTACCACCTTCCCAACCTGCCGGCGGACGTACTGCTGTTCGATTCATCAAGTCGTCAATCTGAGGGGCATCAATAGTTTCATACTTCATCAATGCATCTTTCATTGAGTGAAGAATATCCAAATTATCCATCAGAATCTGACGTGCACGTATATAGTTACGATCGATGATAGCTTTCACTTCTTGATCAATTAAACGCGCAGTGTCTTCAGACATATGTTTCGCTTTAGCAACTGAACGACCAAGGAAAACCTCACCTTCTTCTTCCGCATACAGCAATGGCCCCAGTTTTTCTGAGAAACCCCATTGTGTCACCATGTTACGCGCAATAGATGTTGCCACTTTAATATCATTGGATGCGCCAGTAGAAACACTGTCTACACCATAGATAATTTCTTCGGCTAAGCGCCCGCCGTATAAGGTTGAAATCTGGCTTTCCAATTTCTGACGGCTTGCGCTGATTTGATCACCTTCTGGTAAGAAGAACGTCACACCTAACGCACGACCACGAGGGATAATCGTAACTTTATGAACAGGATCGTGCTCTGGCACCAAACGGCCGATGATGGCATGGCCTGCTTCATGATATGCCGTGGATTCCTTCTGTTCTTCCGTCATCACCATTGAACGACGTTCCGCGCCCATCATGATCTTGTCTTTGGCTTTTTCGAACTCAACCATAGAAACCACGCGCTTGTTACCACGAGCAGCAAACAGAGCGGCTTCGTTAACAAGGTTGGCCAAATCCGCACCAGAGAAACCCGGTGTGCCACGAGCAATGATAGATGCGTCAATATCAGTATCCAAAGGGATACGACGCATATGAACTTTCAGAATTTGCTCACGGCCACGTACATCCGGCAGACCAACGACGACCTGACGGTCAAAACGGCCCGGACGTAACAATGCAGGATCAAGTACATCAGGACGGTTGGTCGCTGCGATAACGATAATACCTTCGTTACCTTCGAAACCATCCATTTCAACCAGCATCTGGTTAAGTGTCTGTTCACGTTCATCGTGTCCGCCACCTAAACCAGCACCACGCTGACGTCCTACTGCATCAATTTCGTCGATAAAGATGATGCAAGGTGCAGCTTTCTTCGCTTGTTCAAACATATCACGAACACGGGAAGCCCCCACACCAACAAACATTTCAACGAAGTCAGAACCAGAGATGGTAAAGAAAGGCACTTTTGCCTCACCCGCGATAGCTTTAGCCAACAGCGTCTTACCAGTACCCGGCGGGCCAACCATCAAGATACCTTTCGGGATCTTACCGCCCAGTTTTTGGAAACGACCAGGTTCACGCAGGTATTCAACCAATTCACCTACTTCTTCTTTTGCTTCGTCACAACCAGCAACATCGGCAAACGTGGTTTTGATTTGGTCTTCAGTCAACATGCGGGCTTTGCTTTTACCAAAAGACATCGCCCCTTTACCGCCACCACCTTGCATCTGGCGCATAAAGAAGATCCAGATGCCAATCAGCAGTAGCATTGGGAACCATGAAATAAAGAGGGTTGCTAACAGGCCTTGTTGTTCTGGTGGTTCGCCAACAACTTTTACCTGTTTATTGAGTAGTGTATCCAGCAGCTTTTCATCCGGAATTGGCATATAAGTGCTGTATTTTCCACCGTTGTCTTTCTTAGTGAAATCAATGTCACGACCCGAAATACGTACTTCGCTTACTTGATTCTGCGATATTTCATTGATGAAACTAGAGTAATCAACCCTACGACCACTGGAATCGCTGGGACCAAAACTCTGGAACAATAACATCAAGACAACTGCGATGACTAACCAGAGAATCAGGTTTTTCGCCATGTCACTCAAGGGATTAACCTCATATTACAACTGTGTTAACAAATAGTAGTCAGGGTACTACACTTTCCGCCCTGTCGCTACAATGTATACTTCACGTGATCGTGCGCGCGAAGCTTCTGGTTTACGAATTTTTATCTTCGTAAAAAGGGAGCGTATTTCCCTCAGGTATTCATCAAAGCCCTCTCCCTGAAACACTTTGACAATAAAACTGCCCCCAGGGGCCAGCACATCACGACACATATCCAACGCTAACTCAATCAGATACATGGATCGGGGAATATCGACCGCGGGGGTTCCACTCATATTGGGAGCCATATCCGACATGACGACCTGGACTTTATTATCACCAACTCTTTCAAGCAATGTTTTCAATACAAGTTCATCACGAAAATCTCCCTGAAGGAAATCAACCCCAACTATCGGATCCATCGGCAAAAGATCACAGGCAATCACTCGCCCGTTATTGCCAATCTGGCTGACTACGTATTGAGACCACCCACCCGGAGCAGCACCTAAATCAACAACGGTCATGCCCGGTTTAAAGATTTTGTCGCTTTGCTGTATCTCATCAAGTTTAAACCAAGCGCGAGAGCGAAGCCCTTTTTTCTGTGCCTGAAGAACATATTTATCACTAAAATGTTCCTGTAACCAGCGACTTGAGCTTGCTGAGCGTTTTTTATTGGCCATTGTTCTTTCCAACTATACTAAAAAAAAGCCTTACTTTTTTGCGCTCTCTTATCAAACCACACCACACTATTTATGGTGATAGATATGAGATGGCGGTAGAATATGTCGTTTTCAATCCCAACTAAGCAAAAAAACGATGACTCTTAACAAAAAACAAGTTCAATACCTGAAAAGTCTCGCTCATTCATTAAAGCCTGTTGTTATGATCGGCAACAATGGGTTGACCGAAGGCGTATTGGCTGAAATCGAACAAACTCTTTCGCATCACGAGCTTATCAAAGTCAAAGTTGCAGGCGAAGACCGCGAAATGAAAACTTTGATCGCTGAAGCGATTGTTCGTGAAACTGGTGCACATAATGTGCAAATTATAGGAAAAATGCTAGTTCTCTACCGTCCATCAGAAGAACGCAAGATTAGTCTACCTAAATAATCACGGCATATTTATACAAAAATGCCATCGTGAGCTATTTCTTTATCATGATAAAAAAGGCCAAGTCTGGCCTTTTTTATTCCATGTAAACGTAATCGCCGATTACCATGGTATTTATCAGATGTAATCCACATTCAAAACTTCGTATTCCACCTGGCCGCCTGGCGTGGTGATGACAACAACATCATCCACTTCTTTGCCAATCAAGCCACGGGCAATAGGTGAATTCACAGAAAGAAGATTTTCTTTGATATTCGCCTCGTCATCACCCACGATACGGTAAGTTTGCTCTTCATCTGAATCCACATTCAGTACCGTTACCGTTGCCCCAAAGATCACCCGACCATTGTTAGTCATCTTCGTGACATCAATCACCTGAGCATTAGAAAGTTTGGCCTCAATTTCCTGAATACGACCTTCGCAGAAACCCTGCTGCTCACGAGCGGCATGATATTCCGCATTTTCTTTCAAATCACCATGTTCACGCGCATCAGCGATTGCAGTAATAATTTGAGGGCGACGTACAGTTTTCAAATGTTCTAATTCTTCGCGCAATTTATCCGCGCCACGTACCGTCATCGGAATTTGTTTCATTTATCAAACCTCTAAATCAATCCTAAGCCCAAACACATCTTCCTGATTTTTGTAATAACAGCACAATGAGCACACCCTATCAGGCGGGCCTCCAGACAATAAAAGGAGTGTAAACCCAGCATAATCTGAAGTTCACAGGCATATTTTAACTACTAATCTATCATTCTAACGTAGAGTTGATGATGGATCATCGTTTACTTTTCCTTAAATTGCACCTTAGTATTATTAATACAAATATTATTGGAATACATCCACCTTCATATGCGAGATCTATGGCTCTTTTAAAAATTACCAGCAGAATAGCTTGTATGCTCAGCTTGAGCCTGAGTGTTTTCAGTGCAAATGCTTCTTCAATTGAGGAAAACTCTCAGTATTTGCCGATGGGAACTCATTTCTCATTTATTGCCCAAAAAGTCAGCTCAAAAACGCCATTAGTTGATTATCACGGGCAACAAATGGCATTACCGGCAAGTACACAAAAAATTGTGACGGCGTTGGCAGCCCTGCTACAGCTTGGTAAGGATTACCGTTTTATCACCACACTGGAAAGTGATGCCAG
The DNA here is from genome assembly GCF_014467285.1 of Xenorhabdus sp. PB62.4. NCBI lineage: Bacteria > Pseudomonadati > Pseudomonadota > Gammaproteobacteria > Enterobacterales > Morganellaceae > Xenorhabdus > Xenorhabdus sp. PB62.4. The sequence goes on along the minus strand of NZ_NKHR01000003.1, from coordinate 270,559 downwards.
TATCTCGAATGGCATCTTAGAAGGTAATCTGACAGCCCGTTTTGTAGGCGACCCGATGCTAACGCGCTCGCAACTGCGTAACATGGTCGAAACATTAAAACAATCAGGTATCAAACAGATTAATGGCGACCTCATCATAGATGTTTCCATTTTCGCCAGCCACGATAAAGCGCCCGGCTGGGTATGGAATGATATGACCCAGTGTTTCAGTTCCCCCCCATCCGCTGCAATTGTGGATAAAAACTGTTTTTCAGTTTCACTTTACAGTTCAGAGCAACCCGGCGGACTGGCATTTGTCCGTATCCCCTCTTTTTACCCTGTTAATGTTTTCAGTGAAGTAAAGACATTAGCCAAAGGCTCGCCAGAAGCAAAATACTGTGAACTGGATGTCACATCAGGTGACCTAAATCGATATACTCTTACCGGCTGCCTGACTCAACGTGATGAGCCGCTCCCATTGGCATTCGCCGTTCAAAATGGTGCAAGTTATGCCGGTGCGATTCTGAAAAATGAACTGCGTATTGCCGGTATTGAGTTGAACGGTGCTATACGACGCCAATCGATCCCTCAACAGCCAGAAAAAATTCTCGCCCTGAACCAATCAGTACCATTACACAGCATGCTTTCAATCATGTTGAAAAAGTCAGATAACATGATTGCTGATGCCCTCTTCCGTACCCTTGGCCATCGCTATTTTAACGTTCCGGGAACATGGCATTCTGGCTCTGACGCAGTTCGTCAGATTTTGAAACAAAAAGCCGGCATTGATTTAGGTAATACTGTCATGGTGGATGGTTCCGGCCTTTCTCGCCATAATTTAATTACGCCTGCAACCATGATGGAGATCTTACAATTTATTGCCCAACACGATAATGAATTGGATTTCATCTCCATGCTTCCTAAATCTGGGTATGATGGTACTCTGGCTTATCGTCCCGGTCTGCATGAAGCAGGGCTGGATGGTAAGGTATTTGCAAAAACAGGCTCATTGCAGGGGGTTTATAATCTGGCAGGATTCATGACCGCCGCCAGTGGGCAGCAAATCGCTTTCGTCCAATTTATTTCTGCTTACTCCGTTTCTCCCGACAACCAACGAACTCGCCGTATTCCATTAGCACGTTTTGAAAATCATTTATATAAATCGTTATACCTGAGTCATTGATCAAACGAAAAAGGGCGCTGTTTTTCGCGCCCTTTTGTCATGTTCGAACTTCAGATATGAAGACTAGCGTTTATAGATAAACTCTATACCTTCGTCGTCTTCTTCGTCCCAGTCATCATCCCAATCATCATCAGATGATGACTGCTGTAACTGTTCTTTGTGGTAGTCATCCCACATGAATTCAACTTTTTCAGGTTGGGATTCTTCCGACGCTTCTAAGCTACGGGGTTGGGTTTTCATAAATTCCATAATATCCCAACAAAGCTCTTTCACACCCTGACGGTTCACGGCTGAGATCATGTAATAATCACCTTCCCAACCAAGCTCATCAGCAATGGCTTTAGCCCGCTGTTTAGCGTCTTCTGGATCCGTCAGATCAACCTTGTTGAATACCAACCAGCGCGGTTTTTCTGCCAGTTTTTCACTGTACTTATGCAGCTCTTTGATGATGATACGCGCATTTTCAACCGGATCAGACTCATCGATCGGACAGAGATCAATCAAGTGCAGCAATACGCGGCAACGTTCCAGATGCTTCAGGAAGCGAATGCCTAAACCGGCACCTTCTGATGCACCTTCAATCAAACCCGGAATATCTGCTACCACAAAGCTTTGTTCGTTATCCATGCGCACAACGCCAAGGCTTGGCACCAGTGTTGTAAATGGATAATCAGCTACTTTGGGTTTAGCTGCCGAAACGGCACGAATAAAGGTGGATTTACCTGCATTTGGCATCCCCAGCATGCCCACATCAGCCAACAGCATCAGCTCCAGCATCAGTTCACGGCTTTCACCCGGTGTTCCCATCGTTCTTTGACGAGGCGCACGGTTCACAGAGGATTTAAAGCGGGTGTTACCAAGCCCGTGGAAACCGCCTTTTGCGACCATAAAACTCTGTTCATGGCGCAGCATGTCCCCAAGTACTTCACCTGTGGCAATGTCACGCACGCGGGTTCCGACAGGAACCTTGATGGTAATATCCTGACCACGTTTACCCGTACAATCTCGGCTTTGTCCATTTTGACCACGTTCAGCGCGGAAGGATTTTTCAAAACGGTAGTCAATCAGCGTATTGAGGTTTTCATCTGCCAGCAGATAAACGTCACCGCCGTCACCGCCGTCACCGCCGTCCGGCCCACCTTTTGGAATATATTTCTCACGACGGAAGCTGACGCAACCATTGCCACCATCTCCCGCTACAACCAGTATCCTGGCTTCATCTACAAATTTCATCATTTTTCTCCGTAGGATAGCCACTGTAAAGCTGGATGGCAGCTAGTACCCAGAGATGGCGTAATCCAGAATATAAAAAGCCCCGCAACACACATTGCAGGGCTTCCGATTCGATTAAGATTCAAAAAACTTATTCAGCTTCGATGCTGATAAATTTACGGTTTTTTGGACCTTTAACTTCGAATTTAACTTTCCCGTCAGCTAATGCGAACAGGGTGTGGTCACGGCCACAACCTACGTTGTTGCCTGCATGGAACTTAGTACCACGTTGACGAACGATGATGCTGCCTGCCAAAACAGACTCACCACCAAAACGTTTTACACCCAGACGTTTGCTTTCAGAATCGCGACCGTTACGAGTCGAGCCGCCAGCCTTTTTGTGTGCCATTAATCTGCTCTCCTAAAATCTTAAGCGATGCCAGTGATTTTAACATCGGTGAACCACTGACGGTGGCCCTGTTGCTTACGGCTGTGTTTACGACGACGAAACTTAACGATTTTAATTTTCTCGCCACGACCGTGAGTAACAACTTCAGCTTTAATTTTAACGCCTTCAACTACTGGAGCGCCGATTTTGATGTCTTCACCATTCACGACCATCAGCACCTGGTCAAACTCAACAGTTTCACCTGTTGCGATGTCCAGCTTTTCCAAGCGAATTGTTTGGCCTTCGCTTACTCGGTGTTGTTTACCACCACTTTGGAAAACTGCGTACATATAAACTCCGCTTTCCGCGCACCCCCTAAAATTCTTTCCAGAGCGCGCTATAAAATATTCACAATAGGGCGCGAATTCTACGCAAAAACCGCTTGGAAGACAAGTGCAGAATTAGAACAGATGAGAAAAAAACGGAGTTTTTCGATTGTCATTTATTTGAACGGTTTTTCAAGTACAATCGATGTATCTTGATATCTATTGATATGCTAATTAATGAGCACAGCTCTGAATCAGAGTCCAAAGCCAAAACATGAATTTAGAATCGATAATAAAACTTACCGCTGATGACATGGCAGCGGTTAATGAAACCATTCTTAACCAATTAAGCTCTGACGTTGCGCTGATCAACCAACTTGGTTACTACATTATCAGCGGTGGTGGCAAACGCATTCGACCGATGATCGCAGTGCTGGCAGGCAAGGCACTTCATTGCGAAGATGAGAAGCACATCACCGTTGCCGCTTTAATTGAGTTTATTCATACCGCAACCTTGTTACATGATGATGTCGTTGATGAATCTGACATGCGACGCGGCAAAGCAACAGCCAACGCCATTTACGGCAATGCAGCCAGTGTCCTTGTGGGTGATTTCATCTATACGCGCTCATTTCAGATGATGACCGATCTTGATTCGATGCGTGTATTGAAACTGATGTCTGATGCCACCAATGTGATTGCTGAGGGTGAAGTTATGCAGTTGATGAACTGCAACGATCCAGATATTTCCGAAGATGATTATATGCGCGTTATCTACAGTAAAACGGCCCGCCTGTTTGAAGTTGCTGCTCATTCAGCAGCCATTCTTGCCAATGCAACCCCGGAGCAAGAAATCGCATTGCGTGATTATGGCCGTTATCTTGGTACTGCGTTTCAGCTCATTGATGATCTTCTGGATTACGATTCTGATAACAACACGCTCGGTAAGAACACAGGGGACGACCTGAACGAAGGCAAACCAACATTGCCGCTTCTGCACGCCATGAACCATGGAACGCCCGAACAATCAGCACTGATACGCAGCGCCATTGAACAAGGCAATGGCCGCCATTTGCTGGATACTGTACTGGCAACAATGAAACAGTGTGGTTCACTCAAATACACCCGCCAACGGGCGGAGGAAGAAGCGGATAAGGCAATTTCAGCGTTGCAAATACTGGAAGACACTCCATACAAGGCGGCCCTGATGGGTTTAGCCCATGTCGCAGTACAACGACTTTCCTGAGCTTAAATCAACCAGTATCCCGGATTGTTCAATCCGGGATACTGTCTTTATTATCAATATCTTGAATGATTGCGTATTGGACGAGGCTGGCTAGCCCTTTTCTCAAAATAAATTTAACTATTCTTTCCCTTTCTGACTTGGTTAGCTGATAATAAGCTTCTACCCAAATCATAAACGGGTCCTGTCGTTTATTTCGGTAATATTCGACCGAATTCTCACTGACAGTCAGTACATTCAGAACTTCTTCTGGCAAGCTGTTGACATTATATTCAAGCGCCTTTCCCTGCACTCCACGCTTACGGCGTTGCTCCCAACCCTCGCGTCTTGCCATCAGGTTGACTCCTTGGGGAGACGATGGCAGCCCTGCGAGGCCGATGAGTTCCTTTGCAGAATACCATTCTTTTTTCATCTCTTTCTCCTCGCTTTGTACCGGAGCAGTGAAGAGAAAGCCAAATTTTAAACATTTGGCTTTTCAAAAGCTGCCTCAAGTAGCTGTGATTTTTTCCAAAAAACTTCTTATGCCATCTCGTAATATCACTTCGGTAATTACCTCCTTTTCTTCCTCGGTGAGTAAATTAAATGCACTTACCCAAATGGATAAAGGATCTTGCTTCTGAATCTGATATTCCGCTGATGTTTCATGAAGTTCCAAGGCCTCCAAGGTTGATTCAGGGAAACAAGAATAATGGTATTCAATCGCCCGTCCTTGAACACCTGTTCGTTTTTGCCTCAACCATTCTTCACGTTTTGCTCTGGCATTAACTCCTTGTGGTGATCTAGGTAACTCGCCTACACCGGTCAACTCCATTGCCGTATACCACTCTTTTTTCATAATGTTTCTCTATTTTTGTAACCAAGTTCAAAAAAGAAGTTATTAAGAAAAAATTAGAAATATTTTTAGAAAAAATAATGTTATTTTATTTTCTTAATAACAGATTCGTGTTCGTTATTAATTTCACACTAACGCTTTAGTTATACCACTAATGTGGCTTCAAATTTAATAGGAAAGGATTAAAAAAATGATTTCTATGAAATCTGATTGGCATCCTGCTGATATTATTGCTGCTTTACGTAAACGTGGAACGACGCTAGCAGCAGTTTCTCGTGAAGCGGGTCTGAGCTCATCAACTTTGGCGAATACACTTTCTCGCCCATGGCCCAAGGGAGAATGGATAATAGCGAATTATTTAGAATTACATCCGTCTGAAATATGGCCAAGCCGCTATTTCGATCCACATACGGGAGAACTATTAGAAAGAAAAGTCAGAGATAAAAAGAATAATTAGCTATCAATTTAATTATCCAAAGAAAAACCGCTAGTTATTTTCGAACTAGCGGTTTTAGTTATCTAATATATTTAACTTAATTCGTATATTAATAAATTACGAATTAAATAAATCAACTATTAATAAATTGTTCGCCTAACTCAATATCTTTATTCAAAACATCCAGCATGTTATCTAATGACTTCTGTTCGAAAGCACTCAACTTGCCAATATCTAAATGTTCTTCGATACCATTTTTACCCAAGCGAACAGGCTGAGCAAAGAAACGAGCATATTGACCGTCACCTTCGACATAGCTGTATTCGATAACATTGCTTTCGCCTTGCAGACCACGGATCAGAGAAAGCCCTAAACGTGCCGCTGCCTGTCCCATGGACAGAGTAGCCGATCCGCCACCTGCTTTCGCCTCAACCACTTCAGTGCCTGCGTTCTGGATACGTTTGGTCAATGCTTCAATTTCTTCATCAGTGAAGCTAACACCTGGAATTTGAGACAACAGTGGCAGAATAGTTACGCCTGAGTGCCCACCAATAACCGGAACTTCCAGTTCTTCTGCTTTTTTGCCTTTCAGTTCAGCAACAAAAGTATTGGAGCGGATAACATCCAGTGTTGTCACACCGAACAGGCGATTTTTATCGTAGACACCTTCTTTTTTCAGAACCTCAGCCGCGATCGCCACAGTGGTATTAACCGGGTTAGTGATAATTCCGATTAATGCTTTTGGCGCAGTTTTAGCAATCTGTTGAACCAGATTACGAATGATCCCAGCATTGATATTAAACAGATCGGAACGATCCATACCAGGCTTACGTGCCACACCCGCAGAAATCAATACCACATCTGCGCCTACCAAAGCAGGGGTTGCATCTTCACCAGCAAAACCAGTGACTTTGACTTCCGTTGGGATATGGCTCAGATCGGCTGCCACACCTGGGGTCACCGGAGCAATGTCATACAAGGAAAGTTCTGAACCTGAAGGAAGTTGGGTCTTGAGTAGAAGGGCAAGTGCCTGACCAATACCACCGGCTGCACCGAGAACTGCAACTTTCATCCTGATACTCCTTAAATAAGTGCTGTAAAAAAACTTAAACCTGTTTGGTCAAGAGAGTGCTTCATTTTTCTATCATCACTACACATCACTACAGTGACAAAATGATGGCAAAGCAAACCCTCAATCCCATTCATCACTACGTTCTAAAAACAATCTGTTAACAGCCAGATTATCTACCTAATGGCCTTATGATGGAACACCAAAGTTGCTTTATTCTAGACAAAAGGCTTATCTGTTAATGAGATAACGGACACTATTTTGAGAATTATTCCAGTAATATGATTAATAGTCTGCTTGATCTTCTTACACTTCCCTTCCACATGAAAAATACAATTTAATTAACAATACATTTACTAAGCTTAATAGGTGGGAAAAATCAGTAAAAATGAAATCATTAATAGACAGACAATTAATATGGTTATAGGAGAGAATATTCAATTATGCTCGATATTTGGGTTTTTTCGTCTCTTTCTTGAATAAAAATTCACTCTTTCGCATAATGTCTGCTTCATAACGGATTCGACGATGGTGAAATATGCGTGTTCCTTCGAAACAGGAAGATTTGGTAAAAGCTTTCAAGGCATTATTGAAAGAGGAAAAATTCAGCTCTCAAGGTGAAATTGTTGCAGCACTTCAGGACGAGGGGTTTGAAAATATCAACCAATCTAAAGTTTCCAGAATGCTGACGAAATTTGGCGCTGTCAGAACCCGTAATGCAAAAATGGAAATGGTCTACTGTTTGCCGGCAGAACTGGGGGTTCCCACAGCCACCAGCCCATTAAAAAATCTGGTATTGGATGTCGATTATAACCATAGCATTGTCGTCATACGTACCAGCCCGGGGGCAGCACAGTTAATTGCACGCCTGCTAGATTCATTGGGTAAAGCAGAAGGTATTCTTGGCAGTATTGCGGGAGATGACACTATTTTCTCCACACCAGCACAAAACTTCACGACAAAACAGCTCTATGAAGCCATCCTCAACCTGTTTGACCAGGAACTCTAATCTGGTACTGTCACATACTTATAAAACCAGCGAATATCAATACAGACTAAAAGAGGATCGTCCAGCAGGTGCGATCCTCTTACGCCAATGAACTACCCGATTAGGCGACGTTTGCTTTCTTCGCTAATTCAGCCAGCAATTTCTCATGGATACCACCGAATCCACCGTTGCTCATAATCAGGATGTGATCGCCCGGCTGCGCCGTTTCAACAATCATCCTAACCAAAACATCAATGTCAGCGCTCCAACGAGCGGGTTGAATACACTGTTCAGCAATTTCAACCACCTGCCATGGAATGTTGACGGGTTGATAAAGAAAAACTTCATCGGCGCGTCCCATGGAAGGAGCGATATCATTTTTACTCGTCCCCATTTTCATGGTATTCGACCGAGGTTCCAATACGGCAAGGATCCGTGCCATTCCGCCCACTTTACTTCGCAGTGCTTCCAGTGTGGCTAAGATAGCCGTTGGATGATGCGCAAAATCATCATAAACCGAGATCTGATTGACTTCTCCACGCAGTTCAAGGCGGCGACGGGCATTAATAAATTCGCCCAGAGCCTGACAAGCATCCACAGGTTGAACGCCAACATGATGGGCGGCTGCAATCGCAATCAATCCATTATACATATTGTGCTCGCCAACCAATGACCAGTTCACTTCACCAACCCATTCGCCATGATGGAATACTTGGTAATGGCTGCTATCCTGACTGACTTTTTTCGCCTGCCAGTTTCCGGTTTCACCAAGCTGCTCTAACTCACTCCAATACCCCATTGAGAGTACCTGTTTCAGGTTAATGTCATTATCGGGAACAATGATCTTACCCGTGCTCGGAACCACTCTGACAAGATGATGGAATTGTTTTTGAATGGCGGCCAGATTTTCGAAAATATCAGCATGATCAAATTCAAGGTTGTTCATGATCAATGTGCGAGGGCTGTAATGCACAAATTTTGAACGTTTATCAAAAAAGGCGCTGTCATATTCATCTGCTTCAATCACGAAAAATGGGCTTTCACCGATTTGTGCTGAAACATCAAAATTACCCGGTACGCCACCGATCAAAAATCCCGGCTTATAACCACATGCTTCCAAGATCCATGCCAGCATACCCGCCGTTGTTGTTTTGCCATGGGTTCCAGCGACAGCCAATACCCAACGTTCCGGCAATACATAATCATGCAGCCATTGCGGGCCAGAGGTATAAGGAATGCCACGATCCAACACGGCTTCCACACAGGAGTTACCGCGTGTCATCGCATTACCAATGATCACTATATCTGGCACAGGATCGAGCTGCGCAGGATCGTATCCTTGAATCAGCTCAATACCCTGCTTTTCCAGCAAAGTGCTCATTGGTGGATATACATTTGCATCGGATCCTGTGACTTCATGGCCCAGTGAACGAGCAAGGATAGCCAACCCTCCCATGAAAGTACCGCAGATGCCAAGAATATGAATACGCATTTATTTCTACCCAATATCATGAACTGTATCACTATTCTAACCATCTAAACTGAGATTAGAAATGCAATAGCCTATGAATCATTGGATTCTTTAGCTAAACTGCCCGCGCATGAGTGCGACACAAAAGTGAAGCACGCTTCCTAAAACCACAATCAAATTCAAGGCCTTTGTCATGAAAACATTAGGCGAATTCATCGTCGAAAAACAGCAAGACTTTCCTCATGCTACAGGTGAACTGACTGCACTACTGTCTGCCATCAAGTTAGGTGCCAAAATCATTCACAGGGATATCAACAAAGCAGGGCTGGTGGATATTTTAGGTACTAGTGGCGTATCCAACGTTCAGGGTGAAGTTCAGATGAAACTGGACCTGTACGCCAACGAAAAACTTAAGGCAGCCCTCAAAGCACGCGGCGAAGTTGCAGGTATTGCTTCCGAAGAAGAAGACGAGATCGTTATTTTTGATGGCGACCGCGCAGAAAACGCGAAGTATGTTGTTTTGATGGATCCACTGGATGGTTCTTCGAATATTGATGTAAACGTTTCCGTCGGGACTATTTTCTCAATTTACCATCGAATTACTCCGATTGGGCAACCTGTCACTGAAGAGGATTTCCTGCAACCGGGAAATCGTCAAGTTGCAGCGGGTTATGTGGTTTATGGTTCATCCACAATGTTGGTTTACACTACAGGTTGTGGCGTTCACACTTTTACTTACGATCCTTCTCTTGGTGTTTTCTGCCTAACCCACGAAAAAGTCCAATTTCCAGAGAAAGGCAATATGTATTCCATCAATGAAGGAAACTACATCAAATTCCCGATGGGAGTGAAAAAGTACATCAAATATTGCCAGGAGCAGGATGAAGCCACTCAACGCCCTTATACTACCCGTTATATCGGTTCTCTGGTCGCGGATTTCCATCGCAACCTGCTGAAAGGCGGAATCTATATTTATCCAAGCACGGCAAGCCATCCAACAGGAAAATTACGTCTACTGTACGAATGCAATCCGATCGCGTTTTTGGCAGAACAGGCCGGTGGCAAAGCGAGTGATGGCGCGAACCGCATTCTGGATATCGAGCCAAATAAACTGCACCAACGTGTCCCTTTCTTTGTCGGTACAAAGTCAATGGTAGAGAAAGCTGAAAGTTTCATGGCTGAGTTTCCTGATGAATAAGTAGTTTTATTCATTAATGAATTTAAGGGGTGGTTTTCCACCTCTTTAAATATTCCAGTCCCTTCCAAACCACAAACTCATTTATCAAACTCAGAGCCTGTTCTCAGTAAGCGTTAATATTTCCTTCTCCTTAAAATAAAAAGTTAATACCCCCATATTAATGATGCAGCTTGCTATCTGCTTCTATGCTTATTGAAGCTCACGGTTTTTATTGGAAAAAATCAATTCAATATAAAAGTCATTATTTTTTGTTATCAAGTGATAACAATTTCTCATTACGCAATGTAACAAGAAATTTCCTAATGTATGTAAAGACAGAGAATATTGCTTTTTATTAAACAGACAGTTAATTCCAACAAAATTCAACTTTTCCACATCAAAGACACAATGCTTAAAGTGCTGGCAACAGCCCATATTTTATAAGGAACTCCTATATGGACTCGTATATTAATCATAAAATTATCCGACTTTCTGTTCTTATATATTCTCTTTCTTTACCTTTTATTTCGGCAAGTGCATTTTCGACAGATAAAGAACATCATGAGACTAAAACAGAAAGGAAATTCTCAGAGAAAACCCAAAAAGAAAATAGATTTGATAATGAGAATAAAGCCAATAATCATGACGAAAATGCCGATGTAGGGACTATCACCCAAAATATTCAACACATTGGACAGTTGCTATCCTCTTCCCCCTCTGAACTCACAGAACAGGCTAAATCCTACGCGTTGGGGAAAATAAATAATTCGATATCAACTGAAACTCAAAAATGGTTGTCCCAATTTGGGACAGCCAAAATTAATTTTTCCCTTGATAGAAAGGGAAAACTGGATAACGGCTCTTTGGATCTGCTGCTACCGTTCTACGACAATAAAACGGACTGGCTGCTGTTCTCCCAATTAGGTTATCGCAATAAAGATAACCGCCATACGGTAAATTTAGGGTTTGGTGGGCGCTATTTCACCCCGACTCATTGGATGTATGGATTAAATTCCTTTTATGATCATGAAATCACGGGGAGCAATCAACGATTAGGTTTAGGCGCAGAAGCTTGGACAGATTATCTCAAACTCTCAGCAAATACTTACTGGCGCTTGAGCCAATGGCACCAGTCACCGAAAGAGCAAGGCTACGAAGAGCGACCTGCCAACGGGTTTGATCTCAATAGCGAATTTTTCCTTCCCTCTTACCCTAATCTTGGTGGTAAGTTGAGTTACGAGCAATACTTCGGTGATAACGTCGCCCTGTTCAATCGAGATACCAAACAGAAAAATCCCAGTCTCACCCGGTTTGGTCTGAATTACACCCCCATTCCACTGATTACTATGGGAGTCGATTATAAGCTAGGTACGAAAGGAAACAGCGAAACGCTTTTTCTGGCGAATCTGAATTATCGCTTTGGAATCCCCTTTGCTATGCAGATTTCACCTCATAGCGTTGCTTCCCTGCGCACATTGACAGGCGGCCGTTATGATTTGGTGCAAAGAAATAACAATATCGTTCTGGACTACAGGAAAATATCAGAATTATCCATTAACTTACCCAATGACTTAAGCGGATACAGTACTCAGCCGGTTCGGATAAGTGCGAAAATCACTGCCAACAAACCCTTAAAACCGACTATCTGGACAGCTAACAAAGAATTCGGGGAAAATGGGGGAGTTATCGCATACTCTGATAGTAATTACGCTGACGTAACCCTGCCGAAATATAATATTCAAGGAGGGAACAGCTATACCCTGTCTGCCACCGTCGAAACAGAAGACGGCAGCAGTGTCAAAAAAGCCCAAACAAACCTGACTGTTGAGCCATTTGTCATTAAAGACCAGAGCATCAAACCCATTGGAGACGGCCCTGCGATTACCGATGGGAAACCCGCCTACAATCTGGCTGCAACGATCACTTACGGCAATACAAATAATGCACCTCTTAAGGACGTGACTATTCCAAATGTAAAATGGACCCTCGATCCCCCTACTGCGAATGCAAAACTGGAATGGGATACATCAGGTGCACTCAATCAACAAGGCCAGCTCATCGCAACTCTGGCAAGTACCGCAACCCTCGATAAAAATACCAAGGTTTATCTGGAAATAGCGGGTATGCCAAAAGTGGAGATAAAAGGTGACAAGCCTATCACTTTTATCGATGTTGCCTCCAAATTCAATATTTCAGATCCAAAGGTTGAACCTGAAGGCCCACTTTCAATTCTTGATGAAAATAATATTTATACCTTTAAAGCCACTATCTTGGATGAGAACAATAATCCCCTGAAAAATCAAAAGATAGAAGCTACATGGAATTCAGGAATAACAGGTCACAATAGTGGTAATGTTGTTTTCACGCCCAGCACGACCACAAATGATCAAAGCCAACTGATTGCAACGCTTAAAAGTACCGAAGAGCTGAAAGATGTCATTGTGAAACTCAGCATTAATGGAGGCAAAGAATACGCATTTAAACCCGTTAGCTTTGTCGATGATTCCAAGAGTATTGGTATCAAAAGTATAAACCTGGAGGGTAACCCGCCTTACATAGCATTAGGGAATAATAAGCCACAGACTATTAATCTAGTCATACATAATGAGCGTGGAACCCCCTATAATCAGCAACCCATCCCGGACCTTAAATGGTTCACAGAGCCTGCAGGTCTGGAGCAGAAAGGGTTGTCTATTAAGCCACAGGAAACTTCTGGGCAATATGTCACCGATCCGCAAGGTCAAATCGCAGTGCGCATCACAAGTACCCAAGCTATGAAAGGTGTGAGGATTGGATTCTCAGTCAATGGTGGAAAAACGAGAAACTACTCTGAATCGTTCGATTTCGTGGCACCAACATCTCAAGACTTAGGCGCGACATTAACAGGAGATATCACAACCAAATATTACGATTCATTGCCAGGTATTACTGACAGAAACGGATATGCCCTTAAGGTAAAAGTCATTGATAAGGACAAAAAAGAACCCATTAAAAGTCAAAGTATTGAAGACATGACCTGGGCTACAAAATGGAAAGGATCAGAAAACCATCTGCCAGAAGATTTTGTGGTCATTAACATACCCGGTCAAGCTGCCTGGACTACAGACTCCAACGGTTATGTGACGGCTTATTTAACAAGAGCAGAGAAAAAAGGAGTGCCTGAAATGTACAGTCCATATGGTATTAAAGATATCATGGGCACTGTTAAATTAAGTTCTGGCGAAACGCTCGCGTCTGCTCCTGTCAATTTCGATCCTCAATCTCAGGAAGCAAAGTTACGAATATACACATTCGAATCATCAATACATCAGCCTACAGATTCGTACAAGGATGTTAGCGAGCAAGAAAAACCGTTTACCTGGACTAACATGCTGTATTTTTACCTAGTAAGAAATGATGGTAAGTTACTCAATATCGATGAATTTCCAGAGGGTAAATTTGACATTAAAACATCCACACCAGATAACGGGATTGTATTTGATAATGATAATGGCATGATATACACCCCTACATTCTTTTTCAGAAACACTTTCAACCCTGGGCCGGTAACAGTGACTGTTCGTTTAACAGAACCCGATACGGGCAAGCTGTCAGAGCATTATTATAAATTCAATCCCCACAGGTATTTCTTCACCCCTGACTGGAGGGTTTCTGCGGGTGTTCCTCATAACGAACTCAATAAATCTTGTGAAAGCCTTGATCAAGTTCGTAAGTCAACAACAGTAACAATGGATGATATTGGAATTGGAGATGTAGGTGGAGGCAATTCATACTCTCGTGAATTCCCTGTAGAAAAGTTTCCAAGATTTGGGTTCTTCTATTCAAATAACACTACGCCTTACATACGGATCAAAGAATCAGACGCTGATAACGCACCTTACTTAGTATACAACTATAAGACCGGGAAAATAGAAGAAAAAGGTGCACTCAAAGAGGATGCCAAATTAAATCTGGTGTGTAAATTAAAGTAAGTTGCTTCACTCGCCATTAATATCACGCACAGCTTCAATAATCATTGGGGCTGTGCTACAAAACTGCCTGTAACCTTGCTTATCCGTCGCGATCTCAGCCGAAAAACCAGAGGACTTTAAGCCTGTTTTGTCTATAATACCCCACACTCCATTTTGGTTTTAAATTGAAGGAAACCTTTTATGAGCCTGAACAACGTACCGGCGGGTAAAGAACTACCAGAAGATATCTATGTCATCATTGAGATCCCAGCTAACGCAGATCCTATTAAATATGAAGTAGACAAAGAATCTGGCGCTCTGTTTGTAGACCGCTTCATGTCAACAGCTATGTTCTACCCATGCAACTACGGCTACATCAATAATACCCTGTCCCTTGACGGTGACCCTGTTGATGTACTGGTTCCAACACCATATCCATTGCAGCCGGGTTCTGTCATCCGCTGCCGCCCGGTCGGTGTTCTGAAAATGACCGATGAATCTGGTGAAGATGCAAAACTGGTTGCTGTTCCTCATACCAAATTGAGCAAAGAATACGATCACATCAAAGATGTGAACGATCTGCCAGAACTGTTACGTGCGCAAATCACCCACTTCTTTGAACATTACAAAGATCTAGAAAAAGGCAAGTGGGTTAAAGTAGACGGTTGGGACAATGTCGAAGCTGCTAAAGCTGAAATTATGTCTTCTTTCGAACGCGCTGCCAAAAAATAAACTTAACGATTAACAGCGGGTTTTGATTGTAAAAAACCTCTGCCCCTTCATGGACGCAGAGGTTTTTTTGACGCTCACTTTTATTAAAAAATGATATAAGCAGTGGATCGCTGTTCTTTATTCTTCTCCGTAGCGTTTCAACCAGTCACCACTTGTTATCCGACTCAATCCTTCTACAGGCAATTTATAAAGATAAATCCACGCCTTACCATAAGGTGTTTCGATCAGTTCCCTTTGATATTCCTGAGAGTTCTTTTTCAACTCATCCAGCTCTGTCAGTATAGATGGCGTAATGCGGTATACTTCACATTCGATTGTTCCTTCACCACGGATAACAGCGGGATAATGCCCAAGGTCATAAATCTCATAACCTTCTAACTTGTGTTCTCCTAACAGTTGGGCATCGGTCATCCAGTGATGATTACCTTGTTTGCGCCTCAGGCTACCATAAACAATAACTCGCATTTTTAAAACTCAAACTCATAGAGCAGATCTAAAGCTTGATCAATACCAGATACGGCTTCCAGATACAATCTTGGCATAACACGATAACGCAACGTCAGTGTTGCCAAAGTGTCAAAAATACCCACTCCGTACTTCACTTGTAAATCTTTGGTAATCCTGCCACTAACGACAACCTGAGATTTATCGCCAACGCCTTGAGTATCCAAAGCCAAATCAGAGACACCAAAAGTTTCACCAATCTTGCCAACTAACTGCCCACTCTGCGCAACCCCCAAACCAATCAGCATTGCCGTCATCTGAGAGTTGTCAGAATCCCCTTTTTCCAAACCTTCTCCACGCAAAAGGAAGGATAAAGCTTCTTGTTGTGATTTTGCGGGATCAGAGAAAATTTCCACTTTAGGCTTATCCGCCAGACCGGTCACTCTCACTCCGGCAATAACGCCATTCGCCGTCGATTCCGGATTGCGGATCGCTTCGATATTCAATAATGGCTGATCTGGTGGGCCAGAGAACATAATTGTTCCTCTGCGTACCTGCAAATCTTGTCCATAAGCATGGAAACGCCCTTCCGGAATATCAATCTGACCATTCAGCCCTAGCCCCTGTTTATCCTGGAGGACTTTTAAAGCTCCCTTAAGCTGTGCTTCCAGACCAAATGCACTCAAACGCACATCATTACCAATATGAACATTCAAGTTACTTTGAATCAGAATAGACGATTTTTTCTTCCCTATCGGCTGGAGATTTTTATCCAGCATCACTTCATCAGAAGAAACACCTACCGCTGATTCCGGCAGTTCCTGAACCGTAATGCGCGCCCATGGAATATCAACATTGCCATCAAGTTTCAGTAGATTTGGTGTCGCTTCCAGCACCAGATTCGGGCTGACATCGACCTTAACCATCGGCGGAACAACCACACGTAATTTGTCGGCATTAGCTGCGATTCTGGCATACCAGGCATCCAAGCTGCGCCAATCCGCATGACCATTCAGGTTTAGTTGCCCCTTAGGCGTTTTAATCATCCCATTCAAATCAGAGCTGACACCATCAAAATGAACGGCTAACTGGCCTTGAGAGATATCGAATGGCAGCCAATGACTGCTCATTTGCAGGTTATCGGCTTTGAGCAGACCGAATAACAATGGGTTCTTGGCATTCCCTCCAAGACGCAAATTCGCATTCACTCCGCCTTCCGCTTTTTCACCTTTGCCCAGAATAGGTTTAATCAACTTCAAGGAGAGATTTTGAATATCTACATTGCCCGATAATTTGCGACGGCCTTCCAAATCAGACACCTGAACATTACCGTTCAACTGTCCATTGCCAACCAGTTTGACTAACCAGTCTAAATTTGCCTTGCCATTTTTCAGACCTGCATTCAATGTCAGCGTTTCAAAATCGATCGGTAACGTAATACCTTCTACAACCTGCCGGACCTGAACACCATTCCCTTGCAAGGCGATTTTTGCTTGCGGTAATCCTTGACCTGCTACCCATTTGACATCAGCATCACCACTGAATATCCCCTTAAGCTGAGTGCTTTTATCAAGGAATGGCTGGAGCATAGCCAGGTCAAAGCGTTCAAGCGCAACTTGTGCATGACCGTTTTTCCCAGCTTCAATCGGTTTTGAAAAACACACTTGAGCATTGGGATTGAACCAACAGTGAGCTCCGACAATGGCTTTCTGTTGTAGATTAAAGTAATCAATCGTAATCGCTTTACTTAAGCGCCACTCACCGACAACCGTATCAAAATGGGTATTATTGATATTGCCTTTCCAACGTTCCTGCTGGCGATCAAAACTGCCATTAAGTGCCAACTCGCCTGATACTGGAGAACCCTCAACTTTTACTTGTAAATCATGTTGCTTTTCTGTGCCCTTGGCATTAAGTATCAGGCTATTGATGGCTAAATCTGCCTGTTCCAAATGGCGAACAACAACCGATAACTGCCCCTGAATCTGTTCCGCCGAGCGTATATCCCCCTTAACCATGGCGCTGTCCACTCGCAGGGAGTTTTGCCACCGCACCCCACGCGCATTCAAATCCGCTATGATTTGAGGCGCTTTCATATTTCCGCGCAGTTTGACATGACCAGAGATAAAACCGCCCAGTCCCGGCAGTAACCCATCCAATTGCGGCGCGTTAATATCACCATCCAGTTTCCAAGCCTCATCGGTCAGTCGCCCTTGCGCATTTAATGTATTACGCCCAAACGCAAGATCAAACTGAGGAATATCCCACTGCCCTGCCGCATTGCCTGATGCTTTACCATAAACTTTGACTGCGTTCTGCTTTACATGACCGTGAAGGGCAATTTCCGGAATCTGGAGTTGCCAGCTTCCACCATATAAACTGCCGCGTACTGCCATGTTACCATCCATTTTGGCCGGCCATTCCGGCCACTGTTTGGCCGTATTAATGCCATCCAGAACCAGTTTGGCATTCCAACTTACCGCCTTACTCCAATCAACAACCCCCGTGACGTCAGCTTTGCCCTGTAATGCAGCCAGACGCAAACGTGTTAACCGGAGAGATTCTTCATTACCTTTTGCATCCAGCATTAACAATGCCGGAGGAATATCGCTCCCCTTAATATCAGAACGAAGAGAAAGATCGTAACGGCTGGCTTGACCATTAAAGCGCAGTTTTACGCCATCAAGCTGATATTCCGCTTTTTCTTTCAATGGCCATTTCAGTTGGCTGCTTTCCAGTGTCAAGCGTAAAGGCAAGCCTGCCTTTGCCAATTCAGCCTGCGCATCCAGATGGGCAGAAACAGGCCCGGAAAGGTGTAATGCGAGATCAAGCTGCTGTAAAAAAGCCCCCTTCAGCGTCAGGTCGATTTTTTGCCCTTCCAACTCATTCAGGTTATTTAAATTATCTACCTTCCCTTTAACCATCAGGTTGATTGGCCATTGCTCAGAAAGTTTTGCTGTACCCTGTATCGCAAGTGAACCTTCTGGAGCCAACACATTCAAGGTGTTTACATCGATTTGCTGTCCCTGATTGCTGGCCTGTAGCCTCAAATCATTAATCGTGATGTCGGTATCTCCGGTCAGACGAAGCTGGCGGCCATGAATACCCTCTACAGTGATATCAAGGGGAATCGGAATATTGGGTAATTTCGTTAAGAGCGGTTTGGCAAATAACCCCTTCAAGGTTTCACTCAAGGGCTTCTCAGATTCTATCTGCTGTTTAGTCTTTGGCGTTGTTTTCTGTACTGCACCAATGGGTTCAGGCGGCGATTTTGGCAATTCGACCAACAGATTAATG
Source organism: Xenorhabdus sp. PB62.4 (assembly GCF_014467285.1). NCBI lineage: Bacteria > Pseudomonadati > Pseudomonadota > Gammaproteobacteria > Enterobacterales > Morganellaceae > Xenorhabdus > Xenorhabdus sp. PB62.4. The sequence goes on along the minus strand of NZ_NKHR01000003.1, from coordinate 251,832 downwards.
ATTTCCGTTGGCTTTAATCGTAACTGTTTTTCCCGCCACTGAGCGCCAGATTTAAATTCATCCAATGCAATAGCGATATCATCCACTGTGACATGGATATTTTTCAAAGAAAGCAAATCCAGTGAAATAGGATAAGGCGTTGTCAATTCGGTCAAGGGTTCCGATGCCGGGGAGGGTTCCGATGGTGGAAGTTCAGCCGTATTTACCGAAACAGAGACTCCTTCAGTCGTCAGGGCATTGACACATACGTGACTGTGTTTCAAACAGGAAAGCCGTAATGAGAGATGTAAATTGTCAGCACTGACATTAACACCCGGCATCTGGTATTTCACGCCTTTTAACGTTAGGTCGCGCCAACCTCCGCTGACACTGGCAATATCCAATCCGGGCACCCAACGTGCCGCACTGTTAATCACAAAGTGCAGACCCGTTTGTGTGCCAACCAATCCTACAACCGTCATCAATAACAGGCCAACAATCAGCAGGAAAATAATACTGACCCTTTTTACCCACTTCATAGTTCAGCCCCTAGACCGATATAAAATTCAACATTGTGATTATTTGGATCTCCGATTGGCGTTGCCAAATCAAATTTTATCGGCCCAACAGGTGAAGCCCAGCGCACACCTATCCCCGCGCCTGTTTTGAAATTACTTCTTCTAATGTCATCCACTGCCTCACCTGAATCTACAAACAAAGCACTCCACCAATTACCATAAATATTGTATTGATATTCCAACGAACCAACGGCCAGTTTTGATGCCCCGACTAATTTACCCTCTTTGTCTGTCGGTGAAATTTTCTGGTACTTATAACCACGAATACTGCGATCACCACCGGCAAAGAAGCGAAGATCCGGCGGCACTTTTTCGAATTGACTGGTTTCTATCCAGCCCAGATCTGCCCGTACCACAAAACGATGATTTTCCCGATAAGACCTGACCCAAACGTGATGTGCCTGTAACACGAGGAAGTCCACATCAGACGACCAAGTTTTATCAGAAATATCTATTGAATAACGCTGACTATCGCCCCAAAAAGGCATAGTTCCGCCACGCTGACGAAGGCGGCTGACACTTATCCCCGGATAAAGCAGCATGGTGGTATTTGTCACATTGGCCTGAGTAAAGTGGCTGAGACTCCAGCGAATATTGACACCATACTGCCAGCCAGTAGAGCGATCCCAGTTACGGGCAAGGTTCAATGTTGCTGTGTCCGCAGTCGTGTCGTTGATATCTTTACGTTTATAACCCGTTTGCAGTTCAAAATATTCTTCGAGTGGATTGGCCTTCAGCGGCATCTTGTAAGATGCGTCAATGATTTGTTCCCGAGCAGAAAGGTTAAGACTGGTGCTCAAACTATGCCCACGGGAATTAAGCCAGGGCTTTTTCCATTTTGTTTGTACACGAGGGCCAACATCAGTAGCATAACCCCCACCCAATTCAACATAGTTGGCAGAACGTGGGACTAACGACGCATCCAGTGGCAATATCTTATCCTGACTCTCGCGCCCTACTTTAAAATCAGGTACAACAACCGCAGAATTAAACCAACCCGTATCTACCAAACGACGGTTGAATTCCGCCAACTGTTCCGATGTGTAATATTCATCTTTTTTGAAAGGAATCAGGTTATTAAGGTAAGTTTCACGAATTTGCGAACCATGGAATATGACAGGGCCAAAACGATAACGTTGCCCGCTATCGAAATCGAAATCCCAAATCGATTCATGCAGCTCTTTTGACACCCCTAATTCACTCTTCTTCATCACGGCATCAAAATACCCTTTTTTGACCGCCAGATTAGTCAATGCACCTTTAAAACTTTCATATTCCCCGTGATTAAGAATGGTCCCTTTTTTGGGTGTATTTCTTTTGATGAGGGCGGCATAATCTTTATCTGTTTTTGCACCACCTTCTAAATCAACATTCACTTCAGTCACTCGCACAGGCTCACCAAGGGTGACCTTTGCAGTCAGAACAGGGCGGGCTGGCGGAGTATTCTCTTGATAGGTAAATTCAACAGTGGGATCATAATATCCCAGTGGACGAAGTCCTTGTCGTATCGCTTTCTCCACACGCGCGCGAAAACGACCATCAGGAGATACTTCATCAGTACTGATATTTGAAAGTTGCACTCTGGCATTTTTTTCCAATTCGCCAGAAAGTCCTTCTACTTTTAACCGTAAATTTGCACTGTAAGCCGATGGAGTGACGATAGATACAAAAAGCGCGCATATGAGGGGGTATCGTGACACTCGGACTCCTAATATTTATCTATCTACAGGGTAAAATTCAACAATATAAAAATGCTGTAATAAGTTAATTCTGGTAAAGTTTTAAAGATATACAAACAACACTTAACCATAAAACCCGTGAATAATAGGAGGAATCTTGCCAAATTCAGTCAATGAAAGCCAACATGTTTCTTCACAAGATGCTTTATCTGGTAGGGCCACCCCATTAACTGTATCACCCTACCATGTCATCACACAGCATGCGATAGACAACATTCCAGAAAATATGGAAATCGCCTATGTAGGAATGGGATGTTTCTGGGGCGTTGAACGTCTTTTCTGGCAACAGGAAGGCATTTATACCACCTCTGTAGGTTACAGTGGCGGCACAACGCCAAATCCGACTTATGAAGAAGTTTGCACAGGCTCAACCGGACATGCCGAAGTGGTCAGGATTGTGTTTGATCCAACTAAGATAACCTATACACAGCTATTAACGCTGTTCTGGGAAAACCACGATCCCGCCCAGGGTATGCGTCAGCACGGTGATATCGGCACACAGTACCGTTCTGCCCTTTACACCGTTTCAGCACAACAATATGAGCAAGCGATTGCCAGCCGCGACCAATTCCAGCAAGCGATGACTCAAAATGGCGACCAACGTACTATCACGACAGAAATCCTTGAAACCGGGCCATTCTATTTTGCCGAAGATTATCACCAGCAATATCTCTACAAAAATCCTGAAGGATATTGTGGATTAGGTGGTATTGGAATCTGCTTCCCACCAACGCACAGAAACTAGTCAATTTAGTTAGCCCAATGTTATAATTATTGGGCTAAATTCAACGCCTGATGGAATTAGGCTATTATTTACTTTACGGCATATCGCCGTAATTTTTTATTTATATGTTTTTTCATCTCCCCTCCAGTGCTATTCAAATAACACCTACCCTGTCGCTGGAGACAAGATACGGATACTTTATGTTAAATAGTTTATTAGTCATAATCTTGCTTTGTGCCATTAGTGCATTTTTTTCGTTATCAGAAATTTCTCTGGCTGCTTCAAGAAAAATCAAATTAAAACTCATGGCTGATGAGGGAAATCTCAATGCTGCCCATGTCCTTAAGCTACAAGAAACTCCCGGCATGTTCTTTACTGTCGTTCAAATTGGCCTGAATGCCGTCGCAATCCTTGCAGGGGTTGTTGGAGAGTCCGCTTTTTCTCCCGCTCTTAAAGCCCTGTTTATAAAGTTTATGCGCCCGGAATGGGCAGACCAGCTAGGTTTTCTCTGCTCTTTTACCATCGTTACGAGTATCTTTATCCTGCTTGCTGATTTAACCCCTAAACGCATTGGTATGACTCAGCCCGAAACCTTTGCCGTGAAAATTATCAACCCAATGCGTTTCTGTCTGGCTATCCTTAGCCCGCTGGTCTGGTTGTTCAATGGCCTCGCTGACTGTATCTTCAAAATCTTTAAGATCCCAATGGAGCGCAATGAAGACATCACCTCCGATGATATTTATGCTGTCGTTGAAGCAGGCGCAATTGCAGGCGTACTACGTAAACAAGAGCATGAGCTGATTGAAAATGTTTTTGAACTGGAATCACGCACTGTACCTTCTGCTATGACCTCCCGTGAAAGTGTGGTGTATTTTGATAAAAGTGAAGATGAAAACAGCATTAAAGAAAAGATCTCCACCCATCCCCATTCAAAATTTCTTGTTTGTGACGGCGACATTGATCATGTCATTGGTTATGTAGATTCAAAGGATCTACTCAATCGCGTCCTGAACGGGCAAAGCCTCAACCTGAAAGAAGGCGTTCAAATCCGCAATGCCCTTATGATCCCGGATACTCTCTCACTTTCTGATACATTGGAAAGTTTTAAGGCCGCGGGTGAAGACTTCGCAATCATTCTCAATGAATATGCTTTGGTAATGGGAGTCATCACTCTCAATGACGTTATGACCACATTAATGGGAGATTTAATCGGTCAGGGACAAGAAGAACAAATCGTTGTCCGAGATGAAAATTCATGGCTGATTGAAGGTGGCACACCAATTGAAGATGTCATGCGAGTTCTGGATATTGATGACTTCCCAGATTCCAGTAATTATGAAACCATCGCCGGCTTTATGATGTTCCGTTTACGCAAAATTCCCAAGCGCACAGATTCTGTGAAATTTGGCAGCTATAAGTTTGAAGTGGTGGATATTGATAACTATAAGATCGATCAATTGCTCGTGACAAAAGTTGTTGATCCCTTTGCTCAACCCAACCAATCCAGCACCAAACAGCCGCATGAAGCGTAAGGCATAAGGTGTAAAAATAACCAAAAAACGGCCGAAAGGCCGTTTATCATACTAATGATGCGCGATTAATCATGGCACATATCTATCAGTAAATGAGCATTTGTAGAAAAATCACCCCATTTCGGTCTGTAGGCGCAATACTTGCTGATTAACTTCACTCATGACATTGAAATGACGTTTATCTTTTATCTTCGGTGGTAAAATCTTCCCGTAGTTAAATTCAAAAGCACCCATGTCTTTAATGTATAAGCGCCCACGAAATAGGGTCTTTACGTAGAGAGCAATTTTCAGTGGGTTATAGTGGTGAAAGATTTTCATCTCTGTTTTTTCCTCCCATGCTTCTTACGATACCATTCTATTGCATCACACAATCACATCACACAACCAGTGAATCAAAAGACACATCACCGTCATGCAGAATGTATAGACTACATTTATAGAAATTTGTTCCCCTCAAATGCAAAGATTCAATCACTAATTCAACATAACATCATGAAATTAAATAGAATTATTCAACAAAAACACATTATTAGGCTTATACATTGTTCTGAATGTTACCAAAATGTTTACTTTTTTGAGGACAGACCAGTTAACAAGCGCTATGCTGAGTATGATGTTCCCTGATAACATGCCACACCATGTCAAATAAGGTATAAATATGATAAAAAACATCACGTTAACTGCATTATTGAGTTTAATGCCAATATTTGCATTCGCCCATAACATCACGTTGGGACAACAAGTTCCTGCGGTTAGTGTGACAGATAAAGGTGAGCTGTTGCTTAACGATGGCAAATTCAGCTACCAAAATTGGAGTACTACCGAGCTTCCGGGAAAAGTGAGAACGATCCAGCATATTGCCGGTCGTAGTTCTGCAAAAGAAATGAATGATCCTCTGATTCAAGCATTGAAAAATGCGAATTTACCTAAGGATCAATATCAAACAACCAGCATCGTAAATACTGATGATGCTATTTTTGGCACCAGCATTTTCGTCCGTAATAGCCTTGAAGACAGCAAAAAGCAGTTTCCGTGGTCACAATTTATTGTCGATAGCAACGGGTTGTCTAAAACAGCCTGGGGATTGGAACCTAAAAGTTCAGCAATCATCGTGCTGGATAAAAACGGTAATGTGAAATTTGTCAAAGATGGCAAACTAAATAACGAAGAGATCACTCACGTTATCAGCATCATCAAAGACGAACTGAAAAAATAGCCTGAGCCGCAAGCCGATTTTCAATTGCGGTAATTTTAATGATCGTACAGTGATAATGGCTCTAACATTGTGAGCCATTATCACCTTCACATTAAAAAATACTGACTCTGAACCCTGGATTCAGGAAAGATTCACGCGGTGTGTAATTCAGTGTTTTTCCTTCCCAGTCCGTGACATGTGCACCTGCGGCAATTGCAACAGCATGACCCGCACCAGTATCCCAAATATTGGTTGGCCCAAAACGGGGATAAAGTTGGGCTTTTCCCTCGGCAACCATACAGAATTTAAGTGAAGACCCTACCGAAAGTGTATCGTGATTCCCTAATTGGGTAAGATAGTCTTTCAACTCCTCATCATCCCGATGAGAACGGCTGACGACGACGATTGGTCGCGTCGCAGACATCACTTTAATGGGAAGCGTTTGACCATTGGCTTCCTTCCACGCCTGACGGCCTTGCCCTGAATACAAGACATTCTGCACAGGAACATAAACGACACCCATGACAGGTACGCCGTCTTCAATTAATGCAATATTGACGGTAAATTCACCGTTCCGACGAATGAACTCTTTCGTCCCATCCAGTGGATCAACCAACCAATAGCGCTGCCAGTTCTTCCGCTCTTCCCATGAAGGAGGATCTTCCTCTGATAACAACGGGATATCAGACGCAATGCGCAATAATCCTGCTTTAATGATCTTATGAGCGGCAATATCTGCAACAGTAACAGGTGAGTCATCCGTTTTATGTTCCACCTGCAACGGTTCCTTAGCCTGATAAACCTCCATGATCGCCGCGCCTGCTTCCCGTGCTAATTGGCAGATCTGTTGTAGCATCATACACCTCTGCATTCATTATTCAGCTATCCCCTTACGCTTTCAAATTGAAAACTATCTGGGCATACCCCTTGAAGCTACATTTTTAGCGCATTTTTTACTGGAATAGCGAATACTTTATTGCTCAATGATTCCCAAATTCCTCAATAATCCCAAAATGCACACAAAAAAATAGCCGGTTAACCGGCTATTTTTTTGATCCAATAGAAAATTACAGGATTTCCAGCAATTCCACTTCGAAGATCAATGTGCTGTAAGGAGGGATAGACGCGCCTGCACCACGCTCACCATAAGCCAAATTATGAGGAATATAGAGTTCCCATTTAGAACCTACTGGCATCAGAGTCAAAGCTTCAATCCAACCTGGGATCACGCCGCTGACAGGAAATTCTGCTGGTGTGCCACGTTGTACTGAACTATCAAATACCGTGCCATCAATAAGACGACCAGTGTAGTGAACACGAACACGGTCAGTACGAGCCGGAATAGAACCTTCGCCTTGTGTCAGAACAGAAAACTGCAAACCAGATTCAGTACTGCTTACGCCTTCACGCTGAGCATTTTCTGTCAGAAATTTTTTGCCTTCTTCTGCCATCGCCTGCTGACGTTCACGACGAACGCTGTCAGCACGTTCATGTATTTCACGCAGCGCACGATGCAGCTCTTCTACAGGAATCGCAGGAGAACGGCTTTCCAGCGCATCACACAGCCCTGCCAACAGCGCTTCGGGTTCCAGTCCCTGTAAACCAGATTCCTGTAATTGTTGCCCAACCTGCAAGCCAATACCGTAACTTGCCCGCGCTTCAATAGACTCAAAAGAAGGTGTTGTCATGAAAATACCTGTTATTAAATAAGTGAAGGTTCAAGCATAACAGCACTGTCTGGATGGGTAAACGCGTGAGGAGTTTTTAAAGGAAGTTTTACTCTTGTAAAACAAAAATACATTATTATACTTTAGTATAACTTGAATAAAAGGAGGGCCAGACATGACTGCTGTTGTCATCCGCCAATCTGGTGGAGCTAACATAGTTAGTATCCCAAAAGCCATTGTGAAAACGCTTAATTTGCATACTGGCTCAAAATTAGACCTATCCATTCAGGATAACAAAATTGTACTTACACCAATCAAAGAAGAGTTGACGCTGGAATCATTGTTGGCTGGAAGCCCTAAAGAATGTTTCACGGTAACAGATGAGGATAAAGAGTGGCTCAACGCTAAGCCTGTTGGTAAGGAAATACTCTGATGTACATACCAGATAAAGGAGATATTGTCTCAATAGACTTCGATCCGAGCGCAGGAAAAGAAATCATGAAACGCCGTCCTGCATTCGTGATCTCTCGCAAGATGTTTAACGAGCATACCGGATTTGCTGTTGTAGCCCCAATCACCAGTACAGTGAGGGGAATGAAGTTAGAAGTTCCCTTACCCGAAGAATTATCTACCCAAGGTACCATTCTTATTCATCAGGTTAAATCCTTAGATTTTTTGGATCGTCAGGTCAAATTTATTGAGAAAGCACCTCAAGACATTATCGACACAGTGACCGAGATAACTAAGGCCATTATTTCATAGGTCAATATTAGGTAAGGACTCAAGCCAGAGAATTTCCACACTGTTGATTGGCTTTCAGAATCAAAATAACTTCTTGGTTTAAATAACAAAAAACGCTGGCAATGCCAGCGTTTTTTGTCACATGTTCTTCAGCTAATCAGGGATTAAGCTTCTGGAACGATGTTAACGTTCAATTGTGCGAATACATCGCTGTGTACTTGGAAGTGAACTTCGTGCTCACCAACAGTACGCAGAACGCCGTTAGACAGGCGAACTTCGCTCTTAGATACTTCAACGCCAGCAGCAGTCACTGCATCAGCGATGTCACGAGTACCGATAGAACCGAACAGTTTACCTTCGTCACCTGCTTTAGAAGCGATGGTGACAGAACCCAGTGCATTGATTTTCTCTGCACGAGCTTCTGCTGCTGCCAGAACGTCAGCCAGTTTAGCTTCCAGTTCAGCACGGCGAGCTTCGAAGAATTCGATGTTTTTCTTAGTTGCAGGAACAGCTTTGCCCTGTGGTACTAAGAAATTACGGGCATAACCCGCTTTAACGTTAACTTGGTCACCCAGGCTACCCAGGTTTGCTACTTTATCAAGCAGAATAACTTGCATTACCTTATCCTCTCAAAGTCGTTAATGGACTGAGCCTATTACTGATGACGATCAGTGTAAGGCAACAGAGACAGGTAGCGCGCACGCTTGATAGCACGAGCGAGCTGGCGCTGGTATTTTGCACGAGTGCCAGTAATACGGCTTGGTACAATTTTACCGCTTTCGGTAATGTAGTTTTTCAGCGTAGCAATGTCTTTATAATCGATCTCTTGTACGCCTTCCGCTGTGAAGCGGCAGAACTTGCGACGACGGAAATAACGTGCCATTTGGCTAGTCTCCAGAATCTATCAATTCAATCTGCTCGGCATGAAGAACCAATTTGTTAAGACCATTACGCCCATAATGGGAATTAATGAATCCTGAAACAGTGATTCGACTGCCGACCGTTATACTGTGAGTATATTCCTGTAACAATTGTCCGCTGGCAATGACGGGCATTCTGCACCATGACTGCCTGCTGAATCCGGCTTCCTGTTGCTGTGAACGATGTTCAAGCACAAACTGACAATGTGGAATGCCGGATGGACTGACTCTTCGTATCGGTGTCTTGCACACTGTGCCAGAGAGCACCAAACGATTCGTTGTCACGGTGATTACTCTTCAGAATCCCCAGCTTCATCAACATCATCAACCAGGTCTTCTTCCAAGACCAGATCACGGCTACGACGTTCGTCTTTAGCCTTAACCATTGGTGATGCTTCAGTTACTGCGTGCTTAACGCGCATAACCATGCTGCGGATAACGGCATCGTTGAAGCGGAAGTTAGTTTCCAGCTCATCAATCGCTTCTTGTGGCGCTTCAACGTTCATCAGAACGTAGTGAGCCTTGTGCAGTTTGTTGATTGGGTAAGCCAGTTGACGACGACCCCAGTCTTCCAGACGGTGAATCTGACCTTGCGCGTTAGTGATAGTCGCACTGTAACGCTCGATCATGCCCGGAACCTGTTCGCTTTGGTCAGGATGGACCATAAAAACGATTTCGTAATGACGCATTAGCATTGCTCCTTACGGATTATTCAGCCTCCTGTCAGGGTCAGCCGTGGCCCATGGAGGCAAGGAACGTGTTTAGTACGGCTGAAAAATCGACGCGTCACTATACCCGCACAATACAAAAAACTCAAGATACCGGTAAAGAAAACGCGTTTATTCTTCTTTCAGACGCTTTCCAATGAAAGAACTTAAGAATTATTGCGTGTTTCTCTGACGCACGATTTCAAACAGGCATACCCCTGTCGCCACCGATACATTCAGGGAAGAAACTGAACCCGCCATTGGAATACTGATCAGTTCATCACAATGTTCGCGGGTCAGTCGGCGCATACCCTCACCTTCCGCACCCATGACCAAGGCCATTGGACCAGTCATTTTGCTCTCATATAACGCATGGTTCGCTTCTCCCGCAGTGCCAACGACCCAGATATTGTGCTCTTGCAGTAAGCGCAGGGTACGGGCGAGGTTAGTTACGCGGATCAGTGGAACGCTTTCTGCCGCACCACAGGCAACTTTTTTCGCTGTCGCATTCAGTTGTGCTGAGCGATCGCGCGGAACGATAACCGCATCAACCCCCGCCGCATCCGCAGTACGCAAGCAAGCTCCCAGATTATGAGGATCGGTGACACCATCCAATACCAGCAAGAATGGACGATCCAACCGCGACAATAAGTCAGGCAAATCATTTTCCTGATACTGACGCCCCGGTTTAACCCGTGCAATGATACCCTGGTGTACCGCGCCTTCTGTCTGGGCATCCAGCCATTGGCGATTGGCAAGTTGTACTACAATGCCGATGCTTTCCAGCTCCTGCAACAATGGGGTTAAGCGGCGATCTTCACGCCCTTTCAATACATAAACTTCCATGAAGCGTTGTGGATCACGCTCCAACAAGGCTTTAACGGCATGAATACCGTAGATAATTTCACTCATGACTGGCTAATACCTAACTCACTGATTAACTGTTTTTTACCGACTGTTTTATGGGCTATTAACCCGCGCTCTTTTTCGCGCGTTTCGCTTTCAGTTTTGCCGTAATTCTTTTGGTTTTGTCTGACGGTTTTTTCTTTTTACTTGGCTTATTACTTGGCTTAGGCGATGCAGGCTTTTCCGCACTTTTCTTTTTACGGAAACTATTGTCCGGCTCAAAATTGGCTGATTTTTTATAATCACGGCCTTTTTTGTCATTTTTACGCTCTGGCTTGCCTTTTTTCGCCTTATCGCGCGCGGTCTTTCCTTGATTCCGTGCCTTGCGGGTCGTTGAAAGCAAGGTGAAATCAATATTACGCTCATCCATGTGAACCGCTTCTACGCGGATTTCAACCTCATCACCAAGGCGATAAGTCTGCCCAGAAGATTCACCAATCAAACGCTGGCCAACATTATCATATCGGTAATAATCGTTATCCAGCGTCGAAACATGTACCAAACCATCAATGAACAGATCATGCAGGCGAACAAAGAAACCAAAACCTGTCACGCTGGTAATCAAACCGGTGAAAACATTGCCTACCTGATCTTGCATGAAATCACATTTCAGCCAATCTGCTACATCCCTTGTTGCTTCGTCGGCACGACGCTCAGTCATGGAGCAGTGGTCACCCAGTTGCAACATGTGATCCATGTCGTTGTGCCATCCGCCTGTCGGCGTCCAGCGATGCTCAGCACTATCATTCTCAACAACACCATTCTCAACAACACCATTCTCTTGCGCGAGTAAGTATTTGATCGCTCGGTGTAACGCCAAATCAGGATAGCGGCGAATCGGTGAAGTAAAGTGAGAATAAGCACGCAACGACAAGCCAAAGTGACCACGGTTTTCAGGCTCATAGATCGCTTGTTTCATTGAACGCAGCAGCATGGTTTGCAACAGCTCATGATCCGGTCGATCCGCAACGTCCTTCATCAACTGCGCATAATCTTTCGGTTCCGGTTTCATTCCACCCAATAGGCTCAATCCCAATTCGTTGAAGACTGAACGCAGGTTCAGAATACTCTCTTCTTTTGGCCGGTCATGAATACGGTATAACGCAGGCTCATGATATTTTTCAACAAAGCGAGCCGCCGCGATATTTGCCAGAATCATGCACTCTTCAATAAGTTTATGCGCATCATTGCGTACAACTGGCTCAATCCGCTCAATACGACGTTCCGCATTAAAAATAAACTTGGCTTCTTCAGATTCAAATGAAATAGCACCACGCTGTTCACGTGCCTGTTCTAATGCCTGATAAAGTTCATGCAGATGCTCAATATGACTTACCAGTGGCTTATAGTGATCACGCAATTCCTGATCGCCCTGCAAGATTTTCCAGACTTTCGTATAAGTCAAACGAGCATGTGAATTCATCACTGCTTCGTAAAACTTATAGGAAGAGAGTTTACCTTGGGCAGAAACCGTCATTTCGCACACCATACACAGGCGATCGACCTCTGGATTGAGGGAACACAACCCATTCGACAGCACTTCCGGCAACATCGGTACAACCTGAGAAGGGAAGTAGACTGAATTACCCCGGCTACGTGCTTCTGTGTCCAACGGTGTTTGCGGGCGAACGTAGTAACTGACATCGGCAATCGCAACCCATAAACGCCAGCCACCACCGCGTTTTCTTTCACAATACACGGCATCATCAAAGTCACGGGCATCTTCGCCATCGATCGTCACCAACGGTAATTCACGTAAGTCAACACGGCCTTGTTTGGCAGTCTCTGGAACGTTTTCATCCAAATCTGCCACCTGTGTTTCTACCATTGGTGACCAGCTATGGGGAATTTCATGGGTACGAAGCGCAATTTCAACCGCCATGTTCGTTCCCATTGTTTCGCCCAGCACTTCAACAATTTTACCTATGGCCTTGGTTCGGCGGGTCGGGCGGTTTGTTAATTCAACCACCACAACGTTCCCCATTCTTGCCCCGCAAATCTCCTCTTTGGGGATCAAGATATCGAAACACAAACGGCTGTCATCAGGAACGACAAAGCCCATACCAGCATCCATAAAGTATCGCCCAACGATTTGGCTGTTTTTTGGTTCCAATACCCGCACGATGCGCACTTCAACGCGGCCTTTTCTGTCTGGTCGCAAAGGCTGCGCCAGTATAACATCACCATGGATCGCTATTTTCATCTGATCAGAAGGCAGATAAAAATCTTCTTTGTGGCCTTCCACACGCAGGAAGCCATATCCATCACGATGCCCAATCACCGTACCTTTCAATAAATCCAGCCTTTCTGGCAACGCGTAACATTGACGGCGGGTAAAAACCAACTGCCCATCGCGTTCCATTGCCCGCAAACGGCGGCGCAATGCTTCCTGTGCTTCTGCACTGGTTAACTGAAGTTCTTGTGCTAATTCCTGACGGCTTACCGGAGTGGTGTGTTTAAAAATGATATCCAAGATGTATTCACGGCTTGGGATAGGAGATTCGTATTTTTCAGCCTCTCGTTCCTGAAAAGGATCTTTTGACATCGTCATTCCTCTGTTGTCATCAGCAAGCTGTTTATCCCCCTGCTTCACTTAATCAGAAGCAATTGATAAAGGGGACGATTGTCTTCAACCATATCGGCCAAAGTATGTTTATCCAACTCTTCCAAAAAATTTTCTACCGCTTGATTCAAGACTGATTTTAAGCGACATGCAGGCGTTATTTGACAGGCACTACAGTTAACCAATGAAAGTGGTTCCAATGAACGAACCACATCACCAATTCTGATCTCGCTGGCAGGTTTCCCCAGACTTATGCCACCATTTTTTCCCCTGACAGCGTTCACCAACCCTAAGTGACTAAGTTGATTGATGATCTTTACCATATGATTACGTGATAAACCATAAACTTCAGTTACCTCTGTAATGCTGGTCATTTGACCTTCCGGTAAAGAAGCCATGTAAATCAAAGCACGTAGCCCATAATCAGTAAAACTGGTTAACTGCACACTCACCTCTGGGAGACTGAATATAACGGGGTTTATTTGGAACCAAAAAATGTCTGTTTGTTGGTTTTCGTTAGTTGTTCATTATTATGTGGGTATTTTAAAAATTAAGCAAAACGGGCGATTCGCTTCTTTATTTTTTTATCTATAAATTTCTTTAGTTATGAATTTCTTTATCTATAAAAAGTAAAAACCGGGCATTAAGCCCGGTTATTTGCCCAAAAGATTAAGCTATTAATTAAGCATCAAATGGGTCACGCAGGATCATCGTTTCTGCACGATCTGGACCTGTAGAAATAATATCAACAGGAACGCCGGTCAGCTCTTCTACGCGCTTGATGTAGTTTAATGCTGCTTGTGGCAACTGGCTATGCTCTTTCACACCGAAAGTGCTTTCATCCCAACCTGGCAGAGTTTCATAAACTGCTTCCAGACCTTCCCAGTTTTCTGCTGCCAGAGGAGTGGTATCAATAACAGAGCCATCTGCCTGACGATAGCCAACACAGATTTTGACTTCTTTCAGGCCATCCAGCACGTCCAGTTTGGTCATGCAGAAGCCAGACAGGGAGTTGATTTGGATCGCGCGACGGATAGCAACGATATCCAACCAGCCAGTACGACGGCTACGGCCTGTAGTCGCACCAAATTCCTGACCTTTCTGACGCAGGTATTCACCGGTTTCATCAAATAATTCAGTCGGGAATGGACCTGCACCAACACGGGTGGAGTAAGCCTTGATGATACCCAGTACATAATCAACGTAACGTGGACCCAGACCGGAACCAGTCGCAACACCACCCGCAGTAGTATTGGAAGAAGTCACATAAGGATATGTACCGTGGTCGATATCCAACAGCGTACCCTGTGCACCTTCAAACATGACCAATTCACCTTTCTGAGTTGCTTTATAAAGCAGGTCAGAAACGTCAACTACCATGCCAGTCAGGATGTCAGCAACAGCCAGAATATCATCCAGTGTTTTCTGGTAATCAACCGCTGGTTCGTTGTAATAGTTAACCAGTTGGAAGTTGTGGTACTCAATGATTTCTTTCAGCTTGACTGCGAAATTTTCTTTATCGAACAGATCACCGACACGCAGACCACGACGTGCGACTTTGTCTTCATATGCAGGGCCGATACCACGACCTGTTGTACCAATCGCCTTGGCGCCACGCGCTTTCTCGCGGGCATTATCCAATGCAACATGGTAGGGCAGGATCAGCGGACAAGCTTCAGAAATAAGCAGGCGCTCACGTACAGGAATCCCACGTGATTCAAGCTCTTTCATTTCTTTCATCAAAGCATCTGGTGCTAAAACGACCCCATTTGCGATAATGCTAATGACGTTTTCACGTAAGATCCCAGATGGGATTAAGTGGAGAACGGTTTTTTCACCGTTGATGACTAGTGTATGGCCGGCATTGTGGCCCCCCTGATAACGAACTACGTACTTAGCCCGTTCAGTCAGCAAGTCGACGATTTTACCCTTGCCCTCGTCACCCCATTGGGTGCCCAATACGACAACGTTCTTACCCATTTCAAAAGTTCACTCGGTTGCTTAAAAATGGATTCTACCATCTCATTTAGCACCTTTCAGTATTTTTTGTTACTTCTGTTATTTCGTTTCGTCATATAAATGGGCTGATAAGTAAACATTGGTAATGAAAATAACATACAAAAAAGCCACTATATGTTTTTTTACAGTGGCTTAGGAAGCGGCCAGATACACGCTGGCCGCTATAGGTTTATTTTGCCAATTAAAGTAGATTGAAGGCTATTTGCCCGTCAAAACCACTTAATCATTCGCGCGATTATGCTGCTTAGATGGCTCTTTCATATAACGGAAGAAATCGTTATCCGGGCTGAGCACCATGATGTTGCCATCATTTTTGAAGCTATTTTCGTAAGCACGCAGGCTACGGATGAATGCGTAGAACTCCGGATCCTTGCTGAATGCGTCAGCAAACAGTTTAGTTGCTTCCGCATCACCTTCACCGCGTAAAACCAATGCCTGACTTTGTGCTGCTGCCTTGATTTCAGTCGCTGTCTTATCCGCGGCTGCACGGATTTTCTCAGCTTCTTCCAGACCTTGTGAACGATGGCGACGGGCTACCGCTTCACGCTCTGCACGCATACGCTGATAAATTGCGTCTGAGACTTCATCTGGCAAGTTAATTTGTTTAATACGAACGTCCACAACTTCAATCCCCAATGCCGCCATACTGTTCGGGTTCAGGGTTGGTTGTTTACCTTTCGTTTCTTTCGCCACTCGGGCCGCTGCCGAAGCAATCTCGTTGTCGGCAGTATCATCATCACTTGTTCCCAAGTTCAGCGCATCACGCACATCTGTCGTCAGACGACCACGAGAATCTGTCACGATGCCACGTACATCCAAACGACCAATCTCAGAACGCAGACGGTCACTGAATTTACGTTTCAACAGCAGTTCAGCCTGCGAAATTTCTCCATTACCTGTTGCCAGATAATATCTGCTGAAATCGTTAATGCGCCACTTCAGATAAGAATCAACAATCAGGTCCTTATTTTCACTTGTCAGGAAACGGTCAGCTTTGATATCCATAGTCTGGATACGAGCATCGAGCGTTTTAACAGTTTCAATAAATGGAATTTTGAAGTGCGGGCCAGGCTGATAAACGACAGGTTTATTTTCAGCGTCACGCAAAACTTTTCCAAAACGCAGCACGATGCCACGCTGACCTTCGTATACGATAAATATCGACGAATACAGCACAACCAATATGATGGCAATAGCAAAGACGAACGACTTACGCATGATTATGGTCTCCCTTGTCTTAGCGTATCACCACGCAGGTTGTTTAAATCACCATAGCCTGAACCGGAGTTATTATAATTTGAGCGCCCTTGTGTAGACGTAGGCTGTGTCGTATTACGCTGTTCTGGAGTGACCTTGACGTCCTGATGGCGTGTTGGCACTTCAGACTGATTACGTAAAACTTGATCTAACGGTAATACCAGCATGTTGTTGCTCTTTTCGTTTGCAATAACTTTGCGGGTCTGACTCAGAACACGTTCCATTGTTTCAATGTAAAGGCGCTCACGAGTAATTTCTGGTGCAGCTTTATACTCAGGCAAAATTTTAGCAAAACTTGCCACTTCACCCTGTGCATTCAATACCACACTCACTTTATAGGCTTTAGCATCTTCAATGATGCGTTGGGCATAACCCTTGGCTATTGGCAGAACAGAGTTTTTGTAAGCGTCTGCTTCACGGATGGTTTTTTGCTCTTCTTCGCGGGCGGCGATAACATCATCAAATGCCGCTTTCACCTCTTCTGGTGGGCGCGCAGTTTGGAAGTTAACGTCCAGCAACGTGATCCCCATTTTGTACGGGCGAATAGTTTCTTCCAGTACTTTCTGAGTATCGTTACGCACAATTGTACGGTCTGCCGTCAGAATTTTTTCCATTGAGTATTTGCCAACCACCCCACGTACAGCACTGTCTGTTGCTTGACGCAGGCTGTTGTCAGGAGTGGTGACGTTGAAAAGGTAAGCTTCGGGGTCAGTGACACGGTACTGAACGTTCATCTCAGCACGTACAACGTTTTCATCTGATGTCAGCATGACACCTGATGTTGCCAGTTCACGAACAGATTCAACGTTAACGGCACGTACTCGATCGATAAACGTCATTTTCCAGTTCAAGCCAGGTTGAACAACGTGGCTAAATTTACCCAATCGGGTAACTACCCCACGCTCTGTTTCTTTAATCGTATAGAAACCACTTACAACCCAGACAACAACTGCAACAGCAACGGCAAGACCAATAAGACGCCCGCCAAATTTAGCGTTCTGTTCAGAACCATTTCCACCTTTGTTTCTACCGAGACCACCGAGCTTTTCACTCAGTTTACGGAACAGATCGTCGAGATCAGTTGCCCCACGGTTTCGACCACCTTTATTGTTGCCGCCGGAGTTGCCGCCATTATTATTGCTGCTTCCCCACGGGTCGCGGTCCTGTCCGTTATTACCGGGCTGATTCCACGCCATGTTTTAGCTCCACTTTTTAGTTTTTACTGGTTTTTCAGAGGTGACTGCTCTCCACCCTGCTGGGTGAGGCTTCCCACTTCACAGGCCGTTGCCTGTTCCTGACAGGTCTGACAGCGGCCTCCATGGGCAGAAACAACGAATTTCGTTGTTTTTGTAAGCAACCAATATTATTTGGTGATACTTTTGACAGTGCAATTCAGTCACTGCAATTTTGGCACAGTCATTTCATCACCGCCATTCCATCTCCGCTACGCCATGACTATAAGCACCTTGAAATGGCGGGTAAAATGATACCTTGTTTGTCGCTCTGCGCCAATCAATCAGACAACATAGTCGGGTAAATTTGGGTCTTGTTTGCACAGGCGGCGCCAATCCACCATTGGCATTCTGATTTCAATACCCATTTGACCATTTTCTTCTACCCATTCACGTTCAATAGCCTGAAGCTGGTAGAAACGACTGCGCAGACGTCCCGCTTCCGGCGGAAGATGCAATTCATAGTGTGCGATTTCACCTGAAAGGCGTTCAGTCAAGGCCTGCAATAGCAGCGGAATGCCTTCACCAGTCTGCGCGGATAACCATACCCTGACAGGGCGATTTTCCTCATCACGGTCGATGCGTGGAACAAAATCTTCCAACATATCAATTTTATTCATGACCAAGAGAGAAGGAATTTCATTGGATTCAATCTCTTCAAGGACACTATCAACAGCAATGATGTTTTCATCAAGACGGCTATCCGCCGCATCGACAACATGCAGCAGCAATTTTGCCTGCCGGGTTTCCTGCAAAGTCGCCTTAAATGCTGCAACCAGGTCATGAGGCAAATGACGGATAAAACCCACTGTATCCGCCAAAACCACGGCACCAACGTCATTCACGTCTATTCGGCGCAGAGTCGGATCTAAGGTGGCAAAAAGCTGATCAGCCGCATAAACTTCAGCAGAAGTTATTCTATTGAATAAGCTCGATTTCCCTGCATTGGTATAACCAACAAGAGAAACGGTAGGAATATCTGCCTTATTGCGTGCCTGACGCCCCTGTTCACGCTGTTTTTCAACTTTGCTGAGGCGCCCCAAAATCTGTTTGATTTTGTCACGCAACATACGACGGTCACTTTCTAACTGAGTTTCTCCGGGACCACGCAGACCGATCCCCCCTTTCTGGCGTTCAAGGTGGGTCCAGCCCCGTACCAGACGGGTAGATAAGTGACGCAATTGCGCCAATTCAACCTGTAACTTGCCTTCGTGCGTTCTTGCCCGCTGAGCAAAAATATCCAGGATCACGCCCGTACGATCAACGACGCGGCATTGGCACAAGCGTTCAAGATTACGTTCCTGGGCCGGGCTGAGTGTATGGTTAAATAAAACCACATCTGCGCCACTGTTTTTGACAGCTTCGGCAATTTCCTCTGCCTTACCCTCTCCGACAAAATATTTCGGATGAGGCGCCTTCCGGCTTCCCGTTACAATCTGCACAGGAGAAACACCTGCGGAAGTCACCAATGACTCAAACTCACTGAGATTTTCCGTATCTTTTTCCTGTGAGAAGAAAACATGCACCAGAACGGCTAATTCTCCGCCTTCATAACGATCAAACAACGGTGCAACCCCTCAGGCTAAGTAAAAATCCATAGGAAAAAACATAGGTAAAGTCTCCCTACCTATGTTTTTATTTACGTCATGCACAGCCACTGGTTTACTCAGTGGCATCAGTTTCCTGTTGTACTGCCGGGTTAGCACCAGCATGATAATTTCCAACGCCAGTTGTCACATTCTGGTTGCTACCATGATGAGACACAGGACGGGAAGGCACAACAGTTGAGATGGCATGCTTATAAACCATCTGACTGACAGTGTTTTTCAGTAAAATGACAAATTGGTCAAAAGATTCAATCTGACCCTGTAATTTGATGCCGTTGACCAAATAAATAGAAACCGGGACCCTTTCACGCCGTAAAGCATTCAGGAATGGATCTTGCAAAGATTGCCCCTTAGCCATTCTATATTTTCCTTATTTTGTTGTTTTTAACTAAGAACCGATTGGTTCGAAAAAGTAACTACTCAAAAATGATGCTTTGTACCGATCAATTGTACACAATCAATGAATTTATGTACTAATAACCTGCATGACTGTGTTTAGTGATTGTTTAGGTTGATCGCTATCCAACCAAGTCACATTGTCCCAACTCCTGAGCCACGTGATCTGACGTTTCGCCAGTTGGCGCGTCGCACAGATACCACGATAGATCATCTCATCATGAGATATTTCGCCTGCGAGGCAGGACCACATCTGACGATAACCAACACAACGAATGGAGGGTAAATCTGTATGCAAATCACTACGAGCATAAAGCGCTTTCACTTCATCTTCAAACCCTGATTTGATCATTTGTTCAAAACGGGCTGCAATACGCTGATGCAAAATTTCACGGCTTGCAGGCGCGATCGCAAATTGATGAACGCGATACGGCAATATTTCTCCAGACGTTTCTGTCAATTCAGTTAGAGTTTTACCCGAAATTCGAAAAACTTCCAGTGCACGAGTAAGACGTTGTGGATCATTAGGATGAATCCTTACAGCCGCAACCGGATCAATTTCCTGTAACTGCCGATGCAATTCATCCCATCCAATCTCCGCTGCCTGCTGTTCAATCTGCGCCCGAACTTCAGGATTGGCAGAGGGCAAAGGCGATAATCCTTCCAGCAATGCTTTGAAATATAGCATGGTTCCACCAACCAGGAGTGGAATTCTCCCCGCCGCCGTGATCTCTGCCATTTCTTTTAGAGCATCACGGCGAAAATCGGCAGCGGAATAAGTCTCGGCAGGATCGAGAATATCAATCAGGCGATGGGGTGCCTGTGCCTGCTCTTCTGCGGAAGGTTTTGCTGTCCCAATATCCATTCCACGGTAAATCAACGCGGAATCAACACTGATTAATTCAACCGGAAGATGCTGACGCAAGGCGATCGATAATGCCGTTTTTCCTGAAGCCGTTGGCCCCATGATAAAAATGGCTGTCGGCAGATGTTGAGTTTTTAAATCACTCATGATTAAGGCGTGCCACCACTGCTTGTAAATCAATTAATTGTAATAACCCTTCCGGTGGCGATACCACCAGTTGAGGGCAAAGACGCTCGACATCAGCCAAAAGTTGGACGGCTTGTGCGACGTTCCACGTTTCACGCTCACTACCCAAATGACGGGAGAGCCAAATTGCCACCTGTTCAGTAGAAGCGACTGACAATCCGCCAAGGTAATCCAACAGCTCCGGCAGAAGTTTTGGCAGATTCTGTTGACGCAAAGGCAACGATACCGCATGAATGGTCACTTTTCCATGTGCGACTGTCGATTCAATACCAAAAGTCTTCAGTAGCTCACTATTCTGCTTCAAGGTGTTCATTTCTGTCTGATTGAGAGCAAGCTTCAGCGGGATCAACAAAGGCTGAGATTTCAGCCCCTGTTTTCCCGGTGTCAGTTCTCTCGGTGTCAGTTGCGCCTGCTTCAACCAGCGCTCAGCGACTGGAAGCGAGAGCAAACCTATCCCTAATGGCGATTCAATCAAGGCATGACAATCGGCATAAATACTCAATACCTTTCCGAACGTGTATTTTTCAAGGCCACTTAATTTTTTAAGATCACTGGATTTTTCAAGATCATACATATTGCCAATACTAACCGCGTTATTTTTTCCCTGCCCCGGTTGCACTGGGCTGACCGGAACAGACATTGAGCCGGAACTTGACGGGCTAGGCGTTGAAGTGACTCTTTGCGGAAACAAAGGACGCTTTTCTTCCGGTGAAAACTGCATCAGCTTCTGGTACAATTCACCCTGTTTTTTCTGATAGCCTTCTCCATGATGCGATGGCTGTGTTTCATGGCCTGAATACTGTCGTTCCCCATGTTCCTGCTTCTTGCCGTTATTATCGTTTTCATCAGTATCATGACGTCGGGAAGATTCTGAATCCGTGGGTACGTTGCTCTTCCGAAGAAAATGGTTTTCTCCCGCAGAAGGGCGATTCTCTGGCACCCAATTTGCAGCCGTCTCTTGACAACCAAGCGCTAATTCCGCGCCCTTGCTACGTTGTTTCAATACCGCAGACACACCCTGATAAATAAAATCATGCACCAACCGTGCTTGATGGAAGCGAACCTCATGTTTGGCAGGATGAACATTGACATCCACCTGATGCGGATCAATCTCCAAATACAGAACATAAGCAGGCTGTTGCTCCCCCTGAATCAAATCTTGATAGGCTTGGCGAATCGCATGATTAATCAGCCGATCCCGCATCATACGTCCATTGACGTAGCAATATTGAATATCGCTTCCTGCCGTCGCGCTCATTGGGTCAGCCACCCAACCTTTAATGGACAGGGAATCATGTTGCCATGACAACGCCAAAGCCTGCTGTACAAACGTCGTACCACAAATTGCGGCCAAACGCCGTTCATGCTGAGATTCGTCTTTAGCGGGACGATACTGGCGCACCAGCTTTCCGTTATGATTCAGGTTGATGGCAACATCCAACCGCGCCAGTGCAATCCGGCGTACCACTTCATCAATATGACCAAACTCCGTTTTTTCCGTTCTCAGGAATTTGCGGCGGGCGGGCGTGTTATAAAACAGATCCAACACTTCAACCGTCGTACCCACAGGATGCGCAGCAGGTTTAACCGTCACTTCCATATCACGGCCTTCGGCGTAAGATTGCCACGCTTCTGTCTGGCTTTCAGGGCGAGAGGTCAATGTCAGCCGAGAAACAGAACTGATACTCGCCAGCGCTTCTCCACGAAAGCCCATACTCATAATCGCTTCCAAATCATCCAATGAAGCAATCTTACTGGTGGCATGACGTGCCAGTGCTAACGTAAGGTCTTGTTGACTGATTCCGCAGCCATTATCACGGATTCGAATCAACTTTGCGCCGCCACGTTCAATATCGATATCAATGCGGGTAGCACCGGAATCAAGACTATTTTCCACCAATTCTTTCACCACTGATGCAGGGCGTTCAACCACTTCACCGGCGGCAATCTGATTTGCCAATTGTGGAGGTAATATCTTGATAGCCATTATTCGACCTTACTTACGATTTTAAGCCTATTCTGATAGGCAGATATATTGGTTACTTTGGTGCTGTCTGCAATGGGTTAGTCTGGAAATAATGACGTAATCCTAAATGGATGGCTTGTGCCAATTTTTCCTGATATTGGTTGGAACCCAATAACTCTTCTTCAGACAGATTACTGATAAAACCGGTTTCCACTAAAATAGACGGGATATCCGGCGAGCGTAAAACACCAAGGCTCGCATGCTCTGGTGTGCGTTTATGCAAAGAACCAATTCTGGTGAGCTGACTCAATACTTGCATAGCGACATCATAACCAACTCTCTGGGAATGGCCGAATTGTAAATCCAACACAGCCTGACTCAAATATGGGTCGGTGCCATTAGCAAGTGCATCTCCTGCGCCTCCCAGCAACTCGGATTGCTTCTCATGCTGTTCCAGCCAATTACCCAATTCGCTGTTTGCACGGCGGTTAGAGAGCACCCAGACAGAAGCCCCTCTGGCACCACGATTAGGAGCCGCATCTGCATGAATCGATATCAACATATTGGCTCTATGCTTACGGGCAACTTCGGAACGTCCCGCCACAGAAATAAAATAATCGCCATTCCGCGTCAATACAGGCTTAAACATGGGATCGCTGCGTAAAAGTGCTTCCAGTTTACGGGCAATACTAATAGTTACATTTTTTTCCTTCAATCCACGTTGACCTATCGCACCGGGATCTTGCCCACCATGCCCTGCATCAATAGCAACCACAATCGGGCGGATACCTTTTCCAGATTGAATTGCCTGTTTTTTCACGCTCTTATCATTAAGGTTCGTGGATTCATAAGATTTCGGGGCAGGTTTTACCTCCGGTTTCATTGACTGAGCATCATAAGTAAGTGACTGCTTACTTTCATTTTTAGCAGCATTATCCCTGAAAATAGGTGCTCTATTATTCGCTGCATCCTTGGTTTTAAGAGTAATAACTAGCTGATATTTGCTACCTGTTTTCTTCACTGAAAACGTCTCTGTAGCTTTATTCGCCAATTCCAGCACAACCCTCTGATGATGTGTATCAGGCGGCTGACTGGAGCGTACCAGCCTGACTAAATCCTGCCCGGATAAGCGCATCGGTAGACCAACGATTTTGCCAGATTGACGAATATCTACGACTAATCGTTCGGGAGAATGCAAAGGAAAAAATCGATAATCAGGGCGCCCGCCAGTGAATTCCAACGTTACTGTGGCCTCAGAGGGGCTATTATTCACATGAACATTCGACAACGTAGCCGCCATAGCCGTTGTCATGACCAACTGACTCAACATGACAAACAAAACACAGGCCATCACCCAGTGGGCATGCCATTTTTTTACCACATTCACGCAAAAGGCATTCATCATGGTCGGGTATTCCTTCATAAGGACTTCAAATTATCCAACAGACTTTCACCATATTCAGATAACGCAACAAAACGCGCCTGTCGGCCTTCGCTGTCATAACTCAAATGCAGCTCAATATCGGCATCAGGCAGAACACCAGCGCCTTGTTGAGGCCATTCCACCAAGCAAATAGCATCCTGGTGGAAATAATCACGGATCCCCATAAATTCCAGCTCTTCAGGATCAGCCAGACGGTATAAGTCAAAATGATAGACAGGCCGTGGTTGTAAAGCGTAAGGTTCGACCAGCGTATAAGTTGGACTTTTCACATGCCCCTGATGGCCGAGCGCCTGTAGGAAACCACGGCTAAATGTGGTTTTTCCTGCACCAAGATCACCATATAAATAAATAACATAGCCGCGATCGCCGACTGACGCCACTGCATTACCCAATGCAACTGTGGCATTTTCATTTGGAAGTGGTAAAACGAGTTCTTTCATCGAAAAATATCTATTTTATTTATTGAATTAAGAGCCTGAACAGATAGACATATCAGTAAAATAGCTTAACCGATAACCATAACATAACTCAGGCATAATCACTGAACATCTTATGCACCGCTGTAACGCCATATTCCGTATTTTTTGTATTCAATCCACACTGTGTTAATCTACGCTCCTCTTACAGCAGTAAATTGATATCCCATGGCAGCCCCTCTCGATCTGAATCTTCTAGCAGCAAATATCAAACAATGGGGTATTTCCCTCGGTTTCCAACAAGTCGGTATCTGTGACACCGATTTATCGGCAGAAGAACCAAAGCTACAGGAATGGCTTGATAAGCAATATCATGGCGAAATGGACTGGATGGCACGTCACGGTATGATGCGCGCCCGTCCCCATGAACTGCTGCCCGGAACTTTGCGGGTAATTAGTGTACGCATGAATTATCTGCCCGCTAAAGCCGCTTTTGCCAGTACGCTTAACAATCCACAAATGGGCTATGTTAGCCGCTATTCGCTGGGCAGAGATTATCATAAACTGCTGCGCCAACGTCTCAAAAAACTAGGCGATACGATCCAAGACTATTGCACCACCCATGAATATCAGGGAACTCTGAATTTTCGTCCTTTTGTCGATTCTGCTCCTATCATGGAACGCCCACTGGCAGCAAAAGCCGGGCTTGGATGGGTTGGTAAACACTCACTTATATTAAATCGAGATTCAGGCTCCTGGTTTTTCCTCGGTGAATTGCTGATCGATCTTCCCTTACCTGTTGATGCCCCCCAAGAAGAACAATGTGGGCGATGTGTGGCCTGCATGACAACTTGTCCGACAGGAGCCATCGTTGAGCCTTATACCATTGATGCCCGACGGTGCATTTCATATCTGACAATTGAATTGGAAGGCGTAATACCGGAAGAATTTCGTCCGTTAATGGGTAACCGGATTTATGGCTGCGATGATTGCCAGCTTATCTGCCCGTGGAACCGTTTTTCACAATTGACAGATGAAGCTGATTTCAACCCACGTGCAGCACTGCATACTCCAGAGCTGCTTGATCTGTTCAGTTGGAGTGAAGAAAAATTTCTGCGCATCACGGAAGGCTCAGCAATTCGTCGCATTGGGTATTTGCGCTGGCTACGCAACATTTCTGTTGCCTTAGGCAATGCACCTTACCAAGATGACATCGTACTAGCTTTGGAAAAAAGAACGGGATTAAGTAATGTTTTGGATGAACATATCCACTGGGCTATTAATCAACAAATAAACCGCCGTAATGCTAATTCAATCGAAGTTCAGACCTCACAACAAAAACGTTTGATACGTGCTATTACTAAAGGCCTACCCAGAGATGCTTAACAATCAACCAATCGAATTTTTTGTTAAAAAAGCCGTCTGTTTCCTTGTGAATAAAATAAAAATGCTTTTCTGAACAATAAACAAATCAGGGGTAAATATTAATCAATGTATTTTAAAATGAAGTTAATTATTTTAATTAATCAATAAGTTAAATATAAACCATTGCCTTGGGTGATAACTCAAAATATTCAAACACGGCAAAGCCCCCTGTGGATAACTCTGTGCAACAAGTAGAGCATCGTCAAGTGACTCAATATGACTGTAATTTTAAATTCTGTGGATAAAAACGAGAATTGAATTCTAGTAGAAAACACCAGAAATCAGCAGTGAAATAAAAACCCCACCCATCCATTCTAGACGCTAGTGGAGAAATTTTCCTCTGCCTCTTCAAAAATGAGGCGGCATTATGGACTTGTTAGAGCAGGATAGCAAGCGCTTTATCGACAATTTATTTTTGGCGGGGATTGCATTTTTAATAGGGTCTATATTTGGGGTGAAAGTCAGGTAACTGTTGGAAAATAAGATATGAATTGTAATAAGTGCCAACATTTCTATGCTGGCACTTCCCCTTACCGACTATGGCATTTTTACCTTCTCAACCAATGCCCTTGATGACTCCCAATCGTATTGCTTATAAAAACGTCCTAACGTCTGATAAGGGGCGCCTGCATAAAACAATTCATATTGATGATGCCTTGAAGCAAACTCTGACCCAACCGCGTCCCACACTAACTTCATCAGCCTGACTCTTTCGATAGGGGAAGCAACTGATGAATATTGTGTTTTCTCGATTATTCCTAAAATTTCATCATTTTCTAAATCTGCCTCACTGGATGGCAACATCAGAATGCCTCCACCCGCTAGCTTTCTGATTATTTCCAACACATTAGGATATATTGACTGCGACATAACCCGATACGTATAAAGCAGGGTCTTATCTGGTATATAAAATCCGTTATATATTTTTGGACAATGGATGACGCTTTTAAACAGCGCCTCCATATTCATGGCATAACAGGCTAACTGTGCAAGTGATTCCTTCACGGCAGGGATCTGACTCACGCCGTTTATCTCAGCCATATTCTGAGCCAAACCCGCCAAAAAATGCAATTTCACAGCATAACGCGCCAGGCCTTGAGTATCCATTATCACTTCTGTCGCCGTTGAGTCTAACTGTCTGAGACACATCTCAATATCTTCGAAGACAAAGACCCTTTCCCAGGGCACCAAAACATCATCAAAATAGAGCATGGAATCATTTTCATCAAATCGGGACGATAGCGGATAATCCTTGGGATTTGCCCCTAGTTCGTAAGATTGCCTTGAAATGATTTTGATGCCATCCGTATTAAGTGGCACAGCAAAAGAGAGTGCATATCGCTCATCAACGCCCTGCTTAAGGGGGTAATGCGTACCAACAAAAACTTCATCTGCCAGAGCTGCCCCGGTTGCCAACATCTTTGTACCTCTGACAACAATGCCCTTCGCATTCTTTTCCACCACACCAAGAGTGTGATAAATATTTTTAGTATGCTCACCCGGTGTTTTTGAACGATCACCTTGTGGGCTAATCAGTGCGTAAGTCAGATAGAGATCTTTTTCACTCGCATAAGCAAAATAATTCCGCAGAGCATCCGCTCGCTCTTGTGAATAAGATTCAAATAACTCAATATGCGTCAGCATTCCTGTAAGTGCCGATGGAGTATAATCAGGGCTTCTGCCCAACCAGCCAACCGTCTGCTTCGCCCATTCATAGGCAGCATGACCGCGTGCAACTAACTTTTCTGGTGTAGAGGGTAATTCCCAGTACAGGCTGATTTGCTCCCCCGTTTCTGTCTTAAAAGTCATGCTATCGGCATGATTAACTTTATAATCATATAAATTCGCTACAGACCTGATAGCATTCCTGAACGCGGGATGATCCACATGATTTGCAATCTTCTCTCCATTAATAAAAATCGTTCGTCCATCACTCAGGTCATCAAGATATCTTTCTCCGGTTCTTATCATCTTTTCTATGCTCCCATCAATAATGACGATTTTTTTAAAGATCAAGAAAAGAAGTCTTTTTAATCAACACCGAATTCCTAATTTATAAAGATAATGGCTCTATTAAGGACAGACATAATTACAATACATATGCGTATGATCAAAACCTTGCTGAAAAAGAGGATCTATTAGTATCACCGATACCCACTGTAATAACGCTACAACCAGCAGGTTTTTAATGATGATCACGGAGATACATTGTCTTCCCAGTGCCAACGAAAAAGAACTTACTTTTCAACATACTGGGATATACTCCTGTGGATTGGTCAGAAAAGCGATATCAAATTCCAGCGCTATCGTGATAATGAATAATAGATGGATTAGCCTAATCAACGGAAGTTATAGTTTGGCACTGAGCTTATTAACGATATCCAATTGATTTTAAATACAGCCCAAATAAATGTACCGTTATAATGATCCATACATAAAAATTTATTTATCATGTTGCTACATTAGTATTAATAGCTATTCGTCCATTTCTTAAAGTAAAAAAACAAATAGCCACAGCCAATAATGTTATCCCCATCAATGTATAAGTCAGGACGCTGAAAGCACTACTATAAATAGTCATCAATTCCTGTCCCGATAAATTAACATTGCCAAAGCTCTCGCCACACATATCGCTTCGCCACAAGCCCACATGGTAGTTAAAATGCCCGTCGCCATTCCTGCTCGCTCAATCGGAACTAACCGAGTGGCAGTTACCCGCACTGCCTGTTCATCTGTTGAGAATGAAAAGCCACTATGTTCCCAATCGGATATCGGTCTTAATTGATTGGATAGCATTATGTTGGAAAGAAGTTGAGAAACTCGAATAAATGGGGTGAGGTAAGAATGATTGGAGCGGGAAACGAGACTCGAACTCGCGACCCCAACCTTGGCAAGGTTGTGCTCTACCAACTGAGCTATTCCCGCGTCGCTGATGGCTATTATTAGCCTGAGATACCTGAATGCTGGTTAACACTATTCAACACTATGAATAGCAAGACAATTATCTTAACCTGCACACTAATAATGTGCGCCATTATGAACATGTTCAGATAAGATGGCAAGCCCTTTACATTTATCTTCATGCTAAACGCTCAAAAGATACCCGCTCAGTTCTGACACAAAAATGACATGCCATCTCCGTTGCAATTATTTAGAATGGCTCCATATCCCATAAAATTAACATTAAATAAACAAATAACTAACATCTAATAAGATTTATGCTTGTCGTAACCATTTGATAGAAATAGATTAGCATCAATTTTGGTCGTTACTTAGATGATTATTCTCTTCAGAGAGGGTCAAAGATATGGCTCGATATTATCAATCTAAATTTGTCACGGGCACTGAAGCGCTGGTTGACCTTCTACTCGCTCAAGCTAAGTTAGATGAACTCCATAATCTTAATACAGCGGGATTCGTTTCAGGTTATCGCGGTTCACCTTTAGCCCGTTTAGATCAAACATTATGGCAACACAGCAAAGAGCTTATTCAAGCTAATATCCGGTTTCAGCCGGCAGTCAATGAGGATCTTGCGGCAGATGCACTGATAGGTACACAGAAAGTGGAATCTGACTCTGACAGGCAAGTTAATGGTGTCTTTGGGATGTGGTACGGCAAAGGGCCGGGAGTCGATCGTTCTGGCGATGCACTGAGACATGGCAATGCCTATGGCTCTTCACCACACGGTGGTGTGTTGGTTATCGTCGGGGATGACCATGGCTGTGTCTCTTCTTCCATGTCCCACCAATCTGATCTCGCGATGATGGCATGGAGTATGCCCATTTTGCATCCGGCATCGGTTGCTGATTACCTCGATGTTGGCCTATGGGGGTGGGCAGCTTCACGCGTAAGCGGCGCATGGTTTGGATTCAAGGCGATCAGTGAAGTT
Organism: Xenorhabdus sp. PB62.4; assembly: GCF_014467285.1. NCBI lineage: Bacteria > Pseudomonadati > Pseudomonadota > Gammaproteobacteria > Enterobacterales > Morganellaceae > Xenorhabdus > Xenorhabdus sp. PB62.4. The sequence goes on along the minus strand of NZ_NKHR01000003.1, from coordinate 221,879 downwards.
GTGGAAAGCGGTGCCATCAGAGAAAGTAAACCCTTCCCCGAGTACAAAATCCCTCAAGTTGATTCCGGCCCCGATGGATTGCACTGGCGTTGGCCAGATCTCCCCGGCCCGCAGATTGAAAAGCGTTTAGCCTATAAACTGAAAGCCATTGAAGATTTTGCCAAACTGAACCCCATTGATTATCTCCTCACACCTTGTGAACATCCACGCGCCTTATTGGTCACAGTTGGCAAAGCCCATCTGGATGTCATGGAAACTCTGCGTGTTGGAGGGCTGACACCTTCCGAATTGGCACAACGAGGAATCGCATTTCTTCATGTACGCTTGGTTTTTCCTTTATCACCGCTTCTCAGCGAACTAGCTGCACAAGTGACTGATATCTTTGTCATTGAAGAGAAAGCAGCCATCGTTGAAATGCTGTTAGCACATCAATTAGTTAAGTTACGAAAAAGCATCAATCTGATAGGCAAACATAACCATCTCGGTCAAAAATTGTTGCCGGCTGACATAGAAGTACGTCCCTCACGGATCGCAACTCCACTTTCTGGATGGTTACAACAGTTCGGCCTCTTTCTCTCCGTGCCGCCAGAATGGTCGACAGCGATTATTCCGCATGATGCCACTTTGCCTAAACGAACACCTTATTTTTGTGCAGGATGCCCTCACAGCACTTCAACCCGCTTGCCGGACGGTAGCCAAGCTCAAATTGGCATAGGATGCCATGTCATGGCTGCGTGGATGGATCGCAACACAGGAAACGGCCTCACGCCAATGGGAGGCGAAGGTGTCGACTGGATAGGACATGCCCCTTTTGTCAATCGCTCTCACGTATTTCAGAATCTGGGAGATGGAACCTATTTTCATTCCGGTCACTTAGCTATCCGTCAATCTGTTGCTGCGGGAAGCCACATTACTTATAAGTTATTGTTTAATGATGCCGTCGCGATGACAGGCGGGCAGCCACTGGATGGAAACATTACAATATTACAAATTGCCTCTTTGATGATTTCAGAAGGGGTAAAAGAAGTCGTTGTTGTGACAGACCATCCTGATAAATATAAAGATAAAAGCCGCCTTCCCGCCAATGTGAAGTTCTATGGGCGGGATTATCTGGAAGATATACAGAAACGACTTCGTGAGATTGTTGGCGTAACCGTCATCATCTACGATCAAGAGTGTGCTACAGAGCTTCGCCGCAAAAGAAAGCGTGGGTTAGCCCCCAAAGTGATGCGACGTGCTGTCATTAACGAGCAAATTTGTGAAGGCTGTGGTGATTGTCAAATACAATCGAATTGTCTCGCTGTGATCCCGACAAAAACCCTTTTAGGCACTAAGCGCACGATAGATCAACACGTTTGTAATTCGGACTTATCCTGTCTGAAAGGATTTTGCCCAAGCTTTATTACCGTCGAAGATGCCAATCCATGTCCCGATCTCAGCAAAATTCTCTCACAAACCGATTTAGAAAAAATTATCCAGAAGCTACCACTACCAACCCCCGTCTTGGCGGAAATCCCTTATGAAATCCTATTGGTTGGGGTCGGCGGTACAGGCATCGTCACCACAGGACATCTCCTTGCAAATGCCGCCCAATTAGATGATTGTGCCGTCAACTTGCTCAATTTTACCGGTTTTGCCCAAAAGGGAGGGGAAGCAATAACCCATATTCGGTTATGCCATAACGCCAATAAACTGCATCAAGTCAGGATTGATCGAGAGAGAGCTAATCTGGTTATCGCTGCTGATCTCGTTGCGGCGATAGGGCAAAATGCGCTGGAAGTTATGTCGAGGGGTTCAACGAAATGTATCCTCAACACTCATGAAACGCAAATTGGCGCAATGCTCCGAGCCCCGATGTTGGATCTTGATCAACCTAAGATGCTGGATCTCCTTAGCCAACATACTCACACCTTACTCTCTATTGATGCAGAAATGATGGCTGCTCATCTGGTAGGAGACCGAGCTCAAACAAATATCATATTAATCGGTTATGCCTGGCAACTTGGTAAACTCCCGATCACGTTATCTTCTATCCACAATACCATTCAAGAGCTGGGAAATTCAGCGGATAATGCGCGACGGGCTTTTCTGATAGGCCGTATCGCGGCTGTGCAACCAGAGATTTTACAGAAGCATTTAAATACGCATCCACAAAAAAGCATAAAAAGCCTGGACGACCTCGTGATGCATCGATATCAATTGCTGGTTGATTATCAGAATGAAAGATACGCGATACATTATCTCAGCCGTGTTGCCCAGATTCAGATGGTAGCGCAACAGATTGATGCCGAAGAAATTACCAGGGCAGTTGCTGAAAACTTATTTAAATTGATGGCGTACAAAGATGAATATGAAGTTGCACGCCTTTTTGTCAAAACCGATTTTTTCGATAACCTGCAAACTCAATTCGATAATACAAATAAAATTCGCTTTCACCTCAGCCTTCCCCTGCTCAATCGTAAAGATCCCCGCACAGGTCAACGAGGAAAACGGGAATACGGTTCATGGATTATTCCTATACTCCACTTCCTTGCTGCGTGTAAATCACTGCGTGGCACTGTCTTCGATATTTTTGGCTATCAAGAAGAGCGTAAGCAGGAAAGAAATTTGCTGCTTGAATATGAGCGATTAATTGATATTTTGATCGAAAAAATGGATCACAATAATTTGGCAATCTGTCAGCAAATTGCAGAATTGCCCAATCAAGTGCGTGGTTTTGGACATGTGAAGCAAAAAGCGATGAAATATATGATGGAAAGCAGGAAAACATTGCTGAAAGAATTACAAAAAACGATGTGATAATACGTGTTGGACATCATTAATAGTGATGTCCAACAATTTTCATTCCTTTCAATTAGTTTCATTCTTTCCAATTACGGTAGTAATCCCGTAACCGCTTTGTTATCTGCTCATCATGGCAAGAGAATGCAACCAAATCAGGGGGAGGCGTATAGATAGCATCAATAGATTCAGCTTGCGCACGAAATTTATTGAGTAAACTTTCGTGGATTAATCCACTCCACCCCGGTCTAATATTCCAGAGACATTCATAACCCATCGCGGATGCTTGCTGTGCAGCCTCAAAAATGTTTATCTCCCGGTTAAATCCCATTAAGGGCCGACGAATAGGTGTAAAATCCCCTAAGTCTATCTCTGGATTAGGCAGCCCCATAAGTGCATTCGCAGTATAATCCGCTAAAAACGGAGATTGGTGCAGACCATCCCGATATGTGCCTGTCACAAGCCACAGCCCATCTATGCCACACTCGCCAATTAATGGAAAACCGTCTGCGGAGATGGGCCTATTGCCAACCTGAACTGTAAGAATCTCTGATTCAAACAAATCAACATTTATCTGATTGTAAGCGCACTCCACAAGGAACTGTAGGGTAGCCACTGTCGCGTGTGCACGAGGTTGGCTGGACACAATATTAGTCGCGCCCACATAAAGAATACCATCACCATGCGGAATACAATGTAGCCCGCAAGCAAATGCACGATTAGGTGTACGAATAACTGATGTTGGTAATTCATCGGGATTTTTAATTTTGAGTAAAGCAGACACGCCATGACCAGCAAAGAGCGGAGGAATTTTATGCACGATAGAAAGCTGGTCTGATAATATATCGAGTGACTGCACTCCTGCCGCAATCACCACTTTATTTGCAGTAAAGCGCACTCCATCAACAGTTTCAACACCCGTTATGGCACCACTTTCGGTGAGAACGCGCTTAACATTATTATCGACGATTTCACCTCCTTCCCTGAGAAAGGCGGCATCCAACATTTCAAGCAATATGTGAGCATTGAGGGCATGTTCTTCTGGAATATAAAGCCCTTTCAACGAACGAACCAAATCATTAGCTTTCATGCCCTTAATCGATTGTGGATCAACAACCTCATAGGGTTCATTATATTCACGAAGAGCATTCTCTATGGCATCATAATTAACATTATCAACTACCGCCATGCCTGCGGTATTAAGAATGACATGAGTGCCTTTTGCGGTAAACAGAGGGCGAGTATCCCCCGAAGACGCGACCAAACGCTGTGCCCATATTGACCAGCGATCCTTCGCGATACAATCCATTTTGAGTTTCAGTTTTCCATAATCATTCGCAACAAGCCTGTTGGTTACTTCACCAAAACAACCGTTCATTGCTCCTGCGACTTTTGAGGCAGCATTGCTACGATCAAGACTTCCCAACCTGCATACTTTCAATTGGCGACTAGCAAGTTCATAAGCTATCGACCCTGCAATAGCGCCAGATCCTACAACAATGACATCATAACTCATCGGCTCTATCCTCTTCACATTGATAGGTTAGATAAACGTCCTTAAGAAACTCTCAGGACAGATTAGAGATGATTTTTTGCAGACAATTGGGTTATGGAGAGCGCTTCCGTTATACGTTTATACCCACTTTTTTATTCCCACTTCAGGGAGGTTAAATCGTATTAATTTCTTTATGTGATTATAACGTATGGTTTAATCTAGCAAAGGGATTTAATATTAGTCAACATCAATATGACGCTTGCAGAATAGTGATAAGTTTATTCGGATATATCAATGGAGCACATCATCGCACCCATTGTAATTGACTAAACCACAGCACCATTGAATGTTCACGTGGCCGTTGGCCTTGGTAAGATATTTTGAAAACAAAAAAAAGCGCCTAAAGGCGCTTTTTTTATGACTTGCAGACTTTGATAAAAAATCTACCGTCCTGAATTTGGAGCGGGAAACGAGACTCGAACTCGCGACCCCAACCTTGGCAAGGTTGTGCTCTACCAACTGAGCTATTCCCGCATTTTTATGGCTGATATCAGCCTAATTCTTCACACCTGCATAACTTTTAATTTGGAGCGGGAAACGAGACTCGAACTCGCGACCCCGACCTTGGCAAGGTCGTGCTCTACCAACTGAGCTATTCCCGCTTAAATCTTGGTGTGACGTACTGTTGAAATTATTCATCGGTACGGGGAGCGCATTATACGAGGAATTATTCTTCTGGCAAGCCCAAAAACACAAAAAATCGCATTTTTTCTCTGATTGATGATTAAATCGGCAAATTATCCGCTTAATCATCAACACAGCGATTAACTTACGTACAAGCCTTTTACCAACTCCTGCTTTTTTTCTGGATAACGTCTATTTCTGGATAACGTCTATTTCTGGATAAAATGCTCACGGTAATACACCAATTCAGCAATGGATTCCCGAATATCATCCAATGCCTGATGGGTATTTTTCTTACTGAACCCTGACAACATTTCAGGTTTCCAACGACGAGCCAGTTCTTTCAGCGTACTGACATCCAAGTAACGGTAGTGAAAATATTTCTCCAACTCTGGCATATAACGGAACAGGAAACGGCGATCCTGCCCCACACTGTTGCCACAAATTGGCGATTTTCCTGCCGGAACCCACTGTTCCAGAAAAGCGATAGTGGCTTTCTCTGCCTGAGCATCATCAAACCGACTCTGTTTCACTCGCTCGACCAACCCACTGGCAGTATGCGTCCGCACATTCCAGTCATCCATCAATGCCAATTGCTCATCTGACTGGTGCACCGCAATCACAGGGCCTTCTGCAAGGATATTTAACTCCGCATCTGTGACAATCGTTGCGATTTCGATTATGCGATCCCGCTCGGGATCTAATCCCGTCATCTCTAAATCTATCCAGATAAGATTGTTCTCACTTTTTGACATGATATATCCTAGTTTCCTTCAAAAGAGGTAGTCTGTATCGGTGATGTATCATAACGTTTTTGATCATTCACAGCGATAATCAGCAAGATAGATAAAATAAGTGAGGTTCGGTGGCTAAAAGTAAACTTTCCAAAGGGCAGCAACGCCGTGTGCAAGCCAATCATCAGCGCAGGCTGAACAAGGCTAATGCCAACAAACCAGAAATGGATGATAGCCAGTTTGGCGACCCACAGGAAGGGCTGGTGATCAGCCGATTCGGGCAACATGCCGATATTGAGGCCGCAGATTCTTCCATACAGCGTTGCAATATTCGCAGAACAATCCGCTCATTGGTGACCGGCGACCGCGTTGTATGGCGCCCGGCGTTGCAACTCCAATCTGATGTCAAAGTTAATGGGATCGTAGAAGCGGTTCATGAGCGTACTTCTGTGCTTACACGCCCCGACTACTACGATGGCATCAAGCCCATCGCGTCAAATATCAACCAAATTGTGATTGTTTCCGCTATATTGCCTGAGCTTTCACTGAATATTATTGATCGCTATTTAGTCGCCTGTGAAACACTCAACATCGAGCCTTTACTCGTACTCAATAAAGTCGATCTGCTGGACCCCGAAAGCCGTACATGGGTTAACGATGTCATGAACATTTACCGTAATATCGGCTATCGCGTACTGGAAGTTTCCAGCCATACCGGTGAAGGGATCTCTGAACTTACCTCCCTGTTGGCTGATAAAATCAGCATCTTTGCAGGGCAGTCCGGCGTTGGGAAATCCAGCTTGCTCAATACTCTGCTGCCTGATACTGAAGAAGACATTCTGGTTAACGAAGTTTCTGATAATTCCGGCCTGGGTCAGCATACCACCACGACAGCACGCCTTTATCATTTCCCGTTGGGGGGCGATGTCATCGACTCTCCGGGTGTTCGTGAGTTCGGATTATGGCACCTGACGCCAGAGCAGGTGACACAAGGCTTTATTGAGTTCCGGGAATACCTTGGCGGCTGCAAATTCCGGGACTGCAAACATCACGATGACCCGGGATGCGCCTTAAGGGAAGCGTTAGAACAAGGCATTATTGCAGAAGAGCGTTTCGAAAATTATCACCGGATTCTGGAAAGCATGGCACAAGTTAAACCACGCCGAAATTTCACAGGCGGTCAAAAATAAGACAATAATTAACGATACCCTGACATTCAAAATAATGGCAGGTACAATAGAAAACTTTTGTCCAATTTGCCAGAAAAAAATCCAAGAGGTTGACGTGCTGGATAATCTTAAAATCAGGTTACAATATTTACTGCCAAAACAATGCCTTACAAATTTGGCAGGCTGGTTTGCCAATAAAAAGGCTGGCTGGCTGACACAACTTGTAATCAAAGCTTTCGCCAAAACTTATAAAGTGGACATGAATGAAGCCAAAGACCCTTCATTCACTGCTTACTCAACATTCAATGAGTTTTTTATCCGCCCATTGAAGGAAGGCATTCGCCCTATCGTCAGTGAAGACAATCAATTGGCTCTGCCGGCAGACGGAACCGTCAGCCAGCTTGGGGCAATCCGCGAAGAGCAAATTATTCAAGCCAAAGGCCACTACTACACTGTTGAAGCTCTTCTGGCAGGGCAACATCAACTCGCCGGGCAATTCCGCAACGGCCAGTTTATTACCACTTACTTATCGCCAAAAGATTATCACCGTGTCCATATGCCATGCGACGGTGTACTAAAAGAAATGATCTATGTTCCCGGCGATCTGTTTTCAGTCAATCCATTGACGGCAGCCAATGTACCCAATTTGTTTGCGCGTAATGAACGTGTCATCTGTGTGTTTGAAACAGCATTCGGGCCAATGGTACAAATTCTGGTGGGTGCAACGATTGTTGGTAGTATTGAAACCGTTTGGAGCGGTTGTGTCACACCGCCGCGCGAAGGCATCATCAAACGCTGGACATATCCGGCTGAAGGTGAGGAAGGTGCTGTTTCTCTCAAAAAAGGAGAGGAAATGGGGCGCTTCAAACTTGGTTCAACTGTTATCAACCTGTTTGCTTCCAATCAGGTTAATTTTGCCAATAATTTATACAGCGGTTCACAAACCCGCATGGGTGGTTTGCTGGCTCAGGCTATCACGGCAGAAGAATCGACAGTGAACACCGATGAACCAGTCAATGATGAACCAGTGAGTAAAGACATCGTCAGCTAATTTTAAATCCAAGGAGCCCCTTATTGTGCGCCTGATTATCAGTTTACTTCTCAGCCTGTTGATTGCAAATCCGGCTTTTGCCGCCATCACACAGTTGGATGAAACCCAACTGAAACAAGAGCTCAAGCAGGTTGAAGGTAGTAAGAATCCACAAGGTTCTGAAATCGCGCAAGCACTTCAAGGGGCTATAAATTGGGTTAACGATACAAAATCCGCCGATGAGCGCACTCAAAAGTATCAACAGGCGATTGATGATTTTCCATCTATCATCAGAGAATTACGCCAGAAAATTCTTGCCGAAAGTAATACTGTTCCCCCCATTCCTGCTAATCAGTCTATCAGTAACTTAGAACAACAAATTATTCAGGTTAGTAGCGAATTACTGGAACAGGGACGCCAATTACAGCAAGAACAGGATAAGATCCGGGAAATCAGCGATTCCATGAACCAGTTGCCTCAGCAACAGGTTGAGGCGAAACGTCTGCTGACAGAAGCGACGTCCCGTCTCCAATCTTTGGGTTCACCTGCCTCTCCCCTCTCTGAAGCACAATTGACTTTGGCCCAAGCAGAAGTCAACGCCCGTAAAGCCGTGACCAACGAACTGGAAATGGCACAACTTTCTGCTAATAACCGACAAGAAATTGCCCGTATACGTGCCGATTTATTTAAAAAACGCTATCAACGGCTGGATCTTAAACTCCAACAATTGCGCAGTCAGCTAAACAGCCAACGCCAACAAAAAGCAGAATCCGCACTTGAACATACCGAAATGCTGGCAGAACAGAGTGGAGGGAAACTGCCACAATTTTTGCTGGATGAGCTTCAGCAAAACCGCCAATTATCACAAATGCTCAGCCACCAAACTCAGAGCATGGATGTTATTGGTTCACAACAGCGCAAGGCTGCCAGCGATATTTTGCTGGTACGCCAGACACTTAATACTATTCGTGAACAGGCACAATGGCTAAGCGATTCCACTGCACTTGGGGAAGCCTTAAGAGCTCAGGTCACTCGTATCCCTGATATGCCAAAATCCCAGCAACTCGACAGAAGTATTGCCGAATTGCGGGTCGAAAGGCTGAAATACGAGGATATGCTGGAACATTCACAGAACGATCCTGACCAGACATCATCTTCATATCATTCCCTGACTCCGGCACAGAAACAAGTTTATGAGTCCCTGACCCGGACTCGGAAAGAGCTGTTAAATTCTCTGCTTTCAGGGTATGACAACGAAATTCTGGAATTAACAAAGCTCAAAGTAGCCACCAATCAATTAAATGATGCGGTGAAAGAGGTTAGGGACGCCACTCATCGCTATCTGTTCTGGGTCGCGGATGTTAATTCCATATCGCTGGATTATCCACTACAGGTAGTGCAAGCTCTGACGCGCCTTCTGTCTCTGGATACATTTTCACAGTTAGGTGCAGCAATCCATAATATGCTGACCACACAGGATACTCTGCTCTATTTACTGGGTACTTTGCTACTGGTGATTTTCAGTATCAGTTCGCACCGCCAGTATCATGCTTTTCTTGAGCGTTCCAGCAATCGCATCGGCAAAGTGACACAAGATCATTTTTCTCTTACTTTGCGTACTGTTTTCTGGTCTATCATCGCGGCATTACCGCTGCCAATGCTCTGGTCAGCCATTGGTTATGGCCTGCAAAATGCGTGGCAATATCCGATGGCTAACGCAATTGGTGATGGTGTACGTGCAACAACGCCAGTGCTATGGATCTTTATGCTCAGTGCCGCATTTGCTCATCCGAATGGCTTATTTATCGCGCATTTTCGCTGGCCTGAAGAGCGCATAAAACGGGCAATGCGTTTCTATCGCCTGTCCATTTTCCTGATCGTGCCTCTCATGATGGCATTAATCACCTTTAACAACTACAGCGACCGGGAATTTACCCCTACCCTCGGCAGGCTCTGTTTTGTGATGCTCTGTATTTCCTTAAGCCTGGTGACTAACAGCCTAAAACGCGCCGGTATCCCGCTTTACATGGACAAATATGGATCAGGTGAAAATCTCGTTAGCTCTGTCCTATGGTGGATACTGCTTTCTGCCCCGATCTTAGCAGCATTTGCTTCGATCCTCGGCTATCTGCAAACATCACAGGCTTTGCTGGGGCGTCTGGAAACCTCCGTTGCTATCTGGTTTTTCTTGCTGGTCATTTACCACATTATTCGTCGATGGATGCTGATCCAACGACGCAAAATTGCTTTTGAACGTGCCAAACAGCGCCGTGCAGAAATATTGGCCCAACGCGCCAAAAGCGAAGAGGATTCAAGCAATATCAACAGCAGTGTAGAAGGCTCGATCGAAGTTGAAGAACCTGTGATTGATTTGGATGCAATCAGCGCCCAGTCATTAGGGTTAGTACGTTCGATCCTGACAATGCTTGCTCTCGTTTCACTCATTCTATTGTGGTCTGAATTACATTCAGCGTTTTCTTTCCTTGAAAATATCAGGCTCTGGAACGTGAGTACGACCATAAACGGTGTCGATACTGTCCAGCCAATTACTCTCGGTGCAATACTCGTTGCGATATTGGTTATCATCATTACTACGCAACTTGTCCGTAATTTGCCGGCATTGCTGGAACTTGCCCTGTTACAGCATTTGGATCTATCACCGGGTACAGGTTATGCCATCACAGCGTTGACCAAATACAGTATTACCCTGATTGGTGGCTTGGTTGGCTTCTCCCTGATGGGTATTGAGTGGTCTAAACTTCAATGGCTGATTGCCGCGATGGGGGTGGGTCTTGGTTTTGGTTTACAGGAAATTTTCACCAATATTATTTCTGGCTTGATTATCCTGTTTGAAAAGCCCATTCGAATTGGCGATACCGTGACTATACGTGGCCTGACCGGCAGTATCACGAAGATCAATACACGTGCAACCACTCTGTCTGACTGGGATAGAAAAGAAATTATTGTTCCCAATAAGGCCTTTATTACTGAGCAGTTCATCAACTGGTCTCTGTCTGACACGATCACCCGTATCGTTCTGACGATCCCTGTCCCAGCCGATACTGAATCCGCATATGCTACCGACATATTAATGACTGCCGCCAAAAGCTCACCATTAATTCTCGATAATCCGACGCCGGAAGTCTATTTGGTGGATTTACAGCAAGGTATTCAGATTTACGAGTTGCGTGCTTATGCCGCAGAAATGGGGCACCGTATGCCTGCCCGCCATGAAGTACACCAACACATTTTGCAGGAATTCCGCAAACACGATATTACCTTGCCATTCCCGCCTTTTCAGGCACGCGTTGATATTTTTGGTCAAGAAATACGTAGTTCGATAGCCAATACCTCGGGCCGAAATCCACCACGTAAATCAGGGGCACTATAATATTACTGCGACATGGTCAAACGTATACCTTTTCAAATTCGAGGATTATTGGCATTAAATGGTGTTTCTATTTTAGGAAACGCCATTACAGAGATTGCTATTCCGTGGCTGATTCTGGAAATATCGGGTAGCCCGCTTTTGGTTGCTACAGTGATGTCCGCAAAAATCCTGCCATTGATCTTTTCCATTTTCCTCACAGCATTCAGGTATATAAAATCTGAAAAAGCGCTTTTTGCAGTACTTATCATCAGTTCGGTAGTGAATTTTGTGATCACACCCTTTCTGGTCGTTTATTTACCGTATGTAAATAAACAGGAATTTAATTCTGTTTTAAGCCTTGGTGTCTCAATGACTTGCTTTGGCATAGGCACAACACTTTCTTCATTGCTGTATGGTGTTTATGGAAAATATTTTTCCAGCAACCGTATCATCTTTTCTGGATACAGCCTATTCGTACTGTTTCTGATATCCATGAACCTATTCAGCGGACAATATGTCCTGTTCATCCAGCTTTTCGCTATTGGCATGTGCATTGGATTTTCTGCACCAGTTGAAGTCACTCTGATTCAACGTCAAGTACCAGAAAAATTGTTTGGCCGCATAATGACACTGTTTTCCTCTACACGATTCCTCGCCGTACCTGTCGGGTATCTCTGTTTTGGTACAGTACTGGAATCCGACTTTGCCAAGCAAACACCATTGATGATGGCTGTCGTAGTATTAGGAGGATTAGCAATTTACGGGGTGATACAAAAAAGGGAGAAAAGTGAAAACGACAATTTTTCAATTTAGCAGAAAATAAATAATCTATGATATTTAGAAAAACGGAATTATTCGCTTACAGCAATTTTTTATAAAAAAACGCTGCCCGAAAATGATGAACAGCGTTTAAAAATGATGGCAAACTGAACTTTTAATTTAGGTTATGCCTTAAATTATTAAGGCATTTTTTTCGGATCTGATCCGTATTCGTTATCTCCCTGAGTACCTTCTAACAGGGTAAATACGAATAAAACAATGTTTAATAATGGAACAAAAATCAATAAAAACCACCATCCAGATCGGTTAATATCATGAAGGCGACGTACCGTTACTGAGATGTTTGGAATTAAGGAGAAAAGCGCATAAGCACCAACCAAGACTAAACCAATAGCCTCATCAATTGCTGAACCCAATATACAGAGTGCCAGGACTGCAATCATATTGAACAAATAAAACATCCAATATTCTTTACGACGGGCACGCCCTGAGAATATAGCATATTTTGTAAAGACACCAAGATACCAATTCATAATATCACTTAATTGAAATTAGATTATATAAAGGAAAAACAGACAAACTATAAAGGATGATTAACTTTACACTTATTTACCTTTTAAAGTCTATTTCTTATTATTCTCAGAGTAATACTGTATTATTTACACCGTTATTAGTTAATGAATTAAAAAATTCTTCCAAATGCCAAATTCAAAATAAATCCATATAAAAATCTCTGGTACATACCAAAGTTACACACAAAACTATCAGAAAAACAAAGCCAATAAATTTATTATTAACACTCGTTAGAGTTTGATTTATTTTCAATGATGATAGTTAATCATGTTATATATATAAAATAACTAATATCGACATAAAAATACTTTATTTCACTACCCAAGAGCAAAAAATCAAAAAATGCTGCGACAACCACGGATTCATTTACATAATTTTAACAAAGATCTATCATCAAAAACTCGCTCATCAATATTTACAATCATTCAATCAGTTGATGACAATACTCAGTGGAAGATGAAATTAAGATGAGTGTGGCAGCGCCGTTTCTTTGTATGGTGAACTGCCACGTTAATTAACCCAATTTATCATTCAAATCTATAAACCAGGTTTACAGCCACAAGATTCACCAATCTGTAATTCAAATTCAAACTCGCGTTCCTGAGCTTTCCCATCCCAAGTTCTCAATATTTCAATGGCTGTTTGCGCCATTTTGTCAATTGGCTGACGCACTGCCGTCAAAGACGGTACATTAAACTGTGATTGTTGCGTGGCATTAAAACAAACTAATGCAATATCATCAGGTACAACGATTCCATGCTCAGCCAACGCACGCAGGCATCCAAATGCCTGTAATTCATTGGTGGCAAACAAAGCACGAGGCGGCTTTCCTTTTAACATTTGTAAAGTGACTTCGTAGCCTCCCTGACGGGTATATTCCGTGGAAAAAATCCACTCGTCACGTACCACCAAATTTGCCTGCATCAAAGCATCACGCCAACCTGACAGCCGATCTTGTGTATTCAACATATCAAGAGGGCCACAAATAATGGCAATATCCCGATAACCATGCTGAGTAAGATGTTGGGTCACCTTGAATGCGGCGATCCGTTCATTGACACGAACCGCACTGACATTTGATCCCGCATTGATCCAATCCAACATCACGCAAGGTGTGCCACTGGCCTGAACCAAATCAATATATGGATGGCGATCAACACTCGTGTACAGCAAGCCATCAATTTGACGATTCAATAAGTTGTTGAGTAACTCTTTTTCACGGGTACGATTATCCCCGGAATCCCCTGGCAGCAAAACTTGCCCATGTTTGAACGCCTCCTGCTGCAAAGCATGGGCAACAGAAGAAAAAAAAGGATTGGCAATATTTGGCAAAATAAGCCCGTAAGCATGTGTTGTCCCAGAAACCAATGCCTTTGCAATACTATTAGGTCGGTATCCCGTTTTCTGAATCGCTGCTAATACACGCTGGCGAGTCGCTTCTGCAACAGGTCGGGGGCCATCATTGATAACATAACTGACAACCGCTACTGAAGTTCCAGCCTCTTTTGCAACATCACTACGCGTCACTCTTTTCAAGTGTGAATTCATGATATATGTCGCCCGCAGGTTAAGATCGATTCTAAATCGCGTCCTCAAGTAAATTGAGATCCCGACCACGTGTTTCTGGTGCAAAGAATGTCGTAATAAAACCAATACCTGCCATCAACGCAAAATAGCAGGCAATAGGCCACCAATGCCCTGTAAAAGATAATAATGCTGAAGCAATTAATGGTGCTGTGCCTCCCGATAACATGGCTCCCAACTCTTTTGCAAAAGCCATCTTAGTATAACGATTCGCCACACCAAAAAGCTCTACTCCCCACGCAGCCTGAGCGCCAAATATCCCCAAAGAAGCCAACCCCATTCCTACAACAATAGTTGGGATGACAATCATAGGTTCACGGCTTTCCAGTAAGATAAAAACAGGAAATGCGTAAAGCATAAGTAATAAGCAAAACCAGCGATAGGTAATACGGCGCCCAAAGCGATCTGACAGATAGCCTGACAATGGTATGATCAAAAAACCCAAAATGGATGCGATAGATACCGCAATTGTGGGAATAAATTTGTCCAGCATCAGCGCATTGGCGACATAACCGATGATGAATCCCTGAGCCAGATACGAAGGACCATTTTCGCCAATACGTAAGCCAACCATGATCCAAAAAGCCTTAGTACGTTGCCAAAAACTTCGGTTTTCATAAGCTACTCGTTGCTTCTCACTTGCAGCCAATGATTGCAAACGTTGCTCTGCCAGCTCTTTCTTGTAGCGTTCAAAAACAGGTGTCTCATTCATATATCGGCGAATATAAAGTGCAACTATCGCAATTAAGGCACTGGACAGAAATGGAATACGCCATCCCCAATCGAGTAAATCTTCTTTATCCATTGTCAATACCAGCAACCAAACCAGCGATGCCAGCAGAGTTCCACTATTTGAACCCAAGGCAATGACAGAAGAAACCAGGCCCCGTTTTGCTGGTGGTGCAAATTCCCCAAGTATAACCGTGCCGCCAGATAGTGCTGCACCTGCCCCTAATCCCTGTATGAATCGCAATATTACCAAACAGGCAGGAGCCCAAGCTCCGATATGAGCATAACTTGGAATAAACCCAATTAACGTGGTTGAGAGCCCCATCAAGATAACCGTCATTATCATGACGATCTTTCGCCCTTTGCGATCACCTAACCATCCAAACACAAGAGCACCAATGGGACGAGCGATAAATCCAACTGAATAGGTTGCAAAACTGGCAAAGAGGGCGACGGTGGGCGTCATATCGGGGAAAAAAATATCCCCAAAAATAATACCGGCCGCTAATCCATATAGAGCAAAATCAGCATATTCCATTGTCGTTCCCAACCAACAGGAAAAAACGGCACGCCGAAACCCCTTGCGCCCTTCTTTTGTTGCTAGACACACTTCAGAAGCATGCTGTATCTGAATGGCAGCTAATGCCGTATTTTCATACGGCATTGCAATATATTCCCTGAATGTTGGAACAGTAAAATTTTAATTCCAACGAGGTATATCTAAAAATATTATTGTTATTCATGAATGATATTTATACATAAACTTATCTACTCGCGTAGAATATTCAAATAGAAGAAACCAATAATCTAATGCCAGTCACAAATATTAGGGAAAAATTAAGTTTTGTAATTAATAAATTTTTAAAGGAAGATACTAAAATTTGTTTCACAACAATATAATCACAGAATTCACCCATTAAACTTTCCGATACCACGTCCAAATTAAAAAGATAAATACATACAAAAACAATACGTTAACAAAAAAACATTCACACCATAAAAAACCAATTTAAATTAGAATAATAAAAATAATTTCATTTTAAAAATAATTGCTTTCTATTTATTTAGAATAAAAAAACAAAAAGCACACTTATACAAAAGTTAAAAATAAATAATACTATTAATTATCATAGTTAATATTAAAAGCAAAAAACAGCCCCCAATAGGAGGCTGTTTTCTCTCGATAATTCAGATTATTAGCATCAAACTTGATACATTTTCCGCAAATAACAAGAAACTGCGTCATTAGAATTGGAGCCTATAACTTCCATCTCCGGTAAAATGTCTTTCAAACGCTGATGTGCGTCCTGCATAATGCAACCCTTTCCTGCCACACTCAACATTTCACGGTCATTCATACCATCACCAAAAGCAATGCAGTCACTCAACTGATACCCGATGGATTGACAAACCTGCTCCAGCGCATGACCTTTGGAAACACCACCAGCCATCACTTCCAGGCAATTTCTCAGTGAAAAACTAACATTGACTTTTTCTCCCCAGCTCGCCTTGATCCTCTCTTCCAAATCCACCAAATAATCATGATCGTCACTGGTGTAATAAACCTTACACACACCATCTAGAGGAAAATGATCCTGCTGAAAAAGCTGGTAATGGAAAACGGATTCCTGAAAAAATTCTTCCTGTTCAGGGGCTTCACGATTCATTAACCAATCGTCATTATTGAAGTAGTTAGTCAGCACATTGGGATTATCGAATTCCAATAGGCATAAATCATGGGCAATTTCAGGATCTAAGTTGTGGCTGAATACCAATTCATCTTGCGTATTGTGAACTCTTGCGCCATTGGAAGTGATCATATAAGCATCAATGCCCAATCCATCACGGATCTGCCCCACATCAATATGATGACGCCCTGTCGCAAAAATAAAATGAATCCCTTGATCTGTCAGCAGGTTCAACGTTTCCTTAGTATATGGCGTTAATTTATGGTCGGGAGACAACAACGTGCCATCTAAATCTGAAGCGACAACATGATACATAGTTATAGTTCCTAAACTAAATCAGTTCTGGTCAAAAAAATCACAAATTGCATTAAGGGCCTGCGCCCGCAATACATCTTTTTCGAATAGGATTTCGTGATGAGCCCCTTGGATAACCAGAGGCTTTTGTTCTTCTTTTCCTGTTCCCGCTTTTTGGCGTGATTCGCAAAAAGCCAGTAGCTCCCGATTACTAACTACCTTATCTTCACTCGCCTGTAACACGATGAGTGGAGTCTGAATTTTACCCGCATTTTCAACCAGATTATCTCCCATTAGCATACTTTCACGCATCCAATGGTAAGTCGGCCCGCCAAGGCGTAATTCAGGATAATCAACATAATAGCGTAAATAACGCTGATAACGTGCATAACTGTGCGTTAATAAATTGATGAAATAAGGCAAAGGTTGCCATTGCCCCGTCAACAAGGCATAAGCATTGCGTCTTCTGGCATTGGGTTCTGCCTGGTTAACCAGAAAATTCGCCAACCAGCGGGGCATGGGTAAGTTGATACCAAACATCGGCGCACATAATGCCACTGCACGAAAAACAGGTTCTTGGCAGCGTTGCAGGAAACGGCTCAAGATAGCCCCTCCCATTGAATGCGCCAACGCATAGCAATGATGATACGGACGGGACGTCACTTCCAGCTCAATGAATTTCGCAAGGTCATCCACGTAATGTTCAAACGCTTCAACATGACCTTTTTGTCCATCATCCAACATTCGCCCTGAACGCCCTTGTCCACGATGATCAATAATAAAAATATCGTAGCCTAGATGGTAAAAATCATAGGCTACTTCGGGGTATTTCACGTAACTTTCACTGCGACCGGGCAAAATAACGAGTGTTTTGTCATGATGAGGTGAACAAAAGGAGACATAATGGATGGGAATATCATCAACGCCCATAAATTGCCGCTCTTCTCTCGTTCGCCAAAAATCCAGTAATAATCCATTCGTAAAGGCAGAGAACTGAGGTTCGCGGTTTAACCAGCTTTCTTTCAATATCTCAGGTGCCATTTATCTTCCTCGGTTCAGTACCCTTCGGTTATTCAAATCCCTCAAAATGCTCGCGGATAAGCGTCATAAACGCATCGCCAAAACGCTCTAGTTTTCTCTGCCCAACCCCATTGATTAGCAAAAGCTCATCAGGTGTAATCGGGCACTGTTCTGCCATCTCAATTAACGTGACATCGTTGAAGACGACAAAAGGCGGAATGTTATTTTCATCAGCAATGGATTTACGCAGTTTGCGCAATTTCGCAAATAATTTACGATCATAATTGCCACTGTATGATTTGTTTTGCTGATTACGGCTTTTCAGGTTTTGGATACGCGGTACGGCAAGTTGTAAAGGTACTTCGCTCCGTAATACAGGCCGTGAAGCCTCTGTCAATTGCAATGCAGAATAATTGGCGATGTTTTGGCTAATCAGTCCCAAGTGAATAAGCTGACGCAAGACGCTCATCCAATGTTCCTGACTTTGCTCCTTACCGATGCCATACACGGGCAGTTTGTCATGCCCAAAATCTCTAATGCGTTGATTATTCGCACCACGTAACACTTCTACAATATAGCCAATCCCAAAACGTTGTCCAACGCGATAGATGCAAGATAATGCTTTCTGCGCTTCCACCAGCCCGTCATAACGCTTGGGTGGGTCAAGGCAAATATCACAGTTGCCACAGGCTGTCTGGCGGCTTTCACCAAAGTAGTTCAGCAAAACCAAGCGCCGGCAAGTCTGTGCTTCCGCAAATGCCCCCATGGCATTGAGTTTATGTCGTTCAATATCTTGTTGTTCACCAGCCGGCTTTTCTTCCAGACAACGGCGCAACCACGCCATATCCGCAGGATCGTAAAACAGCACAGCTTCAGCAGGTAAACCATCTCGCCCCGCACGACCCGTTTCCTGATAATAAGACTCGATATTACGGGGAATATCAAAATGCACGACAAAACGCACGTTGGGCTTGTTAATCCCCATACCAAATGCAACGGTTGCCACAACCACCTGCAAATCGTCACGCTGGAAAGCATCCTGCACCCATGCACGTTGATTGTTTTCCAACCCTGCATGATAAGGTGCAACGCTTAATCCACGCTTTTGCAAACGCTCCGCGGTTTCTTCCACTTTAGTCCGGCTATTGCAGTAAATAATTCCGCTTTTTCCCTGCTGAGCACGCACAAATGCCCAGAGTTGATCGAGCGGTTTATATTTTTCTACCAACGTATAGCGAATATTGGGGCGATCAAAACTGCTGATATGGATAATCGGTTCATGTAATTCCAATAAACGCACAATATCCTGACGAGTGGTTTTATCCGCCGTTGCCGTCAGTGCAATCACAGGAAGAGCTGGGAACCGATGACGAAGCTGGCCCAGTGCCCGATATTCCGGGCGAAAGTCATGTCCCCACTGGGAAATACAGTGGGCTTCATCGACAGCTAATAAAACGGGCTGCCAGTCATGAAGCTGCTCGAGAAAGTTATCTGTTACCAAGCGCTCAGGGGCAATATAGAGTAGTTTAATGATTCCCTGACGACAGCGTTGAATAATATCAAACTGCTGTTCACGGCTTTGCGTTGAATTCAGACATTCCGCTTCTACGCCATTTGCCCGCAATTGGTCAACTTGATCTTTCATCAACGAAATTAATGGCGATACGACCAGCGTCAGCCCATTTTTTACCAATGCCGGGATTTGATAACACAACGATTTACCGCCTCCCGTTGGCATAATCACCAGACAGTCGCGCCCATCAAGAACGGCGTCAATAACCTGTTGCTGTCCCGGACGAAATTGCTGGTATCCGAATGTTTTTCGTAATGCTTGTTCAGCCAGCGATGCCGTGCTGATGAGTTCTGCGGTAGACACGCTTTTCCTCAATCGTTACTAAAAAAAGCCTAAAAACAGGCTGTAAAAAATACAGACGCGATCTAAGCGCCTGCATATTACGCTATCTCACTGTCGTAGCAATGAGTCATAGCAATTACAGCATATCATTCAGCATGACACCGATACCAAAACGGGTCTGCTTGAAATTATAATCAATCATTGATTCGCCATAACCGCAAAAGAGCTGCGTATAAAAACGAACATGCTTCGATATTGGATAACTCCAACCCAACTCTCCGCCACCATAACCGCTATTCCAGTTATAACGCCCTTGAGCGGTAAATACACTGTCTCCCCAGATATATCCTACTTTAAGGCGGTAATATCCCATGTAGCGACTCATGTCTGGGTTATCATCACGGTGGGAGCTTTCTGGCAGACGATACCACGGTTTTAAATCCACCTGCCAATTACCGTTTTGCGCCATAAAACGCGCATAGAGGCGGTTCCAGCTACGAGAAGTGGCCTTCGGACGTCCATTTGATTGATGGTTAAATCCCATCTCAACTTCCCGCAGATGCCAGCCAGCAAATTCATAATCAGTCAACCATGCCAGAAAAAGTTGTGGTTCATAATTCGTTTCACGGAATGGTGATGACTCTTTCTTATTACTGAGCTGCCACCATGAGCGCTGGGTGTAGGAAGCGCCAAGCAACGAATCCTTACCTACAATATCTCGCCACAGTGGGAAGCCAAAACTTATTTGAAAACTGACTTCATCCTTGCGGGCGTGATCCGCCCAATCGTAGCTATTAATTCCCGGCTTATTAATCCTGCCGCCATAAGTATAAACAATGTAATTCGTATCATAGGGGTAAAGTATTAAAGGAGATTCTTGCTTACCTAACATCGTCGAAAGCACACTTCCTCTCACTTCATCAACCTGCTTTTCTGCTGCGTGAGCCAATGGTGATAATAAGCAGGTAATAACCAGTATCTTCCATAACAAACGCATTTCTGGTTTTCCTATTGTAATAATTCCAAACTAAAAATTTTCGCTTATTCTACACGCGACATGGTTATTTTTTGTAGTCCGTTTTTTTTTAATGAATCGTTTTTCGAAGCGCTTCACAGACTGGCAAGGTCGATAATAAAAGCATAAACTTAACAAGTTATTAACCAAAAGAACCATTAAAATATCAGTGGATTTACTTCTTATTACCAGGAAACCCACCTATGGAAAATATACAGCGAGCAGACAGAGCATTAACATCAGAAGAAACATTAACACCAGAAGAAGCCCGTAAATTTATCGGCGAATTGTTTGTTTATCATATGCCATTCAATCGACTTCTGGGACTTGAGCTGCTCCGCTTTGAGCAAGATTACGCAGAATTACAATTTTGCAATCAAGAAAGATTAGTCGGAAATATGGTTCAGAAAATTCTGCATGGTGGAGCCATCGCTTCCATACTGGATGTTGCCGGAGGGCTGGTTTGTGCAGGCAGTGCCCTGACTACATTAGACACACTCACAATTGCAGAGATGCAAAAGCGTCTGCCGACTGTCGGCACGATTGATTTACGCGTGGATTACCTGCGCCCCGGACGTGGTGAAGTGTTTACCGCCAGTAGCAATATTATCCGTGCTGGCAATAAGGTTTCCGTCGCCAGAATAGAACTGCACAATGAACAAAAAGTACATATTGCCAGTGCAACAGGGACTTATTTAGTTGGCTGATATTTTTATGAGTTAAAGACACTAATATCCTAATATCCGAAATACAATTACCCAAAATATAATTACCCGAAATATAGCTACCCGAAATACAAATCCAAATTAAATAAAGGAATGTGCCAGCAAAGCATATTCCTTTTTTATGAATATTCACAACGGTCAGACAGACTCATTTCCAACCCCACCTTTCGTTTATAATTTACTGATTTATATAAATTATTAAGTGATTCCAATCACACAAGTCAGATCATTTTTCATACAAAAAAAGGCCGTGCTATATCCTTCTTTGTGTTATCTGAACGACAAGATTTTGAAGTGATAGCAGAACACACCCACGATAGCGCTAAATATGGGGAAACAATTATGTCATTGAAAAAGGGCAATCAATCCTCTAGTGGACTCCTGTTCACGCTGAATGCAGGTAGCCTGTCGCCGGAAACCTTTGTAGTGACGAATTTCACTCTGACAGAGGATTTATCGTATCCCTTTCAGCTTAATGTTGGACTGGCGAGTGCCAACCCTGCCATCGATTTTTCGGACGTACTCGACCGTACAGCAACATTAACCATTTTGCAGGAAGGCGTTGAACAACGCAGTATCAGCGGCATGGTAGCCCAATTTGAGCAAGGTAATATTGGTTTGCACCAAACCACCTACCAGATGAGTATTCGCCCCGATCTGTGGCGGACCACATTGCGCCAAAACTCACGTATTTTCCAACAACTGGATATCAAGACTATCATTACAGCCATCTTGAAAGAACATGGCATTCGGGATGTTGTGTTCAGTCTACGACATTCACACTCAGAGCGGGAATTCTGTGTTCAGTATCAAGAAAGCGACTTTACTTTCCTTCAGCGTTTGACTGCCGAAGAAGGCATCTTTTACTTCTTTGAGTGCAGTAATGGGCGCAACACGCTGGTCTTTGCCGATGACGCCGGTTCCGTACCACCAGGTATCGTGCTCCCTTATCAACCTAGCGGAAACGGCAATCTGGGGGAATCTAGTGTCAGTAGCCTGACAAGCAGCGCACAAGTTAAACCCGCACAAGTTCAGCTTAAGGATTACACCTTCAAGAACCCGGCATGGGCGGCAGAATTCAGCCAGCAGATGAAAGAAGACAATCTGCAACAACGCTATTACGAACATTACGACTATCCGGGACGTTTCAAAGACGAGCAACACGGCACAGATTTTACCCGCTACCGCCTTGAAGCACTGCGCAATGATGCCATAACAGGACAAGGTAATGGTCGAGCCATTGCTGTACAACCGGGACGTTTATTCACTCTGAGCAACCATCCACGCGAAGCATTGAATCAACCATGGCAGGTGATCTCTTCTATGCACACTGGCTATCAACCACAAGCGTTAGAACAAGAAACAGGCGGTGATGGCACTACGTTGCATAGCCAATTTAACTTTATTCGTCAAACCCAGACCTGGCGCCCTTCTCCACTCCCCAAACCTATCGTTGATGGGCCGCAAATCGCCAAAGTCGTCGGGCCTGTGGGTGAAGAGATTTTCTGTGACCAATATGGTCGTGTCCGCCTTCAATTTCCGTGGGATCGCTACGGTCGCAGTGATGATCAAAGCTCCTGCTGGATACGTGTTACACACCCGTGGGCAGGACAAGGTTGGGGGATGCTGGCCATTCCTCGCATCGGCCAGGAAGTTGTGGTCGATTTTCTGCACGGCGATCCTGACCAACCCATTGTGATTGGCAGAACCTACCATGCCAGTAACATTCCTCCGAGTGGATTGCCGGGCAGCAAGACCCAGATGTCTTTTCGCTCCAAGACTCATAAAGGCGAAGGCTATAACGAGCTGTTATTTGAGGATGCGAAAGGAAGTGAACAACTTTCCCTGCATGCCCAGAAAGATATGAATACCACCGTCCTGAACGATATGAACACCACTGTCCTCAACGATCGTACCACACATGTGAAACACGACCACACCGAAAGCATTGGCAACAATCAAGTGATATCAGTGCGTAAAGACCGCATTAAGGAAGTTATCGGTGAGGAAAGCAGCGTCATTCAAGGTAATCGGCAAGTTAAGGTGGAAAAAGATAGCCTGCTCAGTGTCAAGGACAATGTTTCTATCAAATCGATCAATGGTGGCATCCAAATCAGCACAGCCGGAGCCAGTATCACATTGGACAAAGAAGGCAACATCCATCTCACCGGCAAAAATATCATCATCAACGGTAAGGATCAGGTTCAGGTGAACTAAGCAATGATGGCGAAAAATGCTCCAGATCAGACAGTCAACACACCTGAAACACACGTTAAAAAACAGAGTGATAAAGGAAGGCACCATGAATAAACAAGCCTACCAGATGAACGAAGGAACCCTCTCTCTTCCAGCTAATTGGCGTGATGAATCCATGCACGTGTTTGTCCTGCCGGATGACAGTGGCGTCAATTTGGTGATTAACCGAACACCCGTGCCGACAGGCTCCGACCACACCGCCTACTACGCCCAGACATTGACTCAGTTTGAAACCCATCTCCCCGGTTATAAGGAGCACCAAAGGCTGGAGATAGAGCTGAGCGGTACACCTGCCTGGCGACTGGATTACCAATGGCAAAGCCCGGAAGGCGAGATGCACCAGACCGTAGTGCTGCAAATACGGGGCAATTTGTTGCTGGCGTTTAATTTGACTTCCCCCCAGCCGTTTGAGGAAGGGCAACGCAACGCCCTGCTGGCAGTTGTCAGCAGTTTCCAGGCGACCTGACCGGAGGCCAGCTATGGGACTAATGGATGAAATTGTCACTCGTACCGCGCGGGTAGGTGCCACCCATGCAGGCAAACATCTTTTGCCTATGGAGCGAGAGCTAGGCCCTGCTGCTGCGCGTGAAGGAGATCCTATTCAGCACAGCAGTTTCTTAGGGGCACTTGCAGGTGCCGTTGTAGGTGCGTTGATTGGTGCTGCGATCTTTGGGGCTGCGGCATTTCTGATCGGCGCAACGGGCGGATTGGCTGCGATAGCTGTTGGCGCCCTGGTCACATTTGCTTTTGGCGATCTTATCAGTAAAGCCAGTTCCGCAGTCACGGACGCAATAAATAGCTGTAGCCCGCCAGACGGCACTATCGCCAGTGGTTCCCCCAACGTTTTTATTGAAGGCAAGCCAGCGGCACGGGTAGAGTTGGACACCGCAGATTGTAAAAAACATTCAGCACCACGCATCGCTCAGGGTAGTGAAAGTGTGTTTATCAACAAAAAACCAGCGGCGCGGATCAAAGATAAGCTGGAGTGTGGCGCGACTATCAAAGGCGGTGCAAGCAAAGTCTTTATCGGCTCAGGACAAGGCACCTATCTTGAGATACAAGAAGAGTTCTCATTCTGGCAACGTGCCTTACTCGTTGCAGTGGAATTTCTCGTTCCGCCATCACGGGGAGCCATGAAAGGCTTTGCAAAACTGTTTACTAAAGCAGGTCGGCAAGCTGTTATTAAGGGTGCTCAAAAAGGCGCTCAAGTAGCTGCCAAAAACCTCCCCGGAAAAATCAAAAACATTGTCACAGGCAAAAACATCAGTTGTGTCAAAAATGCTTTCAAACAGAATAAGGGCCTGAAGCGTTATACGGAAAGTGCCAAAAAATTCTTTACGGGAGACCCGATAGACGTTACTACCGGTGCTCTGTTTGACCAACGCACTGATATCGAGTTAGGGCAGACGATACCGCTGCAATTTATCCGCAGTTGGTCACCCGGTCATCACGGATTGCTGGGGGAAAACTGGCTGGATAACTTCTCCGAATGTGCCCTTGTCACAGGGGATCGGATAGAAATTCTGACGACAGAAGGCGCCTCACTCTTCTTTGCCCTGCCAGCCAGTTACGATTACAGTATCAACCCTGAACACCCCAATTTCAGACTGAGCCGATATAAGCAAGGCCTTATCCTGAGTGATCGCGACAGCTTAATCAGTAAATATTTTACCTTCCCCGCGACTACCTTCCCTACAACTGCGGAGACTGATCCAGAAAAAGAGAGCACCCAACGTTTGTGGCTGACCGAATATCGCGACAATAACGATAACACCATCCAGTTCCATTACAGTGAACAGCACCAACTGGTTAAGGTTACCCATAGCGATGGCCCAGAATTAGTGTTGCTATACCGCGAAAATGGATTACTGAAAGAGATCCGTCGTACCGATAATGGCCTGAATGAAATGCTGGCACGTTACGGTTATCACGATAACGGCTGGCTGGCCAATGCAGACAGTACACAAGCCTATCACTTGTTTTATGAATATAACGAGCAGGGCTTAATTAGCCGCTGGTCTGATCATGATCAAACTGCGGTGGATTACGTCTACGATCAACAGGGGCGCTGTATCTATAGTGTGGGTTCCGGTGGTTTCTATCCGGTTCATCTCTCCTATGAACCAGGCATCACCCATTCAACCACGCCACAAGGCCATACGACGACCTGGCATTACAATGATGAGCAACAAGTGACACAGGTAGAAACGCCGTGCGGGAGTGTCACTCGCTATGAATACGATCAATGGGGAAATCTGCGCAGACAGATTTTACCGAAAGGTGAAATCATTACCCTCGACTATCTCGCAGATACCGGATTGGTGACTACCTTTACCAATGCCATCGGCGCAACGTGGCACTATCACTATGATGATACTGATCGCCTTATCAGTATGACCGACCCGCTCGGACGTGTTTGGTGGCAGCAATTCGACAATAAAGGTAATCCTGAGTGTTTTATCGCACCAGATGGGCATAAAACCACTCTGACCCGTAATGAGTTTGGCTTAATAACTGCCGCAGAAGACAGTGATGGCAATAAGCGCAGTTGGGAATATGACCGCCATCAACGTCTGACAAAATTGTTTGATGAAGAGAACCGTAGTCTGCAACTGGGTTATGACAGCCAGGATCGCCTGCGACGGATGACCACTGGCGGAGGCGCTCTTTGGCGCTGGGATTACGATCGTCATCACCGCATTTCCTTAAGTGACCGCCCCAATAATAGTCTTGAACGTTTCCGCCATGATCGCCACGGTAACCTGACCGAATGGACAGATGCCCACGGCGTAAAATGGCAGATTGAATACGGGCCATTTGATTTACCTGTTGCACGCGTGGATGGGGAAGGAAACCGCTGGCAATATCGTTATGACCTTGACAGCCTGCAATTGTTGGAAGTTATCACGCCACAAGGAGAAAGCTACCGCTATACGCTGGATGCAGACGGGCAGGTGATTACCGAAACGGATTATGCAGATACCCAATGGCACTACGCTTATGACCTCAATGGTAACTGCATTGAAAAACGCGATGCTCTGTGTAATATCACGCGCTACGAATACGATGCTGCACAACGGCTGACAGCCGTACATACACCGGAAGGCACCACCCGCTACCGCTATGACATCATCGGACGTCTGCTGGAAATCGCCGCACCTGACACTACTCCTTTAACATTCGAATACGATGAACAAGGCCGTATTATTCGGGAAACCCAACCACACGGGGAAATTCGCCACGAATATTCCGATAACACCACAACAGAAAGGCAGCTCCACACACCCGATGGCCGGCTCTGGCAGGCAAAAACCGCCATTAATAAGGTTGGAGAGCTTAATTTACTGACCATCAATGGTGACCATACCCTGACGCTGGAACGGGATGAAGATGGGAACGAATGGCACCGCCAGTCCGATAAAGGTTTTATCCTGCGTCAGGAACATTCGTTAATGGGACTGCTCATTTCCCAACGTGCCGGACGTAACACTGAATTTTTTGCTGCTCATGAAGTGGCAGATATCCCGCAACCGACATTGGCAGGGTTAGATCGCGAATATCGTTACGACGATGCACTTAATCTGGTAGCAGCAAATGATGAACGGCAGTGGCTACGCTATGTGGTTAATGGTAATGGGCAAGTAACCTCAGTCAGTGATGGTGAGCGGTTACGGGAGCATTATCAATATGATGCCTGCGGTTATCCATCCCGCCGTTTTGATGGAATCAATGAAATTGACGGGGAATGGCTTTACCAGAAAGGGCATCGGCTGAGACGTTTGGGCCAGCATCTATTTGAATATGACGATGCGGGTCGGATGACGGCAATGCAGTTATGGGAAGAAGGTCATCGCCCTGCTCTGACAAAATTTCGCTGGAACAGCCAAAATCAGCTTATTAGCGTACTGACACCGGGCGGTCAGCAATGGAAATATCGCTATGATGCCTTTGGGCGACGCACTGAGAAAATTTGCAAGCAAGCCGGAATGCGCACGACCTATTTGTGGGATGGCGATGTTCCGGCAGAAATTCGTGAGTATCGCCATAATCGGCTGTATAGCATCCGGCATCTGGTGTTTGATGGCTGGCAATTGCTGGCGCAGCAGGTTCAGTTTTTTACGCTTGATCCAGAAAACCGTGATGAACTGATTGCGGGAGAGATCCAGACACACTATGCGGTATGTGCACCGACTGGGGAACCACTGGCGTTGTTTGATTCGGAAGGGCATCGGGTTTGGCGCCAACCTGTTCATTCTCTGTATGGAATGCGTCTTGGGATATCGGGAGAAAATTCACAATTTGATTCAGGACTGAAATTCGCAGGGCAGTGGCTGGATGAAGAGAGCGGGCTGGTCTACAATCGGTACAGATATTATTCTCCAGTAGCTGGGCAGTATCTGACGCTCGATCCGATTGGGTTACAGGGTGGTTTAAATCTTTACTCATACGCTCCAAATCCGCTAACATGGTTCGATCCATTTGGGCTAACAAGTTGTAGAGGAAGTGACGGTCGCTTTAGAAGCGCTCAAAATATTCAGGAAGAAATAGCAGGTTTGCCTAACTTTACCGGAAAAAAACCCGGCCAAATACGTCAGACATTACGCAATCGCGGCTACTCGTCTGTAACTGCTCGTAGTGGCGGTGAGATTTGGACAAAAGCTCTACCAGATGGAAATACTGCTGCAGTGAGAATGGATCCAGCCATGCGAAGAGCGCGACCCAGAAATTATGCAGATGAAATTCCACATGTTCATATAGAATCTGTACCTTCTTCTGGAGTTATAAATGGTAATTATGGTGGAAGTAATAATCCTCCAGCACCTGTAACAAAATATGATGCATTAGGAAATATAAGCGTTAACCCTACAGACACACATATTCCAATGAGTCCGGGTCGAGCACCATATAATAGGTAGTTGATATGAATAGTACCAATCGGGATAAGCTTGTTGCACTTTATGAAAAGCTAGAAAGTTCTTTCTCCGAAAATCTATCAAATGATGATCTTAGGAAATTAGTAGATTTGTATATGATCGCAATAAGTAACTATGATAGAGATATTATGGATTCTATTTCTTTTTATGTTCACGAATATGGAAATAGAGACACCAAGGAATATATTTTAAATAAAATAAAGCATGATCATAACAATTACTTAGAGCGAGAAATAGGATATTTAATTGACCTTATAAAATAATTTCTTATGTTTATTCATAACTGAATAAAAAGCTGGAAAGATCCGTATGATCTTCCGGCTTTATTTTTTTAGGAACGGCTCAATCCCTGCCCTTAGTTGCTGTTGTAGTCACCAATCAGTTCCCACATTATCAGCTTAATGTCACTGAGCTGGTCTTGCTGGCGCTGGTACTGTTGCTTGATACTGCTGGTGTCGTCGCTGTCAGGAATAAGCACCAGACCACCATTCATAATTTTAACGGTAGTGTGCTGCCAATATCGAATCTTGCCGCCTTAAGCCACTGGCCTTTAAGATGGATCGCAGGCGGGGCACTGGCCTTATCATTTTACGGGACATATCCCACGGTGTAATAACGCTCAGCTTCCGCAAATTTATTCAATGAATTATCCAATCGCTAAAACATCCACAACAACGATTAACAGCCTGCCACTCTAGGTATATGATACCCAAGTATAACGAACAAACTTCCAGCGGCATCTACCCTGAATCTCACTTAACCATTATCAAAAACCAACACCAAAAATCTCACAAGACATTGTTTTTAATATTAATTAATCAATATGAGAATAGATTATGAATTCAAGAACCAAAGCAGAATCGGAGATCTTGGCAGGCAGGGCTGTCGATGCTGTCGTCTATGTCTGGTATCCCTGTAAGAGGTTCTATTTCGGGCATGCTTCTATTTATATAGGGGGTGTGCCGAGATATCCTTGGACAGAAGACTTCAATTCAGAAGATTCAAGCAATCCAGTGTCTTCTTACTGTGCAGGAGGAATGAGGTTCACAACAATACGTAATAGAATACGTCCGACAGATGATAACTATGTCAGTTTCCTTGCTGATCCAAATATACAGCGGGGAATTTTATCATGTGCAGGTGTCTTTAATAATCTTCGGGGAGATTTTGCCGTCCCCCCTCATTTGGAATATTATCTGATTGGCTTAGATGTTGTAAAAATGCAACACGAAAAGAATAAAATCTATAATGGAAAAATGTATGGCAATCTCCAAATGAACCATAGTTATAACCCCCTTAATAAAAATTGCTCAACAATGGTTGCTAAGATATTAAAAGCGGGTGGAGTTGAAAATGTATTAGGCCCAGGCTATTCCATGAGTCAATGCCGGACACCGAAAGATGTTGCACAGTTATGCAATAAGCTAAGAGACCATAATATGGCAGTAAAAGTAAGAGGGCTGGATTGTCCAGATAAGCTGAAAATACCATTTAGGTCGTTAATGGGTTTTAGATAACTATATTTATCCCTCGCCAATATTGACCTCTGACCTGTTCCCTTTAGCTCCCCGCATAACTATCCATCAGGGAAATCAGTCAATCTCATACTGACCATCATTCATTTCAAAGATATTGCCCAATGTTATCACATGTAGTTATTTTAGAAAAAAAGCGAAGTTCAAGGCACCAAAAAAGATTATTCCACTGTAAAATTCCGCTAATTCTAGCATAATATGCTGATAAAATAGACGATTAAATTTTATTAGTTCATTAGGTCATTAATACCTTGTAAATCATTCATCCCGATGCCACATTGTATAGGTTATGGGCTGATACCCTCACATCTCTTCTTAATTCTCTAAACATTCAAGGATATTATGAGCAACCAACAGACTGCCAAAGGTATCTTGTATGCCTTAGGAGCCTATTTTATTTGGGGGCTGGCTCCCATTTACTTCAAGAGCATACAATATGTTCCCCCCGATGAAATCGTATCGCACCGTGTTATATGGTCTGTATTTTTTATGGTGCTGATGCTGACAGTCACTCGTCACTGGCGTCAGGTCTGGGCGATTGTCCGTCAACCAAAGACCTTGTTATTGCTAGGTTTTACCGCCTTCACGATTACCAGTAACTGGCTGACTTATATTTGGGCGGTCAATAATAACCATCTGCTTGAAGCGAGTCTGGGATATTTTATTAACCCTCTGGTGAGTGTGTTGTTTGGCATGTTGTTCCTTGGTGAACGTTTCCGCCGTATGCAGTGGATTGCCGTATTATTGGCATTTACAGGCGTACTCATTCAGATAGTGCAATTTGGCTCTGTACCCGTGATTGGCTTGTACTTAGCAACGACATTTGCCGTCTATGGGTTGATCCGCAAAAAACTAGGGGTAGATGCACAAACAGGTATGTTGATTGAGACAGTTTGGGTATTTCCTGTCGCTCTGAGTTACCTGTTGTTCTTCACCAATAGCCCAACCAGCAATATGTTGGAGAATACATACTCCTTGAACCTGATGTTGATTGCTGCCGGTATTATTACGACTGTACCACTGTTGCTCTTTACCGCAGCGGCGGCACATCTTCGTTTGTCCACGCTGGGTTTCTTCCAGTATCTTGGCCCAACCATGATGTTCTTGTTAGCAACGCTGGTTTATGGTGAGAAGATTGGCCCAGATCGTTTGATCACTTTTGGCTTTATTTGGGCTGCGTTGATTCTGTTTACACTGGATGCGCTTTATACGCAGCGTCGTTTGCGGAAATAAATCAGCATTATTACTGAACTGACCCAAAACTGTCTTGGTAAATAGGGTCAGTTCTTGTTGAAAAAGAAGAATGGATTCAGAATAGGATAAGTTCGCCATCTTCTGAGCTTATTTTCAATGAAGTACCACACGCCTCAGCATAGCGTTCAAGTCGGGATAAGCTCGCATTGATTGCGTTGTTTTCCAATTTGCTGACTGCTGGTTGACTAATTCCCATTCTTTCAGCAAGTTGACTACTATTTAAACCTGCTTTCTTCCTCATATTAATGAGAAACTCTCTCATTTCTTCTTTTTTCTTCTCAACCAAATACGCTGATAAAACTTCAGGATCTTGAAGCAGTGTAGCTTTAACGTCAGAGTATGGGATACCTTTAACTTTCATCAAGTAACTCCTTCAGTCGTTTTAATGCCAGTTCAATTTCTGAGGTTGGTGTTTTTGCACTTTTCTTGATAAAGGTACGAAGAATATAGATTCTTCTGTCTTTCTCAAATGCAAAAAAAGTCCTCGATATATCTTTCCCGTTTGTCCTTAATTCAAGAAGCTGTCCTTGGATAGGTTTCGTATCTGGGTAACGCAATTCATAACCTCGCATTTCCAGCTTATCCAGCGCATTCAAAACTTTAGCTTTTATTATTTTATTTAACCGGGAAATTTCATTCAGCACTTCAGGGTGAAACTCTAGTTGAAACATATTCCCCCTCAATTAAGCATAAACGCCCTGCCAAATTTGATAGTTAGCGTATAATAGAAACAATTATAACTCAAGAGCTATATATTACTTATAAGTTATAAATTTTATAGTTCCCACAACAACTCTCTGTATTAAGTAAAATTACTGAATACAGATACCACTCTAATAGATTTCAAATCGCAGTATAACGAGAGACAGCCCCCAGAAACATAGCTGACTATGTAACTGGGGTCGGCAGAAAAACCAACAAAGCGACTAGTTAAAAAATGAAAGCCGGAATGATTACAGCCAGTTTTTCCGTTTAAAGTAGAGGTAAGGAGCCAATCCCGCCGCAATCATCAGGCCGATAGCCGCAGGATAGCCGAATGTCCAATGCAGCTCCGGCATAAATTCGAAGTTCATTCCATAGCTGGAAGCCACCAGCGTTGGTGGCAGGAATACCACAGAAACAACGGAGAAAATTTTGATAATCCGGCTTTGTTCAATGTTGATAAAACCCATCGCGGCCTGCATCAGGAAGTTAACTTTCTGAAACAACGATTCGTTGTGCGGCAACAGGGATTCAATATCCCGCAGAATTTCACGAGCCTGCTCCAATTGATTGGCAGGCAAACGGGCACGGCGCACAAGGAAGTTCAGGGCGCGTTGGCTATCCATCAAACACAGGCGAACTTTCCAGCCAATGTCTTCCTGCTCTGCAAGGTTAGACAAAGCCGAATCAAATTCATCCCCCTGTTTGCCTTCCATAATGACCCGGCTCAGGGATTCCAGCACGCTGTAGATATTTTCAATGACATCCGCCAATTGTTCGATTTTGGTTTCGAACAAGTCCATCAGCAGTTCATAGGCATTCCCGTCAACCATTGTCTGGTTACGGGCGCGCATTCGGTACAATCGAAATGCAGGGAGTTCACGCTCTCGCAATGTGTAGAGACGACCGTCACGAATAGTAAATGCGACTGTCGAGTTGCCGGCATGGTCTTCGGCGTCTTCGAAATAGAAGAATGAGTGGACGTGCATACCATCTTCATCTTCAAAAAAACGGGCCGACGCCTCAATGTCATCCAATTCTGTGCGGGTCGCCAAGACTTGTCCCAGCTCATTCTGGACGCGGAGACGATCATCATCACCCAATCCCACTAAATCTACCCACATGGAGTCAGATAACTGATCACCTTCTTCAAGTTCAAGACGGAGCAGGCGATTATTCTCTAATTTAAATGCGTTCAGCATGTACCATAAGTCTCCTTATACTCCCTACGTTTATCGTAAGGCGCGAATGTTACGCTTAGAAGAAAAAGCCTGTCAACATTCGACCGGATTATTGGCCCGTTTCGAGTCTGGCATAAGCAGCCACCAGCCACTTAATGCCTTCACCCTGAAACGCGATTTGCAAGCGGCAATGTTCCCCACTGCCTTCTATATTGATAATTGTCCCTTCACCAAATTTGGGATGGCGTACGCGTTGACCCAGTGCATAACCACTATCGCTGGCACTGATCGGCGTACCCAGCCGTTTGTGACTGACCGGACGGGATACTGTAGCTCGCAAACGAACTTCTGTTACACATTCTGTCGGCAATTCACCAATAAAACGAGATGGACGGTGGTACACTTCTTTACCATATAAGCGACGACTTTCAGCATAGGTCAATGTCAGTTTTTGCATCGCCCTTGTGACACCCACATAGGCCAAACGACGCTCTTCTTCCAGTCGTCCGCCCTCTTCAATGGACATCTGGCTCGGGAACATGCCCTCTTCCATGCCCACAATAAAGACTTGCGGAAATTCCAGACCCTTTGCCGAGTGCAAAGTCATCAATTGCACAGCATCCTGATAAGCGTCTGCCTGGCTTTCCCCAGATTCAAGCGCCGCATGAGAAAGGAAGGCTTGTAATGGCAGTAGATCCTCGTCTTCATCCTGATAACTGAATTGACGAGTTGCCGTCACCAATTCTTCAAGGTTTTCGATACGCGCCTGCGCTTTTTCACCTTTTTCTTGCTGATACATCGCCCACAAACCAGAATCGCGGATAATACGATCAGTTTGGACATGCAGCGGCATTTCTTGTGTTTCTGTTTCCAGCGCTTCAATTAATTCTATGAAACGCTGCAATGCCGATGCAGCCCGTCCTGCCAGCACTTTTTCCTGAATCAGCGACAGGCAACTTTCCCATAAGGTTTTTTGCTGATCACGCGCCACTTGGCGTACAACATCAAGCGTTCTGTCACCAATGCCGCGTGTCGGTGTGTTCACCACACGTTCAAAAGCCGCGTCATCATGACGGTTTGCCACCAAGCGCAAGTAAGATAAGGCATCTTTGATTTCCTGACGCTCAAAGAAGCGCTGACCACCATAAATGCGGTAGGGCATGGAGGCTTGTAACAAGGCTTCTTCCAGCACTCGAGATTGAGCGTTACTGCGATACAGAATCGCACACTCTTTCAATGCTCCGCCATTATCCAACCAATGCTTGATTCGGCCAACCACATAACGGGATTCATCCAGTTCATTGAAGGCGCAATACAATGAAATAGACTCGCCTTCGCTCCCTTCTGTCCACAAATTTTTGCCCAAACGATCGTTGTTATGCGCGATCAAGGCATTGGCAGCCTTAAGAATATTACTGGTCGAACGGTAATTCTGTTCCAGACGAATAGTTTCCGCGCCCGGAAAATCTTTAAGGAAACGCTGGATATTTTCCACCTGCGCACCACGCCAACCATAAATAGACTGGTCGTCGTCCCCGACAATCATTACCTTGCCGCTATCGCCAGCCAATAGATGAATCCAAGCGTATTGAATACTGTTGGTATCCTGAAATTCGTCTACCAGAATATTAGTAAAACGTTCCCGATAATGTTGCAGAATCTGCGGCTTATTCAGCCACAATTCATGAGCACGCAACAGCAACTCAGCAAAATCGACCAATCCGGCGCGATCACACGCTTCCTGATAGGCTTGATAGATTTTCAGCCAGGTTGCTTCCACCGGATTGCCGTAGCTTTCGATATGTTGCGGACGCAAGCCTTCATCTTTTTTACCATTGATGTACCACATACCCTGACGAGCCGGCCACTGTTTGTCATCCAGATTCATTGCCTTGATGATACGCTTGATTAAGCGATGCTGATCTTCACTATCAAGGATCTGAAAATCCTGTGGCAGGTTGGCATCAAGATGATGGGCTCGCAGCAAGCGGTGGGCAAGGCCATGGAATGTACCGATCCACATTCCACCCTGACTGGTGCCAATCAGGCTTTCAATTCTATGGCGCATCTCAGCGGCGGCTTTATTGGTAAACGTGACCGCCATGATGGAAAACGGTGAGGCATTTTCAACTGACAGTAACCAGGCGATTCGGTGAACCAATACGCGCGTTTTCCCGCTACCAGCCCCTGCCAGCACCAACATATTAGTACGAGATGCCGCGACCGCTTCGCGTTGTTTATCATTCAGGCTTTCGAGCAGATAAGAAACGTCCATAATTACCATCAGTTATTTGCAATGACTCAGTATCACTGTTTTTTTATACAGATTACAATCTGAAATTATATCAGTGCTATCAAAGAAGCCAAATCAGAAATCTCAACATGTGGAACCAAGCGCCCTTCGGGTTCCTGCATCAGATCTTTATTCTCAATGTTAATCCAACACGCCTGCATTCCACTGTACAGGGCACCTTCGACATCTGTATTTAAGTTATCCCCCACATGCAGGATCTGATTTATCGGCAGATTCAACCGTTCAGCCGCCAGACGGTACATATCCGGGTAAGGCTTGGAACGCCCATCCAATCCGGCTTTCAGCACAAACTCGAAATAAGGGGCAAGCCCACATGCCTCAGGTTCAGCATTCCCATTGGTGATTGCGACCAACGGAATTTTTTCCGCCAACGCGGATAAGGTCTTATAGGTCGATTCCGGAACGGTGATTTTATTACGCCAGTACCTAAAGCAAGACATAATCTCATCCGTGCCACGTATCGTTTCCTCATAGTTAAAACCGTGATGGTTAAACATCAGCTCAGCGGATTGCCGACGCCATGATGTAACGTCATGATAGATTTCAGGCTCTTGTTCAAGGACAGCCTGACGATATAAATACAGATCTTCACGCTCAAAGTAGCGAAATTTGGCATCGTACTGCCTGATAAAACACAACACTTCTTTTTCGGTTTTATCGATCACAGGATGGTTATCGTAAAGAGTATCGTCCAGATCGAATGTCATCGCAGCAAACGGTGCGAGAGGCCGATAAAAACGCATTATGATTTCCCTCGTTTAGCTCTGGGGTGGGCGACATCATAGACTTTGGTCAAATGCTGGAAATCCAGATGCGTATAGATCTGAGTCGTTGACAGGTTGGCATGACCAAGCAATTCCTGTACAGCACGCAGATCACCACTGGATTCCAAAATATGCGTAGCAAAAGAGTGGCGCAATTTATGGGGGTTGATATGGCTATTTACGCCTTGCCGGATACCCCATTGCTCAAATCGTTTTTGTACGTTACGGGCAGAGATCCGTTTTCCACTCTTGGTGGAAATAAAAAGCGCATTATCTTCTGGCTCAAACAGCTCCCGCATTTCCAGCCAACGCTGAAGCCATTCCTGCGCCATATGGCCGAACGGCACTTTACGCTCTTTGCTGCCTTTGCCGTGTACCCAAACTTCGCCACCTTCCAGATCCAAATGGCGACAATCAAGGCCAACCAACTCAGACAGACGCAGGCCCGCTCCATACATTACTTCCAGCATGGTTCTGTCACGCACTGACAGAGGATCATTCAAATTAATGTTGAGTAATTGATTAACTTCATCCACATCCATGTTTTTCGGTAAGTGTCTTTTTTTACGGGGCGCACTGACACTTTTAGCAGGATTGGCATCCAACTTTCCCTGTGTCATCATCCAGTCAAGAAAACTGCGTAAGGAAGAAAGACGCAGGGCGAGGCTGGCTGACTGCAATCCTGCCCGGCGACTGCGAGAAGCAAACATTTTGACTTTTGCCGGATCAAGCGCCTGCCACTCACAAACTCCTATCTCCAGTGACATTTCCGCCAGAACGGCCAAATGGCGTCGATAGTTGGTTATCGTGACCGGGCTTAAGCGCCGTTCAACCCTCAAATAGTGTAAAAAGGCTTCGACAGGCTCCAACAGCAGATCGATAGGCTGGTTCATGCGCGTTCAATCCAGCGGGATAATAGCCCCGGCAGCAGTTTCGCCAAATGGCCGAGAAGGTCAGTTCCCATATCTTCATGATAATGCCGTTTATCATGGCTATTGAAAATCACCATACCCAAATCCCCCTGTGACCCTAAAAGGGAAATCGCTACAGAACCAACATGACGCGCTTGTGGCATCAGTAATAAAATTTCCGGGCCATGCAAAATACCAAGGTAATGATTTGTATCACCAAATCGCTTTATGCGGACAGGTTCAAAAGAATGGCGGGATATCGCCAATTCCGGTGAGTTCAGTGGTGCCCCAAGATGCCATTTATCACTGAACAACCGAATATAGCTGTTACTTAATCCAAGTGTTTTTGTCCATGAACTCAAACGGGAAAGAAAATCCTGTAAACTTTTGGCACCAGAGAGATCTGACAGTAATTGCAGCAGGCTGCTAAATAGCACTTCATTTTGTTTTGCCTGCTCCATCAAATGGATTAAATCATCTTCCAAATAACGGATGCGTTTCCTCTGGCGGTTCATATGCCATTCCATTAAAGAAACGCACTCCCGCACCGGATGGGGAACTCTTATATTATCGACCAGATTGGCATTGCGGATAAAAAAATCTGGATTATTCAGCAAATAATCCACTACCGCTTGATCATTCAGTCTGTCTTCGATACGCAATGGTTCGTCTTTTTCACCCATTTTCCAATGCCCCATATTCCAAGAATGACTCAATAAACACAGAATCAATCACAAATGAATCGTGCCGTCATAAACGTGGGTTGCAGGCCCGGTCATAAAGAGAGGTTTGCCCGGCCCGTCCCAACGAATCTGCAAAGAGCCGCCCGGAAGATCAACTTGAACCTGCTTATCCAGAAGATCTTGCTGGATACCTACCGCCACGGCTGCACATGCACCACTGCCACACGCCCGTGTCTCGCCCGCTCCACGCTCAAAGACCCGCAGCCGAATACGGCCCCGATTCATAATCTGCATAAAACCGACATTCACCCGCTCAGGAAAGCGCTCGTGATTTTCCAACACAGCCCCAAGCACTTCCACATCAGCCGTGTCTATATCTTCAACTTGTATGACACAATGAGGATTTCCCATCGACACTACACCACACAGTACCGTGCGTTCGATCGCCCGGATAATATAGGTTTTCTCAGCTTTATTGGCCCGAAAGGGAACGCGTTGCGGCTCAAAGTCCGGTTCCCCCATATTGACACAGACTTGATCATCATTTGTGATGCTCAATACCATCCGACCTGCTCGCGTACTGACTTTAATATCACGCTTATTCGTCAAGCCCTTCAAACGAACAAAACGGGCAAAGCAGCGCGCCCCATTACCACACTGAGAAACCTCGCTGCCATCTGAATTAAAAATACGATAGTGAAAGTCTAAGTCAGGATCATAAGGTGCTTCAACAATCAGAAGCTGATCAAAACCTATCCCGGTATTCCGATCAGACAGACGGCAAATTAATTCTGGAGAAAAATAAACATTTTGGGTCACTGCATCAACGACCATAAAATCATTGCCGAGACCGTGCATTTTGGAGAACTGCATATACGACTCCAAGAAAAATCACATTACCGACTCACTGTCTTTGAGCATCCGCTGGCGTACTGTCTGACGTGCTCTCTGGCTG
Organism: Xenorhabdus sp. PB62.4; assembly: GCF_014467285.1. Lineage (NCBI taxonomy): Bacteria > Pseudomonadati > Pseudomonadota > Gammaproteobacteria > Enterobacterales > Morganellaceae > Xenorhabdus > Xenorhabdus sp. PB62.4. The sequence goes on along the minus strand of NZ_NKHR01000003.1, from coordinate 182,864 downwards.
CACTTTATCCACCTTCTTCACAGGAGCCTGTGTTGCAGATGCCTCCGCAGGTGGAAAATAAAGAGGGCCTTTCAAACCGCAACCAGCCAGAGAGAGTAGTGTTATGATAGTCAATGACCAACGGAGTTGTTTTTTCATCATATTAATGCCTGTGATTCATGCGCCAATACTCTCTATAATCGCAGCTAGGCCCTGAAAAGCAAATAGGAAATAAACATGAACGATAGCGAATTTCATCAATTAGCCGATCAATTGATGCTTCATCTTGAAGAACAACTGGATAATTACGATGGGGATGCAGACATTGACTGTGAAACCAATGGCGGTGTGATGACGCTAAGTTTTGAAAACGACAGCAAAATCATCATCAACCGTCAGGAACCTTTCCATCAAATTTGGCTGGCAACCAAAAATGGAGGGTATCATTTTGATTATCGTGATAATCAATGGATTTGTGATCGCAGTGGTAACGATTTTATCTCCATGCTGGCACAAGCCATTACAGAGCAGAGCGGTGAAGCATTTCACTTTTCGTGACCGCCTTTTACAAGCGCCTAAAAAACAGGCGCTTAATGTTGCGGCCTTGCTGACGACTACTTGATACTTGAAACCTATTGGGATATATCAACAGTGATACAAAGAGCGATAGGTATCATGAGCGCCACAGGATCCCTCAAGGCGGCCATCATAGGGTCTTGTATCGTTGGTCTCTATATTATCCAGCGGGAACGTTCCATCCACAAAGGGCGCCACATGAGTACGCTCGCCTTTCTTAACGATTTGATAGAATTGCGGCAAGTTGAAATTGATAAAACTGGAACCATAAGTAAAGCGATCGTGTGATGAAGAATAAAAACGGCTGATATCACGTACCAACTCTTCTTTACTTCCTTCACAATGCGAATAGATTTCTACCCGATTTGATTCGTCAAGGATATAAATATTGAATCCTTGCTTCTTCTCAATATCTTCGAAAAAAAACTGGATAATACCTTCACAAGCAAACCCATCGATCACAGGCGGTAAATGTTTTTCTTTAGTATCAATTTTGACTGGCAGACCATGCAGTTTGGTATTGGAAATTGCACCATAGAATTCCACCGCATTTTCCAGTTTTTGAACCGAAACGTTTAACCGTTCGAAAAAGAGCCCCCAGGTTTGGCCTGAAATACGTAACGCTTTAAAGCGATTAGGATCCTGACGATTACTGGAAAGGCGCAATTCTATACATTCTGAAACCAGTTGCCGGATACGGGTACAGATAAGCCCGCCCAGATGTTTGCTGTAACAGAAGACTTCAACGTCAGACGGTGGTGCGGCATCCTGATGCATTTTACCTAATATGGTCTTTAATGCTTCCAGTACTGATTGTTCTCCACTGAAATGCAGGGTTCTCACTTCATTCCATGAGTTGCGGTAAAGTAAATCGATGCTGCCCACCAAACATTGCTGCAACTCACCAAAACTGAAAACATTCAGTTTCCTCAGATCAAAATGAACAAACTGATTGGAAAATGCCGCTGTCGGATCTTCTTCCAAGTTGACAATGATCGCTAAGTGGCGAATTTCACAAGGGCTGTACAACGCTTTTGGCGTAGGTGCCGGCAGACGGATCGGAAAATGCGTGGCAATATCATTGACCAAATCACACAATTTATTTCTGTCGCACTGTGATTTCCCATGATGAACATGAATCCGGGTGTCTTTGGTCAGTAATCCATTAAAATATGTCCAGGAAACTAACTTATTCAAATAGCGGTTATATTCCAGTGGTTGGTGCCCAATAATCGATCCTATCGTGGGAGCACAGTTGTAAAGATACCAACCACTGCGGTTGACACGTCCCGGCGGAACATAAATGAAAGTCAGATCTTGTTCTGACAAATCCGGGGATATCTGAGGATTCACCAGCGTCACTTTACCCGGTAATGCTTCAAAAGCCGCATACAATTTACGGGTCAATACCCCGATATCCTGCGGGCTGGCACTCACACTTAAATTGTTACGGCGGGCAAAACGAATCAGGTTGCGATAACTCTGCATCATGGTATCGAGCAATTCATTATGTGCCTCACGCACCTGCTCAATCTTCCACGAGTTGCGATTATCCAGCATTGCGAGTTTGTTATCATCCCAATCCCATTCATGCACCAACTGGGATATAACCTGATGACGCCATCCTGTACAGCCTTTATCATCACGGCCTTCCAGTGACTTTTCACATACCTTCAGGTAAAAACAACGACGCGCCAAATCCAGGCGCGTAAGGTCGTTTGTGGCAGTCAGATAACGGGTTACACGTTCCAACATCATGCTATAAGCATCAAGGCCAAAAGAAACAATCGCGCCATCATGGAAGTACTGTTTCATTTCCATAGCCAGTAGTTTTCCGTTGGGGTATTCCCATGAATAAGCTTCCAGCAACAGGCTTTTCAATACCGCCTTATAAGGAGAATCCACACTTTTATAAAGCTGCCAAAGACTCGCTCCAAAATATTCTTCCGCAGACAGTTCACCCAAACCGCCCAAATCCAGCCATTCATTTGGCGTTAGAACACCTTGCGCATAGAGGGAAAGCACATATTCATCGTAATGTGCTTCCTCTTCCACAGGAACCATCGCCCACAGCAAGCGTTTACCGGCCATACAAACCGCAGTGCGATAAAATTCATCAAGCAGAAGAATATGTTGGGTAGAACCGCAATCTTCACCACCCAGACTGCCGCTGGCATGATGCCGAAAACGATTTTCATCAATCAGAAAGAAGGTAACCTCAACGCCCAGCGTCGCTGCCCACTGTTCTATCAAGGTACATTTTTGCTCCAATAACGCTTTCTCATCACTATCCAGCCAGGATTGATGACAAACCCAAACATCCACGTCAGAGGAACAACTTTGGCCTATAGAGGAAGTACTGCCCATTGAGTAAATTCCCGTAATCGGCAATTCACCATTGGAGGTATGCGACAAGGCACCAGCAAGCTGGCTTTCCAGATCATTAATCCAAAACTGCTGTGATTCATCAGGCGTAAAAAAGCAAACGCCATGAGGAACGCTGCCTTTGATATAACCTGGCATCATTGGATGATGATAATGTAATAATACTGGAATTAAACTGTAAACTTGTTTAAAAGCGTCACTCATTGAGCTAGTTGCGCGCTCTAGTCTAAGTTGGTTAATTGCATCCAGTCGCTGCTTCAGCGTTTCAATATAGAGATACAAGAGTTTCGCCTGATATCAGTTCCAGTGCCTAAAGTAGTCCCCTGTTTCCGATAACGCGTGGTATTACAAGATGATTTAAAATTATTTTTACAAACTTATTGTCGGAAACGTGATCAATTTAACACCTTGCAGTCGAAGCGTAAAGTATGCGCTACCACTCTTTCGCCTCACCTGCAATAGCCAAATAGCAATTAACTCTTTGTAAAATATTAATTTAATCACAAAACAGATACAAAAATATGTTTTTTCAAATAAGTATTATAGTTGATTATTTTTCATATAAAGGATGTAAGGTATTGTAAAGCATCAGACTTCCAGAGTTATATTCCCCTGATAATATTTTTTAATTGTTAATAATCTCTCGTCGTTTTTTACTAACCAACTCATCTTAAAATGTTAATTTGCTTTTAAATCAATCTTTTTGTTTATTTTCTCCATTTAAATAAAACATTATTTTAATATTTAAAATTATTTTTATCTTATAAACTGTATATCCATATACTATTTTACTTTTTCTGGTCTTTTCGTAACTGGAAAAAAAATCATTGAAATGTTAAAACTGGCGCTATTTTCTCACTCATTGGTGGCTAATTAGTGGCTAAAAAGCCGCCATACCCAATATATTTATCCATGACAATGAAAATCATTCGTATCGCTACCCGCCAAAGCCCATTGGCTATGTGGCAAGCGCAATATGTTCAAAAACAACTGGAACACTTTCATCCAGAATTGAAAGTAGAGCTGGTTCCAATGGTCACACGTGGCGATATTATCCTTGATACACCATTAGCAAAGGTGGGAGGCAAGGGCCTGTTCGTGAAAGAATTAGAACTGGCATTGCTTGAAAAACGCGCTGATATCGCTGTCCATTCTATGAAAGATGTCCCTGTCGAATTTCCCGACGGTTTGGGGTTGGTCACAATCTGCGAACGGGATGATCCACGGGATGCTTTTGTTTCAGTAAAATACGCCTCGCTTGATGATTTGCCGGCAGGCAGTATTGTTGGGACATCCAGCTTACGCCGTCAGTGCCAAATTCGCCAGATACGCCCTGACCTTGTCGTCCGTGATTTGCGCGGTAATGTCGGCACCCGCCTGAGCAAACTTGATAACGGCGATTACGATGCCATTATCCTTGCAACGGCAGGGCTAAAAAGACTAGGGCTCGAAGAGCGCATTCGCACGCCATTGGCACCAGAGTTACTGCTGCCAGCCGTCGGTCAAGGTGCTGTGGGGATTGAATGCCGGCTTGATGATCAGCAAACCCGTGAACTGCTGGCTCCCTTGAACCACGCCAGAACAGAAACTTGTGTGCTTGCTGAACGGGCCATGAATACCCGCCTTGAAGGGGGTTGTCAGGTACCGATTGGCAGTTATGCCGTCTGGCAAGAAGACAAGATCTGGCTACGTGCTCTGGTTGGCGCACCTGATGGTAAAGTTATCGTACGCGGCGAAAGAAGGGTATTACCAGAAGAGGCCCGTCAGGCTGGAGTAGCATTGGCGGAGGAGTTATTGGAAAAAGGCGCCCGCCAAATTTTGGCCAGCGTATACCAGAGGAATCCACCTGAATGAGCATTTTGATCACCCGCCCTGCTCCCGCAGGAGAGGACTTAGTCAGGCGATTGCGGGCTAGCGGAAAAACAGCCTTCAGCGCACCACTCATCGAAATTTATCCGGGAGCCGATTTGCCATTGTTGTCACAAAAACTGCAATGGTTATCTGCGGGGGATCTGGTTTTCCTGTTATCAAAAAACGCCGTTCATTATGCCAATCAGCGGCTTATTCAAGAGGGCCTGTCATGGCCTGATAAGCTCTCTTACTATGGCATCGGTAAATCGACTTCCCTGATGTTTCATCAACAAACCGGGTTAGAAATCGCTTGGTCCAGACAAGGTGAAACCAGTGAAGATCTACTAAAACTCCCCGCTCTACAGAAGACGAGTAATAAAAAGATTTTATTGCTCCGAGGTAATGGCGGCCGTGAGGTCATTGCTTCCACGTTAAGAATGCGGGGAGGAGTAGTGGATTACTGTGAATGTTATTCACGACAGCCAGTTAAATATCATGCAGCCGATTTCAGTTATCACTGGCAACAATATGGTATAAAAACCATTGTTGTTACAAGTGGCGAAATGCTGCAACTGTTATATAACTTAGTAACTGATAGCGATGGAAAAGCGTGGTTGTTGAGTTGCTGTCTGGTTGTAGTCAGCGAACGCCTTGCTAATATTGCCCAAACATTGGGCTGGCAAACAATAAAAGTAGCCAAGAGTGCAGATAATGACGCCTTAATCCAGGCGCTGGAATAAACCAATATGGGATGTCCATTATGACGGAACAAAAGCAGTCCACCGATGCGGTTGAGACAAAACGCCCTCAGCAGCCTGAAACGGCTCCCCATAAACCCAAACGTTATGGATGGGTAGGCAATACGCTCTCAATTGCCATTTCGCTGGCAATCGGTGTTGGTGGTCTTTACATTTATTATCATGGTAAACAGCAGAATGCAGCATTAAGCGCCGAAAATCTCGCTCTTCAGCAAGAAATCGCCTCTCTGACACAACAGCACTCTGCCAATAAACAAGACGTTGATGCCAAACTCCAAAAATTCGATTCTTCCTTACAAGAATTCAAATCACGAAACCAGCAACTGGATGACCATCTGGCAGAGCTTCAATCCCGTGTTTCAGAACTTTCAAATACGGATATCGAAAACTGGCGACTGGCACAAGCAAGTTCTCTCGTTAAAATGGCCGGGCGCAAAATATGGAGTGAGCAAGATGTCACAACAGCCATCGCATTGATGAAAGATGCTGACCAGAATCTTGCTGAGATGGATGATCCCAGCCTGCTCTATGCCCGCCAAGCTATCAGGGAGGATATTGAATCTCTGACTAAAATCAATCAGCTTGATTTGGATGGTATTATTCTGACTCTGAACCAACTATCAAACCAAGTCAATAACTTGCCCCTGTTTGACAAAGTGGAACAAGCCACGCCGATGGAAACTAACAATGATGAAATCACGGCCTCACTTTCCGACTGGCGTAAAAACCTGAGCAGTAGTTGGCACAGCTTTATGGATAACTTCATTACTATTACTCCTCGTGATAGCAACAAAGAACCACTATTGGCGCCTAATCAGGATATTTACCTACGTGAAAACATCCGTTCCAAACTGCTGATCGCTGCACAGGCAGTTCCCCGCCATCAGAGTGAAATTTACAAGAAAGCGTTGAGCTCCGTCGGAGAATGGGTAAGAAGTTATTTTGATACCTCAGCGCCAGATACAGAAAATTTTTTACATGAAGTTGATTCACTGCAAGAACGTCCTCTTTCTATTGATGTTCCTGAACAATTGAGCAGCCAACCAATATTGGCAGATCTTGTGCGTAAGCGGATCTACAATCTACCGCATTCCATATCATCCCAACCAGAAACCAAACCTGAAACAGAATCAGGAACCAAGCCTGAAACTCAACCAGAAACGCAATCACAACCGGCTCCAGCAGCAGAAGCTTCCGATCAGGCAGATACATCTTCTGAGGAGAGCTAAGTATGCTGAAGATATTATTGCTGTTCATTATTCTTATTGTGGGCATCATACTTGGCCCCTTGATGTCCGGGCATCAAGGGTACGTTTTGATCCAAACAGACAGTAAGAATATCACCACCAGCATCACTGCTATGGTGATTATGTTTCTCTTGTTACAATTCCTGCTGATTTTTATCGGTTGGTGTTATCGTCGGTTAAAGCGTACCAGCACGTTCACCCATAGCTGGATCTTTGGTGGATATAAACGCAGCCGGGCACGTTCACAAACCAAACAGGCCCTGCTCAAACTGGCCGAAGGAGATTTCAAGCAGGTTGAGCGTCTAATGACCCGCAATGTTGATCATGCAGAGCATCCTGTCGTGAACTATTTGTTGGCAGCAGAAGCAGCTCAACAGCGCGGTGACTATTTCCGTACCAACCAGTATATTGAGCGTGCCGCAGAAGTTGCAGATAAGGATCAACTCCCTGTCGATATTACCCGTGTACGTATCCAATTGGCACAAGGCGAAATTCATGCCGCACGCAATGGTGTGGATAAACTGCTGAACTATGCCCCTCGCCACCCTGAAGTATTGCGGCTGGCTGAACAGGCTTATTCTCTTTCAGGTGCTTATCAATCATTGATTGATATCTTGCCTTCAATCATGAAAATTGATCTGCATAGTGAAGACGAAATCCTTAAACTGCGTCAGCAAGCCTATGTCGGGTTAATGAATCAAATTATGGCAGAAAAAGGCAGTTCTGGTCTGAAGGCATGGTGGAAAGAGCAAAGCCGCAAGATCCGCAATGATATCGTGCTACAAGTCGCTATGTCCGAACATTTGATTGAGTGCAATGATCACGATACAGCCCAGCAAATCATTCTGAATGGATTAAAACAGCAATACGACGAACGTCTCCTGCTCTTGATTCCGCATCTTAAAACCAGCGATCCCGAAGCGATACAAAAAACGCTTACCCATCAATTAAAGCAACATGGTGCGACACCGCTGCTCAACAGCACCATAGGGCAGGTTGCTTTACGCAATGGTGAATGGGTTAACGCTGAAACGGCCTTTAAAGCAGCGCTTGCACAGCGACCGGATGCCCATGATTACGCATGGCTTGCCGATGCACTCGACAGATTGCAGAAACGCGAAGAAGCCGCCCAAATCCGTAGCAAAGGTTTTATGCTGACTTTAAAGCGCAATGACGACCTTGAAAAATAACGAAGCATAAACCCGGCTATTTCACACCTCAGTTAACAACGATATGGATACCATTGAGACATTAACTGAGGTGCGCCGTATTTCTACAGACAAAAAAAACACCTATCAAAAAGACAGGTGTATAAATACAATCAGGTCTACAGACGGATAGTGCCTCACTCAACGTTGTGTCCGGTTTGTGATGAAAAGACAGTGATGCTTACTCATCTATAACGTGGACCATAGGCACTGACAATCAGCTCTACATCATCCCGGAGTTTATGAAGTCATGTGCTGTCATAAGGAGTAGGATGAGTATCTACAATTTTTTATAATGCACTTAACGTGCCAACTTTTTCAACCAAGATAAGCTTTCCTTACCCACGTTTTGACTGACTTTCTATAATAGATATCCTGATTTTTACTAAAAACAATCAAAAATACCGTCTCCCATTTGAGACGTGCTTCAAGGTGTTCACATTTATACAATAAAAATCAATAAGTTAAATGTCGTTATTCTGAGACACCTGATGGTATGGTTTGTCGTTGAAATACAACATCAATCTAAAAATAACTTTTAAAACAACCGGTTAATTCCTTAAGAAAAACCATGATATTTAATGCCATACCAAGGGAATCAATAAAGAAATTAAAAAGAAATAAAAGGGAAAAATAAGTGTTTTTATCCGCAAGGGAATTTTTTATTGATAGGAAAATTTTTGATTGGCAAAGCAATACAAAGAAAAATCCCCGCTATTGCGGGGATTTCTCAGAATCTGGTCGGCGAGAGAGGATTCGAACCTCCGACCCACTGGTCCCAAACCAGTTGCGCTACCAAGCTGCGCTACTCGCCGAAATATATTTTTTCTCTTTTTTATGGTGCGAAGGGGGGGACTTGAACCCCCACGTCCGTAAGGACACTAACACCTGAAGCTAGCGCGTCTACCAATTCCGCCACCCTCGCGTGTCATAAAAAAGATGGGGTGGCTAACGAGACTCGAACTCGCGACGACTGGAATCACAATCCAGGGCTCTACCAACTGAGCTATAGCCACCATAACAGCTATCTTTTATATACTGTTTACTACTTAAAACTACTGCCACAACGAAGCGCTATCGACCACGATAACTCATTGTCACTGCTCTTGCACGCTTAAAATGGCGCGCCCGACAGGATTCGAACCTGAGACCTCTGCCTCCGGAGGGCAGCGCTCTATCCAGCTGAGCTACGGGCGCTTAACGCCGTTGCGGTGGAGGATAGTACGGATTTAATGTCGTACTGTCCAGTGCTTTTTTAAAAGAAATGATTCATTTGCTTACGCTTTACTCATTTAGTTGATAAAGACAACACTTTTCCACCGCAAGAGGTCTTATTGTATAAGAATCAATCCACCAAACTAGTGTGATTTTTTCTGTGAATAAATTCTATTAACCAAGAAATAAATACATGACACAATCAGCAAAAATGCCCCACCTACCATCAGTGAGAAACGCGTATCCGGGTTAACCGCCATTCCGACTAATACACAACTCAGGAAAATCAAGGTCAGGTAATTGACATAAGGGAATAGGATCGATTTAAACCGATGCTGTTTCAGCGCTTCTTCGTGATGTTTGCGGAAACGCAGTTGGCTTACCAGAATCACAAACCACGGCACCATACCAGGCAATACACTAGCACTATAAACGTAAACAAATACCGATTGTGGATTTGGAATCAGGTAATTCAGGCTCGAACCGGCAATCAAACAGCCAATGGTGATGGCGATACATTTCACCGGCACACCGTTCTTCGACAATTTCAGCAACGAAGCAGGCAATTGACGGTTTTGAGCCAGGGCATACAACATCCTGCCACCGCTGTACATGCCGCTGTTACACCCAGAAAGTGCCGCAGTCAGTACAACAAAGTTAATCACTGCGGCCGCAGAAGCAATACCCACTTTAGCAAAGGTCATCACGAACGGGCTGCCATGCGTGCCAACTTCTGTCCACGGGAACAGCGTCACAACAATAAAAATAGCACCAACATAGAAGATCAGGATACGCCACAGAATATTGTTGATCGCTTTCTTAAGTGTAACTTGTGGGTTTTTCGCTTCACCCGCAGTGATACCAACCAGCTCAACTCCCTGATAGGAAGCAACAACAATACACAGGGCAAATAAAAAGCCTTTCCAGCCACCGGAGAAAAAACCATCATGTGAGGTTAGGTTATCTAATCCTATAGGTTGCCAGTCATTGCCTAAACCAAAAAAAATCAAACCAATGCCAATCAAAATCATCACAATAATCGTTGTGACTTTGATCATGGCAAACCAGAATTCCAATTCACCATACAGGCGTACAGCCGCCAAATTCGCCAGAGCCACTAACCCGACCGCTACCAGCGCAGAAACCCACTGAGGTAATTCCGGGAACCAGAATTCGGCATATACGCCGATGGCAGTGATTTCGGAAATACCCACAGAAACCCACATGAACCAATAGCCCCATGCCGTCAGACAGCCCCAATAAGGACTAAGGTACTTATGCCCAAAAGACGCGAATGAGCCGGTGACAGGTTCAAGGAACAACATTTCTCCCATTGAACGCATGATGAAAAAGACAAAAAGTCCAGCAATAATGTAAGCCAGCAAAACGGAAGGGCCAGCCCATTTCAAAGTACTGGCCGACCCCATGAACAACCCTACGCCGATTGTGCCACCTAGCGCAATCAGTTCAATATGACGTGCCTCAAGTCCCCTTTGCAGGCTCTGTTTTGAATCACTCATAAAACTCCCTATCCACTTTTATGATGTCTATATTTGCAAACAGAAAAAATACAGGAATTGATAATCAATCGTTGTAAAAAAGGCAGGGATCAAAACACGTTTTGCCAATCAGTGAAATAAAAAATTATAAAATTACACCAATACCAATCTTGTTTGGCATCGCAATTGGGGAGAACAGCATCAATGATGGCTATTATCTAATCACATAACAAGGTAGTTATTTCAACGTCTTTGCTAAGTGCGAAGGGACGGCGATGAGAGACAAAGCGGAAACCTGCCACATATGAGCCACATATGAATAACACACTTTCCACGTGGCAGGCTTAAAACAAAGAATTACCGGGCTAGAGTTTGCCCCCGTAATAATAGCCAAGGAACCTCAATAGCTTGAATTGCCTACGGATGCGGCTTGGCTGAGATAGCAGACGGTACAGCCATTCCAGGCCTAAATTCTGCCAAATTTTCGGTGCCCGTTTGACATGCCCCGTAAAAACATCATAAGTCCCGCCGATTCCCATATATAGCGCATCTGGATGTATTTTTCGGCAGTCACGCATAAAGATCTCCTGTTTCGGCGATCCCATTGCGACAGTAATAATCGCTGCACCGCTGGCATGAATCCGCTCTAACACCGCATCACGCGTTTCTGGTGTAAAATAACCGTCCTGGCTGCCTACGATATTGACGTTCCACTGGGTACGCAATTTATTTTCTGTCTGTGCCAAAACGTCAGGCTTTCCACCTACCAGAAAGACGGGGGTTCCTTCACTGCCGGCCCGTTCCATCAAGGCTTCCCACAAATCGGCTCCCGCAATCCGGGATACATCTGCATCAGGGTATTTACGACGAATGGCCCGCACCATGCTAATACCATCGGCATATAAATATTCAGCCTCATCCAGCAACATGCTCAGTGCATTATCTTTTTCCGCAGTAAGGACTTTCTCTGCATTAATCGCAACCAGCGTACCTGTTTTGACTTGTCCATCCTGGAATAGATGATCAAGAAAATGCGACATACCACGAAATCCCCAGATATTGAGGCCACGAATACGGTATTTAGGAACGTTATTCAACACCATTTTTCTTCCTTACATCCAAAATCACAGATGTTTTTCGCGAGGTAGCCAAGTTACTGACTACAAACTTTCTAACCAGCCCTGCACTTTCAAACAGCCAGTACAGTAATTTCGCCGCGATCAGGCATAGGCCAAAAACAATGCAGAAGAATACGACCCGAGAAACAAAAGAATCTACACCTTCACGGGCAAGTACAATCATATTAAAAATGGCACCAAAACAGAAAGCTTGCAAAATCGCTGCCTTATAGCGATTAGTTTCCTGCTTCCCTGCTTCGTAGATCCAATCAAACCATTTGATAAGCAAACCGACAACAATCGCGCCCAGAGGGATAAAGAACACACCTCCCATTACCACGAGAGAACCAATCAGTGTTGGTGAAATTGCAAGGCCAGAGTGGTTATTCAGCACGTCCCATGTAAAGTAATTGGCTGTATTCCAGACCAGATTAGGTCTATCCGGCCACAGCCAACTGGGAATAAAGACATAAAAATCACGAATGATCGGAGCCAAACCCTGAAAATCTATTTTGCTGTAGTTATCCAGCAGCAGAGCCAGATTTTCCCACGGCGAGAAGGTATCCCGCGTGAGATACAGGAACGTATAAAAGGCTTCCGCACCACTCACATCCAGGCCATAACGCTTTAACGCCAGCCAAAACATGCCAATAATTCCAAATATGCCCGCAGCAAATAGCATCCACAGCGTGATCCAACCACGGACAATGCCAATAAACAGGAACAGTGCAAACGCGATAATGATATTAGCCCGCGTTCCTCCAACAATCACATAAGTCAGAATGCCAAATCCGACGGTTCCTACCAAAAAACACACCCAACGCATTTTGGTCGGATTCAGAAAAAACACCACCAACATGGCAGGAATGAAGAAATAGAAGAAACGCTTGAGTGCGACACCGGAAACTTGGCTGGAAAATATCTGGCTATAGGACTGTAACTTAAATAACAAGAAACCGTTCTGCATAAAGAACGATCCCACCGTAACGACAGCAATGCCAGCAAGCAGCAACCATGTGAGATTAGTTTCTACCCGATTCATATTGAATAAGGGCTTTCGCGCAGAAGCAACCAATGGTGTTTCAGGCTCCCTATTATTTCTGCGTGTTTTATAGCTAAGGCGCGTTTTATACGCTACATAGTAAATAGCGTAAAAACAGCCTGACGCCAACATTGCATGCAGCAACGAATCTACCGGAACAACCTGTACATCAAACTGGAACACTAACATGCTGGTCAGCGGGAAGCCAAAATAGAACGTCAGCAGATACAGTAATGAGAAAAAAACATTAAAATTAAAGCGGACACGCCGAAATTCTTGATACGTCAAGGTCAGGATAAAGACCAATGAACTCACGTAAACGACAAACAGCCCACCGAATTGTGTCAAGGTCATTGATATTCTCCAGATGCCGCCAATAGGGCGCGTTTCCACCCATCAATAAAATTGGGATCAAAAAAGGCAATCGCCTTTTTATCAAGGGACAGCATCTGACGCTGTGCTTCCTGCACCCAGTGTTTATTCAATTCATCACCATCAAACAGAACAGGCACCTGCTGCTCCGTCAAATCATGCCAGAATGGATTCTGGCGGCTCAAAACAAACGGAATACCAAATTGAATCAGCAAACAGAGTGTTCCAATACCCTGTTGGCGATTGAAAATGAAATAGCCCAAATCGCATTGACGCAGCAGCGACAAATATTCGTCAAACGCCATTTTATCCTGCAAGGTACGGACGTTTTGCGCTGGAAACAGCGACAATGCGGTTTGTTTTACGCGCTGGATATAGGGCTGGTTATTATCAGGGTAACCCATCGGAATGATCACCCGTGCCTCATCCCCAAACTGATGGTGGATCTTATGCAGTGCTTCTATATGACGGTTGGATTGATCCCCTGAATTCCCCAGCAGAATAGTGATCCCTTCCGGTGAAAATGTTTTTTCCGTTACCGTAAGAGTAGGGTCCATCCGGGTGGGGAAATAGAGCAATGATGATGGCACTCGGGTTTTGGATTGGCCTGTGTGCCGGAGAAAATACCGGAGATCACCGCGCGTGGCAAAAATATGCCCTACTCGTTTCTGTGCCAAGCGACGAAGCAGATAGAATAAGCGAAATTTCAGTTGATGGGATTCTTCATATAAATCAGCTCCCCACGCATGCCACCAAAATTGATGTCGTTTAATTTTGCCCACTAATAAAGCCAGCCACAAAGCAGCGTTAAACTGCCCGTGGAAGAAAAAACGGGTTGTGCTATCTGCCCTTGCTTTTTCAATCACCGCCTGTGAAAGAGCGGCTTTATTCTCATAAACAGAGATCGTCAAACCAGAATAATTAGAATTCGATAGCCATGTGTGGTCTTTGGACACCACCATAAAACACGGTTTGGCCGAAAAAGGTATTTCCTGAGCCAAGACGTCATTAAAGAAACGCAGCAACGTTTGATTGTGATGTGGGATATCCGATCCCAAAACGTGAATGAGGGTTGTCATGCTCGCCTGCGATAAATGATAAATACGCTACAACAAAGAATGAAATAAACAATGTAAGTTGCCATATATGACTGAGCTGCACCCAATGCCCCATTTTTCGGTATTAGCCAATGAGAGAAACCGCTCAGCAAAAGGAACTGGCTGACCTCAGCCAGAACATAAAAACGCAGTGCAGCTTTTGCTATCACCAGATAACCAAAAACATAAGCGCCAACTTTCAACACATCACCCACTAACTGCCATGCGAATAACTCCCGCATCGCGGTGAATTTGTCTGAAAACAGCAACCAAATAACAAAATCACGCAACAACCAGACTGAAAAGCTGGCAGCAGCCACAGCAGGTAAGACAAATTTCAGGGCTTTCACTATTTCGCTGGTAATATCCTGCTTACTCTCTAAACGAGAAAGAGTCGGCAGCAGATAGACCGTGAAAGAAGCCGTAATAAATTGTAAATAGGCATCAGAAATGCTGCTCACTCCCTGCCAAATTCCAACCTCTTCCCAGCTATAACGTGCCGCCATTAAATTTCGCATCATGACATAAGCAACGGGCAACGTTATAGAGGTCAGCAATGCCATAAGGGTAAATTTACCCAAATGACTGGCAATCGCCCGATCCCACATAGGTTTCAAGGCGGAAAATGCAATGACTTTGCGGTGCAAGATCATCATCCCTGCGGGTAAAACCACCAACGCAGGAACTAACGCCAAACCAGCCAACGCACCTTCATAGCCACCCAGCCAATAACAGAGGCCATAGGCAATTACGCCCGTCAAACTGCCCAGAATAATTGCCAGCGAGTTTCCCTGAGCATCCCTGAATCCTTTCAAGATAGCCAGAAAATAGTTGGCGTAAGCGATGCCCATTTGAATAAATGCGAGCGCCTGCACAACAGATTTGTAATGATTGTGACCAAATAAACCAATACTGATGACATCACTGAACAAGAGGAAAATCACCGCCAGCAGGGTCGAAAAACCGAGAATAATCGAGGATGAGGTTCCCAGTACGGCCCTGAGTTTTTCCGGTTGCTGATGATGTTCCGCCACATATTTAGTGACGCCATTAAAAATCCCCGCACCAGACAACACGCCTAATACGGTGATGAGTTGACGAAAGTTACCAGCCAGCCCCACCCCTGTTGGGCCAAATGAGACCGCCAGCAATTTAATAACCAGCAGCCCCGCACCAATTTTGATCAATGTGGAGCCAGCCGTCCAAACAGAAGCTTTAGCAAGTGACATATCAGGCGAAAAATTCCTTGATACGGTTGATGACAACTTGCTGTTCTTCGTCAGTGATATTGTAGAACATCGGTAAACGCACTAACCGGTCACTTTCACGGGTCGTAAAACTATCTTCTCCGTGGAAACGGCCACATTTTTCACCCGCTGGACTGGTGTGCAATGCCACGTAGTGAAATACGCTCAGAATACCGTTCTCTTTCATGTAACGGTTGAATTCACTACGTTCTTCCACATCTTTCAGCTTGATATAGAACATATGGGCGTTGTGTTCTATGCCTTCCGGGATGATTGGCAAGGTCAAGTGTCCCGCATCGGCCAATGGCTTCAGGGCCTGATAATAGTTATCCCACAAGGCCAGACGACGCTGGTTAATTTCTTCAGCAAGCTCTAATTGTCCCCACAGGTAAGCGGCTTGCAGATCAGATAACAGATAACTGGAACCAATATCACGCCAGGTATATTTATCTACTTGCCCACGGAAAAACTGGCTACGGTTAGTGCCTTTCTCACGAATGATTTCGGCACGGGCGATCATGGATTTATCATTGATTAATGTCGCACCACCCTCACCACCCGCCGAATAATTTTTGGTTTCATGAAAGCTGTAGCAACCAATATGTCCAATCGTGCCCAATGCACGACCTTTATATGTGGACATGACACCCTGTGCCGCATCTTCCACTACATACAGGTTATATTTTTCTGCCAATGCCATAATGGTATCCATTTCACAAGCAACACCCGCATAATGCACTGGCACGATGGCGCGGGTTTTCTCTGTAATGGCCGCTTCAATCTGGGTTTCATCAATGTTCATAGTATCAGGGTGAATATCTACGAACACGATGGTTGCTCCACGCAGAACAAAAGCATTAGAAGTAGAAACAAAGGTATAACTCGGCATGATGACTTCATCACCCGGCTGGATATCCAGCAAAATAGCCGCCATTTCCAGTGAAGCCGTACAAGATGGTGTCAACAACACCTTTGGACAACCAAAGCGTTGCTCTATCCAGGCTTCACAACGTTTGGTGAACTCGCCATCGCCGCACAATTTACCACTGGCCATCGCTTGTTTCATGTATTCCAATTCAGTGCCGACTACCGGGGGTTTGTTAAATGGAATCATTTCATCCTCTGTATAACCAATATGCAGTGCTCTCAATAATGGCACCGCGACGTGTATAAAGACGCAAGGCAGTGATGTTGCTGATTTGTGTTGCCACTCTCAGCCGTTGTATCTGGTGGTTCTGGCACCATTGCTGCGCCGCCGACATTAATTTTTTTCCAATTCCTTGATGATGATTCCCCGGTGCAGCCGCCAATAAGCCAATACGTGCTTCATGGCTTCCAATGTCTCTCAGGGTGACAAATCCCATCATTCTACCGCGTTCATCATTGATAAGCAGACATTCGTGGTCAAACGTTCCCAAAACGGCTTTTTCGACCCAAGTCGCATAAAATCGACCACTGTCATCCGGCTGATACCACGGCTTACGGAAACGGCTATCCGTAAACACATGAGACGCTACTGATTTTAATTCGGGTATATCTTGTCGTTTTGCAGAAATGAATTCTTGTCCCGTATGAATATCAGCATTATCCCCGGCATCAATCGATAACCGTAAATCCACCTCACCTTCCACCAAAGAAAATCCCAAAGCGGACAGCCCGTCAATAAGGGATGTTTGCTGTGCAGGAACTTTTGCCTGTACCAGTGCATACTCATCCAACTGAGCCGTCGTTAGTGCTGCGGCTTCCGGTGAAAAATTCAGACGCGCAGTGGATAACCCAAAGAATTGGCTATCCCAAATCAAAGGTTCAAGGTTGGCGTGAATAAACATTGAGCAAATCCATCAGATATTTGCCGTAACCCGTTTTAGCCAGCTCCGCAGCAGCCTCTTTTAATTGCTCAACGCTCAGCCAACCATTACGCCATGCTATCTCTTCCAGACAGGCAATTTTGAAGCCTTGCCGTTTTTCAACGGTCTGAACAAAGGTGCTCGCTTCAATTAAACTGTCATGGGTACCCGTATCCAGCCAGGCAAAGCCACGCCCTAGCAATTCAACATTCAATTCGCCACATTCCAGATACATTTGATTGATGCTGGTGATCTCTAATTCACCACGGGCGGAAGGCTTCACTTGTTTAGCAAAATCGACCACTTTGTTGTCGTAAAAATAGAGTCCTGTCACCGCCCAGTTGGATTTAGGCTGTACGGGTTTTTCTTCAATGGAAAGTACCCGATATTGATCATCAAATTCCACGACGCCAAATCTATCTGGATCCATCACTTGATAACCAAATACGGTAGCCCCTGTTTCACGCGCCACCACATTTTGCAGTTTCGGGCTAAATGCCTGACCAAAAAAGATATTATCGCCAAGCACCAGACAACAAGTATCATTGCCAATAAACTCTTCGCCAATCAAAAACGCTTGGGCCAATCCATCGGGAGAGGGCTGTTCAGCATAGCTCAGACGAATGCCAAATTGCTCACCATTGCCCAATAGTCGCCTAAAAGCGGGTAAGTCATCGGGCGTAGAAATAAGCAGGATATCGCGTATTCCCGCCAGCATTAAAACTGACAGCGGATAATAAATCATCGGCTTGTCATAAATAGGCAATAATTGTTTTGATACGCCACGTGTTATTGGATACAAACGGGTGCCAGATCCCCCCGCCAGTATAATTCCTTTCATGCTATCCCCCAGACGGGTTTATTCGTTTCCCAGCCCAAGACGTTCCCCTGCATAAGAGCCATCCTGAACCCTACGCCACCAATTCTCATTCTCTAAATACCATTGCACGGTCTTGCGAATGCCAGACTCAAAGGTTTCTTGTGGCGTCCAGCCCAGTTCGCGCTCAATTTTCGCTGCATCAATCGCATAACGCATATCATGTCCCGGACGATCCGTCACATGGGTAATCAGATCACGATAATGCTCTACCCCCGCAGGTTTTTCGGGGCGGAATTCTTCCAGCAAGGAACAAATCGTTTCCACCACATCAATATTTCTGCGCTCATTATGTCCACCGATGTTATAGGTTTCACCGGGTTCAGCCTTGGACACCACCAAATGCAATGCGCGTGCGTGATCTTCCACATACAGCCAGTCACGGATTTGCTCACCTTTGCCATAAACCGGCAGTGGCTTACCCGCCAACGCATTCAGGATCATCAATGGGATCAGTTTTTCAGGGAAGTGATAAGGGCCATAGTTATTGGAACAATTGGTGATCACCGTCGGTAAACCATAAGTACGGCGCCACGCCCTGACCAGATGGTCGCTGGAAGCCTTAGATGCAGAGTATGGGCTGCTCGGTGCATAAGGCGTCGTTTCAGTAAAGAAGCCGTCTTCACCGTGCAGGTCACCATAAACCTCATCTGTTGAGATATGGTGAAAACGGAATTTGGCCTGTTTTTCCTGATCCAATTGCTGCCAAAACGCCCGCGCCGCTTCCAGTAAAGTATAAGTACCAATGATGTTGGTTTCGATAAAGGCGGCTGGCCCATCAATGGAACGGTCAACATGACTTTCTGCCGCTAGATGCATCACCGCATCCGGCTGGTATTGCAGGAATACACGATCCAAGGCATCACGCTGACAGATATCCACCTGTTCAAACGCGTAGCGAGGATGATTAGCCACCGGAGCCAGTGATTCAAGGTTACCGGCATAAGTCAGACTATCGACGATGACGACGCTGTCTTCTGTCTGGCTGATAATATGACGGATAACCGCAGAGCCGATGAAGCCTGCACCACCTGTAATTAGAATACGTTTCAACGCCAAACTCCTTTTGTATCAACAACCCATTTTTGCTTTATTTCATCGCCATGAATGGCTTTAAACTGACGGTGATCCACCAGCATCAATACAACGTCGGCCTCTTCCAGTGCCTGGTTCACGTCCATCAACTCAACCAGACCTTTCAATGACTTTGGCAGTTCATGTACATTGGGCTCAACAGCCATGGTTTTCCCTACATGCCACTGCGCAACCATTTCAGTGATATGAACCGCCGGGCTTTCGCGCAAATCATCAATGTTCGGTTTAAAAGCCAGCCCAAAACAGGCAATTTTAACTTCACTTGCCCGTTTATCGCTTTCTGCCAGGCAATCCGCCACTGCCGCTTTCACTTGATCAACCACCCAAAGCGGTTTTCCATCATTAACTAAACGCGCGGTATGGATCAGACGAGATTGTTCAGGATTTTGCGATACGATAAACCACGGATCGACCGCGATACAGTGCCCGCCAACCCCCGGACCGGGCTGCAAGATATTTACGCGAGGATGACGATTTGCCAGACTAATCAGCTCCCAAACATTAATGCCTTGTTCAGCACAGATCAAAGAAAGTTCATTGGCAAACGCGATATTAACATCGCGGAAACTATTTTCCGTCAGTTTGCACATTTCTGCCGTTTTGGCATTAGTGATAACACATTCGCCTTCAAGGAAAATTTTGTACAGTTCGCTTGCTCTGGCGGATGATTTGGCTGTCATACCTCCCACCACGCGATCGTTTTTGATCAATTCCACCATAACCTGGCCCGGCAGTACGCGTTCTGGACAATAAGCGATATCAATGTCCGAATCTTCACCCGATTGTTGGGGAAATGAAAGATCAGGGCGTGCCGCAGCCAACCACTCTGCCATCTGCTCTGTCGCACCAACCGGCGAAGTAGATTCCAGAATGATCAAGTCGCCTTTCTTCAGGACTGGCGCTATTGATTCCGCAGCAGAGCGCACATAAGCCATGTCCGGTTCGTGATCGCCTTTGAAAGGTGTAGGCACAGCAATCAAGAAAGCATCCGCAGTTTGTGGAACGGTTACGGCTTTCAAATAACCGCCTTCAACGGCAACTTTCACTACTTTATCTAAATCAGGTTCAACGATATGAATTGCGCCACGGTTAATCGTCTCTACCGCATGTTGATTGACATCCACACCAATGACGGTTTTTTTGCGGGAGGCAAATGCTGCTGCGGTGGGTAAGCCAATATAACCAAGCCCGATCACAGAAATTGTTTCAAAACTCATAATGTCACCTGATTTTTCTTTAATGCTTCAAGAATTCGCTGGCAAGCCTTACCATCACCGTAAGGGTTATGGGCATGGCTCATCTGTTGGTAAGCGATGTCATCCGTCAATAAGCGCGTCACTTCTGCAACAATAGCTTGTGTCTCTGTCCCTACCAATCGCACCGTCCCCGCATCAATCGCTTCAGGTCGTTCGGTGGTACTGCGCATAACCAGCACAGGTTTTCCCAAAGAGGGGGCTTCTTCCTGAATGCCCCCTGAATCGGTCAGAATCATGTAGGCATGATTCATCAAATAGACGAATGGCAGATAATCCTGGGGTTTGATAAGGATAATGTTATCAATGCCATGCAAAATACGCTTAACAGGCTCACTGACATTTGGGTTCAAATGAACCGGATAAACCACCTGAACTTCAGGATGCGCTCTGGCAATCTGGGCTAACGCTTCACATATCCGCTCAAATCCCTTACCAAAGCTCTCACGACGATGGCCTGTCACCAGAATCATTTTTTTATTCGGATCAATGAAGGGATAAAGTTCAGCAAGCTGGCCATATATGGCTTCGTCATTCATGATGCGGTCACGTACCGACAGCAGCGCATCAATAACCGTATTACCTGTAACAAAAATACGATTTTCTGCAATAGACTCTTTTAAGAGATTATTTCTGGAGTTTTCCGTTGGCGCAAAGTGGTACATCGCCAAGTGCCCGGCAATTTTACGGTTGGCTTCTTCCGGCCAGGGAGAATAAAGGTCTCCGGTTCTCAGTCCTGCTTCGACATGGCCCACAGGAATATGCTGATAGAATGCGGCCAGACTGGTTGCCATAGTCGTAGTCGTATCGCCATGCACCAGCACCACATCCGGTTTAAATTCTTCCAATACAGGCTTTATACCTTGCAGGATCCGGCAGGTAATATCCGTGAGGTCCTGCCCTTTTTGCATGATATTGAGATCAAAATCTGGCGTTATTCCGAACAAGTGCAACACCTGATCCAACATCTCCCTATGCTGGGCAGTGACACACACTTTTGCGTCAAAGGCAGTATCCCTAGCCAATGCGTGTACCAACGGTGCCATTTTGATGGCTTCCGGTCGAGTACCAAACACAGTCAACACTTTCACAGTGGCTCTCTTATTTTGTCAATCATTGCAAATGTTTCCACAAAAGCGGAGGGTTAATTACCATTTCCATTCCTACTCCTGAGCAAGATGCACGCAGATACAGGCTACCGAGAACAGTCATTAACCCTAAAGAACTTATGAGTTTTTTACATGAAGTTATTATATGAACTGACGGAGCGTGAGCGCCTTACCAAAGCAACTCCAGCACCAACCAACATGCCAATGGCACTCCACATAATCATCATGAAAGCACGGCGAGGGCTGTCTCGATTGACAGGTTCCTCGGGTGTCCTGAGATAACGGTAAGTCTGGAAAGTCCCCTGTAAAGTTGGGCCGACATTCAATGTAGCCAGCATCGCCATGTTTTGATCATAATCGATGCTGTAATTCGGACCCGTCGCTTCCAACGTTTCAATCTGGGCCTGCAACAATGGCATACCCAACATAAACATTTTGGACTCAGGCAATTCTTCGATAGGAATGTTTGTTTGATTACGGTGAATACCTTGTTTCTCAGCCACTTTCAGTGACTGCTGCAAGACATTCAGTTCACGATTGTACATTGCCTTGGCTACCATCTCCTGACGTTTAACCAAGGCTTTCATTGACTGGGTTCGTGTCGCCCATGCACCTTTAATTTCGTTATTCAGATGGGTACTCGCCCGTTGATTGGCAAATGCAATATATCTGCGCAGCAGTTGGTTCGCATCAACTGCTGTTTCTGCTGTCAGCTTGATATTGTCATTAGGTACTTTTCGGTCATCACTCCGCGTGATTTGAATATTGTTGATCAACTCATCCAGCAACACAGCATCCGCTTTGGCAGCCCCTTTCCTGCGCTGTTTGTAATAATCAGAATCAAGCCAAAATTCACGACGGGTATCATACGCCGCAACCTGTATCATGAATTCTTTGTATGCACCATCGGGAATAGTCGGCAATTGTGCTTCTGGTGAGGCATTGATATGGGTATCCAAATTACGCAAAAATTGTTGTTGCGAGTAATAGCTACCCAGATTATTGGTCGTCGGTAAATCCACAACAGCGGTTGCGCTCCACTTTTGCTGCATCAGAGAAGATGCACCCAGAGCGACGGCAGCGAAAATGATTGCCAGTGCGATAATCCATATCTTTCCACGCCACAGAGCATAACACAGCGCACGAATATCCAGCTCATGCTCTATCGCCTGTTGATCCTGTTTAGGTTGCGTTTCTGAGTTTATCACTGCACAAAACCTCTTTGATAAGTCAATGTATTAATGATGACTTGCTGTCCGGTGCATACGACGTTTACACCGTTTGATAAAACGGGCTACCCGCCATGCTCGTTTGATGCAATAGCCATATAGCACAAAAGCAAGCAAAAATAATGCCAACATCACCCACTCAGGAACAAAACTTAACCGTTCTCCAATAATTCCAACCGATGCCAACAAAACTGCGGCTAAAGTAATCAAGATGAATGCCTGACGAGAAGTAAATCCGGCACGCATGATCAAATGGTGGATATGTTGGCGATCCGGAGAGAATGGGCTCATTCCCTTACGCAATCGACGGTACATAATCGCAACCATGTCCATTAATGGGATCGCGATTATCCACAGTGCTGTCACAGGACTGATAGAAGCGCTTTCCCCTTGAGTCGTTGTAGTCAGTAACCAAATAATAGTAAAACCAATCAGGGTACTTCCTGCATCTCCCATGAAGACTTTGAAACGTTTTCCGACTAATCCCAGATTGAGAAAGATATAAGGCAAGATCCCTGCAATAAACGTAAAACACCAAAATGCCAGTGCGGTATTGCCATTTTCATATAGCAGAATTCCCAATGCGCCGAACGAGACACAAGAGAGTCCGCCCAACAAGCCATCAATACCATCCACCATATTGAAGGCGTTGATAGCAGCCCAAACGGCGAATAAAGTCACAACGTAGCTGAATGGGCCTAGTGTCATTTCCCATGGCCCGAAGGTATTACCCAAGCTTTCAAGCTTAAGGCCGGCAAAATGCATCATGCCGATACCAACGAGCGCCTGGATGGTTGCCCGAATCTTTACGCTGATATCAAAACGGTCATCTAATGCACCAATAAAAACTAATATTCCTGCACAAGCCAAGTATAGCCACTTATGAGGAATGAACTCTTTCGTGATAACGAATGCAAAACAAACACTAAAAAAAACAGATATCCCACCAACCAAAGGAATTAAGCCTTGGTGGCGCTTACGGTAATTTGGTTTATCAACCAGACCAATCTTTTTTGCTATCTTGCGAGACACAAACAAAAATGCGAATGAGAATATAAATACGCAAAAAATTTCGGCACTCATGCTAGGAATATTCACAATAACAACTCTCTGTAAAAATAATGATGGGGCATCTATTTTTCATTCACTTATGGATGTCCCATTCAACCCCAATCCCATAAATTCCCTGTTAACAAAACAAGGCTTACTGACTTATAAAAATTATTAAATGGATCATGCAAATAGTAGAACGTGACTGATAATCATCTACTGAACAACTATCTATAAGGCACTATAAAGCGTAAGTTCAGAAAACACTCATTTAATCACTCGAAAAACATGCAAAAAATGTACCATTTCAGGGCAATAGAGTAAGTCACTGATAAAAAAAACGCCACAGGAATGTGGCGCTTTGGTGTAATAGCTGCTTTTCTTTATTAAAAACTATTTCAGAACTATGAACGTTTCATAAAGTCGAAGAACTCTTCGTTTGTTTTTGTCATAGCCAGTTTGTTGATAAGGAATTCCATTGCATCGATTTCACCCATCGGGTGAATGATCTTACGTAGAATCCACATCTTCTGTAGCTCATCCTGTGCAGTGAGCAACTCTTCTTTACGTGTTCCAGAACGGTTGTAATCAATGGCAGGGAAAACACGTTTTTCAGCAATCTTACGGGACAGGTGCAGCTCCATGTTACCTGTACCTTTAAATTCTTCGTAAATGACCTCATCCATCTTAGAACCGGTATCAACCAGCGCCGTTGCGATGATGGTCAGACTACCACCTTCTTCAACATTACGTGCTGCACCAAAGAAACGTTTTGGACGATGCAGCGCATTCGCATCCACACCACCGGTCAATACCTTACCGGAAGCAGGAACCACGGTGTTATATGCACGAGCCAGACGAGTAATGGAGTCCAGCAGAATAATAACGTCTTTTTTATGTTCAACCAGACGTTTGGCTTTTTCGATAACCATTTCAGCCACTTGCACGTGGCGGGAAGCCGGTTCATCAAAGGTTGAAGCAATCACTTCACCTTTTACCAGACGTTGCATTTCGGTCACTTCTTCTGGACGTTCATCAATCAGAAGAACCATCAGAACACAGTCTGGGTAGTTGTGGGCGATGTTAGCTGCAATATTTTGCAGCAGCATGGTCTTACCTGCTTTTGGCGGAGCAACAATCAGGCCACGCTGACCACGGCCAATCGGCGCTGCCAAATCCAGAACACGGGCAGTCAAATCCTCAGTAGAACCATTACCGCGTTCCATGCGCAAACGGTTGTTGGCATGAAGTGGTGTCAGGTTTTCAAACAAGATTTTACTGCGGGCGTTTTCAGGTTTGTCAAAGTTAACTTCATTAACTTTCAGCAAGGCAAAATAGCGTTCACCTTCTTTTGGCGGGCGGATTTTCCCTGAAATGGTGTCACCGGTACGGAGGTTAAAACGGCGGATTTGACTAGGAGAAACGTAGATATCATCAGGACCTGCAAGGTAAGAACTGTCTGCGGAGCGGAGGAAACCAAATCCATCCTGTAATATCTCCAGCACACCATCTCCGAAAATATCCTCTCCGCTTTTCGCATGCTGTTTGAGAATAGAGAAAATGATGTCTTGCTTACGCATACGAGCCAGATTTTCCAGCCCCATATTTTCGCCGAGAGTAATCAACTCAGATACCGGCGTATTCTTTAATTCGGTAAGATTCATAATGGTGGGTTCTTTAACTCGGGGTATATCTCGAACTATGAACGTGAATGGTATGGCAGCGTTATCGGTGCCTGTTTATTTGTACCAGAAACGAATAAATCCTTCTAACATATTAAATTATATTACAAGGCAATAGTTTGAAGTACTCTGATTGATTTCAAAATAAGGCTGACAAACTGTCAAAACACGACTGAGATAATAACGAAACGTGGTTAACTTCAATATCGGAACTGTCTCAGCGTAAGCATTATCTCAGTATGAGCACTGCTTATAACTATAAAAACATCCTGTTATAACTATAAAAACATCCCGTTTAAAGATGTTCAGCATCAGGACGCTATCAGCGTACCAAGCTATATACCGAATGCTCCGTATATAGACTCAGAAACTTTACTAAATGCGATATGCTATCAGATACTTCAGGTGATCCAGAAATAACAGATTTATCAGACACTACAGATTGTTTAGTATGCAACAGGCTTAATGTCAACTCTTTACATCAATAATCCTTTATATCGAATAAAGAATTCACTCATGCAAGGTTTCATACAAGTAATGTTTCATACAAGCACGTGGCCGCTAACTTACCACGCTTCGTAGCGGACGTCTAGCGGTCAATAGGATAAATCACTCTATACGCTAAACGCCCGTAATTACTGTGACCGGACTCTAAATTAGAGGTACTGCTCCAAAAACTCTTTCAACTGAGTTTTTGACAAAGCGCCCACTTTTGTCGCTACCACTTCACCATTCTTAAACAAAATCAGTGTAGGAATTCCGCGAATACCGTATTTTGGTGCTGTATTTGGGTTATCATCAACGTTCAACTTGGCGATGGTCAGTTTGCCTGCGTATTCTTCAGAAATTTCATCCAGAATAGGGGCAATCATTTTGCAAGGACCACACCACTCAGCCCAAAAATCCACGAGGATCAGACCTTCAGCTTTCAGTACATCGTTTTCAAAACCAGCATCGGTCAGATGGGTAATATTCGCACTCATTTTTTTACTCCAAAAATAAAATCTTTTACAGTATCACTGTACATTAACCAACATACGGGTGTCTTT
The DNA here is from genome assembly GCF_014467285.1 of Xenorhabdus sp. PB62.4. NCBI lineage: Bacteria > Pseudomonadati > Pseudomonadota > Gammaproteobacteria > Enterobacterales > Morganellaceae > Xenorhabdus > Xenorhabdus sp. PB62.4. The sequence goes on along the minus strand of NZ_NKHR01000003.1, from coordinate 156,079 downwards.
ATTTCAGCGGATACACTTTCTTAAAGCAATAGTTAACTGATATTCTACCACTCTATGAGCAAAACACATTTGACAGAAAAGAAGTTTTCCGACTTCGCATTGCACCCCAAAATCTTAGAAGCTCTTGATAAAAAAGGGTTTTCAAACTGCACGCCAATACAGGCGCTAACATTGCCTTTTACTGTCGAAGGCCGAGATGTTGCAGGGCAAGCACAAACCGGAACAGGCAAGACGCTGGCATTCCTGACGTCTACTTTCAACTATTTACTGACTAATCCTGCTGCTAAGGCGCGTAAAATCAATCAGCCAAGAGCGCTGATTATGGCGCCTACCCGCGAACTGGCTGTCCAGATTTATTCTGATGCAGAAGAACTGGCAGAAGTCACCGGCTTGAAAATGGGTCTTGCTTATGGTGGCGATGGCTATGATAAGCAACTTAAGGTGTTAGAATCTGGCGTCGATATCGTCATTGGCACAACCGGTCGCCTGATCGATTACACAAAACAGGGGCATATCCAGCTTGGTGCCATTCAAGTTGTTGTGCTTGATGAAGCCGATCGCATGTATGACCTGGGCTTTATCAAAGATATCCGTTGGTTGTTCCGCCGGATCCCGGCAGCGACTGAAAGAATGAATTTGCTGTTTTCTGCAACGCTGTCTTACCGGGTGCGTGAACTGGCTTTCGAACAAATGAATAATCCTGAATATGTGGAAGTAGAACCCTTGCAGAAAACAGGGCATCGCATTCAGGAAGAGCTGTTTTATCCTTCCAATGAAGAAAAAATGCGTCTGCTACAGACCTTGCTGGAAGAAGAGTGGCCTGATCGCTGCATTATTTTTGCCAACACCAAACATCGTTGTGAAGATGTCTGGGCTCATTTGGCCGCTGACGGTCATCGCGTCGGTTTGCTGACAGGTGATGTTGCACAGAAAAAGCGCCTGCGGATCCTCGAAGAATTCAGTCAGGGCAATCTGGATATTCTGGTCGCCACCGATGTTGCCGCCCGTGGGCTGCATATCCCCTCAGTGACGCATGTCTTTAACTATGACCTGCCAGATGACTGTGAAGATTATGTCCATCGAATTGGCCGGACCGGTCGTGCCGGAGAAAGTGGTCATTCCATCAGCCTGGCATGTGAAGAGTACGCGCTGAACCTACCTGCTATTGAAGAGTATATTCAGCACCAGATACCTGTCAGCAAATACAACAGCGAAGCATTACTGAAAGATTTACCCGTACCCAAGCGCCGTAACCGCGCCCGTTCAGGGGGACACCCACGCCGCACCAATATGCCGCGCCGTGGCAACCCAACGCGTAATCGCAAGCGCCCAAGCTAAAATGACGCAATGATGAAATAATACGATGCTGAAATAACACATGCCGGAATAAATACTATGCTGAGTTCTTCTTCGCTCTATGCCGCTATCGATTTAGGCTCAAACAGTTTCCACATGCTGGTGGTCCGTGAAATATCCGGTAGTATTCAAGTGGTCACCCGCATCAAGCGCAAAGTCAGGCTGGCCGCCGGGTTGGATAAAAATAACCATTTATCACAGCAGGCAATGGAACGGGGATGGCAGTGCCTCCGCCTTTTTTCCGAATACTTGCAGGATATTCCTGCCACGCAGATCCGCGTTGTTGCTACAGCGACCTTGCGTCTTGCAGCAAATGCGGATGAGTTTGTGAGAAAAGCTTCAGCAATATTGAGTAGTCCTGTCAATGTCATCAGTGGTGAAGAAGAGGCTTGCCTGATTTATCAAGGCGTTGCCCACACCACAGGCGGGCCTGAACAACGGCTTGTCGTAGATATTGGAGGTGCCAGTACAGAACTCGTAACAGGCACCGGGGCTAAGGCCAGTCAGCTATTCAGTCTTGAAATGGGCTGCGTCACTTGGTTGGAACGTTATTTCAATGATCGCAGCCTGACAGAAGAAAATTTCGCCAAAGCGGAATCTGCTGCCCATGTCATTCTAAGTTCTGTCACTACAACTCTGCTTGAGCAGGGATGGCACATTTGCGTGGGCGCTTCCGGTACAGTACAGGCTTTGCAGGAAATCATGATCGCTCAGGGCATGGATGAGTTGATTACCCTGCCTAAGCTTCAGCAACTCAAACATCAGGCAATTGAGTGCGGCAAACTGGAAGAACTGGAAATTGATGGACTGACACTCGAACGGGCATTGGTTTTTCCCAGCGGTTTGGCAATCTTAATTGCTATTTTTCAGGCATTGAAAATCGAGAGCATGACACTGGCAGGTGGCGCATTGCGTGAAGGTTTGGTTTACGGGATGCTGGATTTGCCAATTGAGCAAGATATTCGCGCAAAAACCCTGCGTAATATACAGCATCGCTTTCAACTGGATATCGAACAAGCACAACGTGTCAGGCAGTTGGCAGAACACTTTTGCCAGCAAATCGCCAAGTCCTGGGAGTTGAATGAACGCTGCCGCGAATTATTGAGCAGCGCATGTTTACTCTATGAAATCGGCCTGTTCATTGATTTTCGTCAGGGATCCGCGCATTCCGCTTATCTGGTTAGCCATTTAGATCTGCCCGGTTATACACCTGCGCAAAAACGCCTGCTGGCCGCCCTGTTGAAAAATCAAAGGGGCCCTGTGGACTTAGCATCACTCAGCCAGCAGAATGCCCTGCCATCATTGCAGGCACAACGGCTATGTCGTTTATTGCGCCTCGCAATTATTTTCGCCAGCCGTCGGCGAGATGACTCTTTACCTGCTTTGCGGTTACGGGTAGAAGAAAATGAAACTCTCATGATCACCCTTCCCTACCAATGGCAGATGAAACACTCACTCAGGGCTGAAGCGTTGCAGCAGGAAATGAAATGGCAAAGTTATGTCCAATGGCCGCTGTTTCTTGAAGAACAGAATAACTCCCGACTAGGCTGATCCTGTATTTCCATACCCTGTATTCATGCCGGATACAGGGTTTTCATCAAGTGGTTTACCTGCCAATAGTTTTCTGTCCAAGTCCCAAACGCGATTTAATATCCGCAAGGCGTGATTGCCCCTGTTTCATTCGTTCTTCTGCACTTATCACCCGTTTCCCCCGCGGCCAATGCAAGTCATCTTGTGGCAATTCCAGCAAGAATCGGCTTGGTTCAGGACGAATGAGTTCACCATACTGGCGACGTTCTTTGCTCAGTGTGAAAAAAAGCTCTCTCTGCGCACGGGTAATGCCGACATAAGCCAGACGGCGCTCTTCCTCTATATTGTTTTCATCAATGCTGCTTTGATGCGGCAACAAGCCTTCTTCCATCCCCACCAGAAACACATAAGGAAATTCTAATCCCTTAGAAGCATGTAACGTCATTAGCTGAACCTGATCCAGCTCTTCATCTTCCTCTCCCCGTTCCAGCATATCTCGCAATGTAAAACGAGCGACGACTTGAGAAAGCGTCATTGGCTCATTCAAATCATCGCCTTCAAGCATTTCACTCATCCAGGTGAAGAGTTGGTTGACGTTTTTCATTCTCATTTCAGCCGCTTTTGGGCTAGGCGAAGTCTCATATAACCAGCTTTCGTAATCCATACCACGAAGTAAGTCTCTCACTGCCAGCAATGGTTCACGCTCCGCCTGACGGGATATTTCCTCCATCCAATGAGTGAAACGCTGTAATGCAGCCAGACCACGTCCGCTCAGATGTTGTTCCAAGCCAAGGTCAAAACTGGCCTGATACAGACTTTTGTTACGTTGATTCGCCCACTCTCCCAATTTCTGGATCGTTACCGCACCAATTTCTCGCCGTGGTGTATTAACGATGCGCAGAAACGCACTATCATCTTCAGGATTGGTTAAAACACGCAGGTAAGAGAGCAAGTCTTTGATTTCAGGTCGGGAAAAGAACGACGTTCCTCCCGAAATACGATAAGGAATGCGGTTTTGCATCAACATTTTTTCGAAGATCCGGGACTGATGATTACCACGATAAAGGATCGCGTAATCTTTATATTCCGTTTTATTGATAAAGTGATGAGCGATCAATTCTCCTACCACACGCTCAGCTTCATGATCTTCATTATTCGCTTCTATCACCCTGAGCGGGTCACCATAATTCAACTCTGAAAAGAGTTTTTTCTCAAATACATGAGGGTTGTTGGCAATCAGGATGTTCGCCGCTTTCAGTATCCGTCCCGATGAACGGTAATTTTGTTCCAGCTTAATGACATTCAACTGCGGAAAGTCCTCTTTCAGCAGGATCAAATTTTGTGGGCGAGCGCCACGCCATGAATAAATGGATTGATCATCATCACCAACCACCGTAAAACGTGCGCGGTTCCCAACCAATAGCTTCACCAATTGATACTGGCTTGTATTGGTATCTTGGTATTCATCCACCAGCAAATAGCGAATTTTATTCTGCCAGCGTTCCCTGACTTCTTCATCACGCATTAGTAGCAGTGTTGGTTTGGTAATCAGATCATCAAAATCAAGGACGTTACAACTGTTCAGATGCAAATCATAGCGGCGATAACACTCTGCAAATTGATGTTCTTGTGCCGAACGAGCTGTCCTGATCACCTGCTCTGGCGGCATTAAGTCATTCTTCCAGTTGGAGATGCAGGAGATAAGTTTTTGTAACAGATCTTTATCTTCTTCCAGCAGATCCGCAGTAAGATCTTTCAGCAATGCCATCTGATCTTGATCATCAAACAGTGAAAAATTACTTTTCATGCCCAGCGCTTTGTATTCACGCTTGACGATCTCCAAGCCCAAAGTATGAAAAGTTGAGATCGTCAGCCCTTTCGTTTCCTTGCGGCCTAAAGTCTGCGCGACACGCTCTTTCATCTCACGTGCCGCCTTATTGGTGAAAGTCACCGCGGCAATCTGGCGCGCTTGATAACCACAGGTGCGGATCAAATGGGCTATTTTATTGGTGATCACTCGGGTTTTACCGGAACCTGCACCTGCCAGAACCAGACAAGGCCCTGTGACAAATTCAACCGCTTGTTGTTGGCTTGGATTTAATCGCATACTTTTTCGAAGATTATATCTGGATGAAAGATCAGGAAACAGAATTGTAGCAGAAAGCAAGTCTCAGAGGCGGTTTTCTTTACGTAAGTAAATTATTGCAAGATAAAAGAGTAAGAAGTGTCAATATATTCTATTGTTAAATTTTCAATTCATATTAAAATTCTCGATCATTTTATTTTTTAATGGATTAATAAAAAATAGAAAAATTAAGAATAAATACCAGCCGATAGCCTTAGCCATAACTATTTTTATTCTTCTGTTATTTATCATTTTTCATCTTATACCCAAGAACACCAGAGCAGCAGATGGGAAAATCATATATTATTCATCACCTTGCTAGTTAGCCGTCATCAATATCATCATCAACCTTTTTACATGAGTATTAATTGATTATTATTAAGGTAGCAAATTAACCCGGTAATTTTCCACTGAGGATTTCAATTAATTCACCTGAATAAATAGTGATTATCTATTAACTGAAATACATAACATTTGTTTACTTTCATTAGTGCTATAACAATCATTACGTTATTAACATGAAGTCAATAAAAGGGAGGTAATATGATGCTACGTAAGACAGGCTTTTTCTTTGACGAATACTGTTTCTGGCATAATGCTGGGTTACAACATGTCGTCGTACTGCCCGTTGGTGGATGGGTACAGCCCCCTAGCAGTGCGGGACATGCTGAATCACCAGAAACCAAACGCAGAATGAAAAGCCTGATGGATGTTTCGGGTTTAAGCCGCTCACTGCAATTACGGAGTGCTGAACCTCTTGATGACGCAACCTTAAGACTCGTTCATACCGAAGATTATTTACAATGTTTTAAATCCGTAAGTGATAATGGCGGAGGAATGTTAGGATCTGAAGCCACGATGGGACAAGGCAGCTATGAAATCGCTAAATTGTCCGCCGGACTCACCTATGCGGCGGTAAAAGCCGTGTTACAAGGCGAATTAGATAATGCTTACAGCCTTTCCCGCCCTCCCGGACATCACTGCCTGCCGGATAAAGCGATGGGCTTCTGTTTCCTTGCCAATATCGCCCTTGCCATTGAGCATGCCAAAGAACAGCTTGGTGTTGGTCGGGTTGCCGTTATTGACTGGGATGTTCACCACGGTAATGGTACACAACATATCTTCTGGGAGCGTGATGACGTTTTGACTATTTCACTGCATCAGGATGGTTGTTATCCAGAAGGCTACAGTGGTGAAGAAGATATCGGTACAGGCAAGGGAGAAGGCTTCAATATCAATATTCCATTGATGGCCGGTGCTGGACATAATAGTTATCTCTATGCCATGGATCAAATTGTGCTTCCTGCCCTGCGACGTTACCAACCAGAGCTGATTATCGTTGCCTGCGGCTATGATGCTAATGCCTTCGATCCTCTCGCACGGATGCAACTGCACAGCGACAGTTTCCGTGAAATGACCCGCAATGTACAACAAGCAGCGGATGAATTGTGTCATGGCAAATTAGTTATGGTTCACGAAGGCGGTTATGCCGAAGCCTATGTCCCTTTCTGTGGATTGGCTGTCATGGAGGAACTCAGTGGCATTCGTACCGATGTCATTGACCCTTTACTGAACAATATTCAATTGCAGCAACCTAAAGAGCGATTTGAAGCATTTCAGCGCCAGGCCATTGATGAGCTGAAACGGCAATTCAATCTGTAAGACTTACCTATAGCCAGCAGATTTCAAATAATTGCCTGAAGGTGAAAGAAACAACCTGCCCGATGAAATAACGTCGGGCAGGGAATATATGATTTTCTTCGCCGGCTGATATTATCCACCAACCGCAATACGTTTCATATCAGTCATATAACCACGCAAGGTACGACCGATAGTTTCAATCGGGTGGTTACGGATCGCTTCATTCACATCACGCAATTGGGTATTGTCGATACCACGATCTGCAACTGCCTTTCCTAAATCTCCCGCTTGCAGAGTCGCCATGAATTTTTCTTTCAGCAACGGAACCGCAACGTAAGAGAACAGGTAATTGCCATATTCTGCCGTATCGGAAATGACTACGTTCATTTCATACAGGCGCTTACGGGCAATGGTGTTCGCAATTAACGGCAGCTCATGCAGGGATTCGTAATAAGCTGATTCTGCAATAATGCCGGAATCAACCATCGTTTCAAATGCCAGCTCTACTCCAGCCTTGACCATCGCGATCATCAACACACCATGATCAAAGTATTCCTGCTCACTGATGTTGCCATTGTAATCAGGGTAATTTTCGAATGGCGTCCTGCCGGTTTCTTCACGCCAAGTCAGCAGGTTTTTATCGTCATTCGCCCAATCAGCCATCATTGTGGAAGAGAATTCACCAGAAATGATGTCATCCATATGTTTTTGGAACAACGGAGCCAGAATAGTTTTTAGCTGCTCAGAAAGGGCATAGGCACGCAGTTTCGCCGGATTGGAAAGGCGATCCATCATCAGTGTAATTCCCCCTTGTTTCAGGGCTTCGGTAATGGTTTCCCAGCCAAACTGAATTAATTTACCTGCATAGCCTGGTTCGGCACCATCAGCAACCAGGTGGTCATAACACAGCAGAGAACCTGCCTGTAACATGCCACACAGAATGGTTTGTTCACCCATCAAATCAGATTTAACTTCTGCTACGAACGAAGATTCCAGAACACCTGCGCGGTGCCCACCTGTTGCGGCTGCCCACGCTTTCGCAATCGCCATTCCCTCGCCTTTTGCATCATTTTCTGGATGCACGGCAATCAGGGTAGGAACACCAAATCCACGCTTATATTCTTCGCGAACTTCCGTTCCCGGGCACTTAGGAGCAACCATCACAACAGTGATATCCTTGCGTACCTGTTCACCCACCTCAACGATATTAAAACCGTGGGAATAGCCCAGTGCTGCTCCTTCTTTCATCAAGGGCTGGACAGCCTGAACCACCGCTGAGTGTTGTTTATCTGGTGTCAGGTTGATAACCAAATCGGCTTGTGGAATTAATTCTTCATAAGTGCCAACCTTAAAGCCATTTTCGGTTGCTTTACGCCATGACGCGCGTTTTTCATCAATTGCTTCTTTACGCAAAGCATAAGAGATATCCAAACCCGAATCACGCATGTTAAGACCTTGGTTTAGCCCTTGTGCACCACAGCCGACGATCACCACTTTCTTGTCTTTTAAATACCCTGTCTCGTCAGCAAATTCTTCCCGTGCCATAAAACGACATTTGCCTAACTGCGCCAATTGCTGGCGCAAGTTCAACGTATCAAAATAATTAGCCATGGTGACTCCGTTATAATTAGGTGTGATGTTGTTTGCATAGTGCCAATATATGACATGCAGGCCATTGCTTAAATTGATATATTAACAAGACTATATTGCAATTTATGCAATAGTAATTTCTACACTAAAAAGTCTTTAGGCAAAGGGCGCGAAACAATGGATCTACGTGATTTAAAACTGTTTTTACACCTTGCAGAAAGTTGTCATTTTGGACGCTCTGCTAAGGCTATGCACGTTAGCCCATCCACTCTTTCACGCCAGATCCAGCGCCTTGAAGAATTATTGGGGCATCCACTTTTTCTACGCGATAACCGAACGGTAAAACTGACCACAGCCGGCGAACAGTTAAAGCAATTTGCGCAACAAACACTCCTGCAATATAAACAATTACAGCATTCGTTAAACCATCAAAGTTCATCACTAACAGGAGAGTTACGCCTGTTCTGTTCAGTGACCGCTGCATATAGCCATTTGCCACAAGTATTAGATAAATTCCGGGCTGAACACCCTTTGGTGGAAATAAAACTGACAACAGGGGATGCTGCTGACGCCGTGGATAAAGTCCAATCTGATGCTGCTGATTTGGGTATTGCGGGCAAGCCAGAGAAGCTACCTGATAATGTTAGTTTTACTAAAATAGGCGAAATACCGTTGGTGTTGATTGCGCCTTCCCTTCCTTGTACCGTGAGAACCTTGGCGACACAGGCCGCCCCCGATTGGAATAACATTCCTTTTATCCTGCCTGAGCATGGCCCTTCCCGTAAACGCATTGAGCTTTGGTTCCGTCGGCACAAGATCCTGCATCCTGTCATTTACGCAACAGTTTCCGGCCATGAAGCCATTGTTTCCATGGTGGCATTAGGTTGTGGGATTGCATTAATACCTGCGGTTGTCGTCGAAAATAGTTCTGAAACAGTACGTAACCGCATCTCCTTGCTGGAAAATATTTCGCTGGTTGAACCGTTTGAATTGGGTGTTTGTGCGCTGAGTAAGCGTTTAAACGACCCTTTAGTTAAGGCGTTTTGGAAGCTGTTGTAATCTGCGAACGACTGTAATCTGGGAATAGGTCACTCGATATGAGACGCAAAATAGACAGGCATCTTGAAGCAGTCAGGTTATATGAGTATCACAAACAATACCTGGTGCTTTCTCATAATATGAAAACCGAGTGGCATCGCCATCCTTGTATCCAATTGAGTGTTTCATATGATTATTCACAAATGAAAATTGATACTGAACAAGGATCACAGCAAGCCTATGGTTTTATTATCGCCGGCAATATTAAACATAGATTACATTCTGAAAATAAATCCTGTTTCAATTTCCTGATAGATCCCGCTCATCCCTTATATCATTTACTGTTACATCAAATTAAAAATGCCGACATTACCTATCTCCAACCAGACTCCGCTCGTTTAATAGCAGATTATTTCATCCATTGCTTACAATCAGACGCACCACCAGACATTCTTGTCCTAAGCAATTGCTTGAATGATATTGATGATTGTAATTGTTCTCAGGATACCCGAATTATAAAAGCGACGACGCTTATTACTGAATTACCCGTTAAAAGCATCTCTTCCAGTAAAATATCAGGTCATCTCTTTCTTTCAGAAAGCCGATTTTTACATTTATTCCGGCAGGAAATGGGAACCAATTTCCGTGGTTATTTATTGTGGAAACGCTTCCATCACGCACTTGAAAAAATAGACTCACCAGATTCATTGACGCTATTGGCTTCCCATAGCGGATTTTCTGACAGTGCGCATTTTAGCCGAACAGGTATGATGTTATACGGATTCAGCCCTTCTGAATTGAAAAACGCCAGCATTGCTTTTTCTGATATTTGCCTCAGAAAGATTTCTTCGGAAAAACGATAAGATAGCCAGTTTATTCAATTAAAAAACTTCCCCCACCGCTAATCTACTTCTCTATTAAGCTCATTTTGAAAGCCAACACCAGGTAAACATAAATAACGCTATTTTCGAGTTGTGATGACAAAAAATGGTGGAAAAAATAATGCCAAAATCGTCAGTACTTACAGATAAAAAATCAAAACGTAAACTGGCTCTGCTCCTTGCAACCCTGCTATTTGTCTCTGCTGGCTTAGGTTATCTCACTTATTGGTTTACTGTGCTACGCCATTACCAAATAACCGAAGATGCTTATGTTGTTGGCAATCAAGTGCAGGTAATGGCACAGATTTCAGGCAGCGTAACAAGTATTCATGCTGACAATACTGATTTTGTCCGTCAGGGCGATATTTTGGTGAGCTTGGATGCCATTGACGCTGAGCACGCTTTTGAGCGGGCAAAAAACGTACTTGCCAATAGTGTCCGGCAAACTCATCAGGTCATGATTGATAATGAGAAATTGCGAGCCAATATCGATCTGAAACAAACAAAATTGCAGCAGGCAATAGATGATCTAAAACGACGTGAACATTTAGGAGTAACAGGTGCTATCGCGAAAGAAAGCCTGATCCATGCCCGAAATAATGTCCAGATGGCCAGGTCTGAACTGCGTTTTGCACAGCAACAATATCATGCCAACAAGGCAATGGTTATAGACACCCCGCTGAAACATCAGCCCGCTATTAAACTGGCGGCGACCCAACTCCGCGATGCCTGGTTAACTTTACAGCGCACCCGTATTGTCGCCCCCGTCACAGGTTATGTATCTCGTCGCAATGTACAAGTAGGATCACAAATTAAAAATGGTGCTCCTCTCATGGTTATCGTTCCTGCTGACCAGCTTTGGGTGGAAGCAAACTTCAAAGAAGTCCAGCTTACCCATGTTCGCATCGGTCAACCTGTAACGCTAATCAGCGATTTTTACGGTAACGATATCTCTTATACAGGTAAGGTTGTCGGTTTGGATATGGGGACGGGCAGTGCCTTTTCTTTATTGCCGGCTCAAAATGCCACTGGGAACTGGATAAAGGTTGTCCAACGACTGCCTGTCCGAATTACTCTGGAATCACAACAACTCATTGATTACCCATTACGCATCGGATTATCTATGCACGCCTCCATTGATACCAGAAATCAAGACGGTGTAGTCCTCGCCCAAGTACCTCGCCAAGGAATAGTGTATAAAACCGATGTTTTGTCTTACGACACCGAAGAAATTGAGTCGTTGATTAGTGACATTATTTCGATGAATACCAGCAAAGGATGAGATCAATATGTCACATAAGCCATTATCGGGCGCCAAACTGGGTTGGCTGACACTGGCCTTGGCACTGGCTGCTTTTTTGCAAATACTGGATCTGACAATTGCTAACGTTGCAATATCGACCATTGCCGGTGATCTGGGTGCTTCCACTTCTCAAGGAACTTGGATAATTACTTCATTTGCCGTTGCCAATGCGATTTCTATTCCATTAACCGGTTGGCTGGCAAAACGGTTCGGTGAGGTTCGTGTCTTCTTAGCATCAACGATTTTATTTATTATCGCATCCTGGTTATGCGGCATATCCAATAGCCTGGAAATGCTGATTTTATCACGCGTTGTACAAGGCGTTGCCGCAGGCCCAATTATGCCTCTTTCACAAAGTTTACTATTGAATAACTATCCCCAACCAAAACGCAACATGGCATTGGCGATGTGGTCGATGACTATCGTGGTTGCTCCTGTCTGTGGCCCTATTCTCGGCGGTTGGCTCAGTGATAGTTATCATTGGGGTTGGATATTTTTGATTAATATTCCATTCGGTTTGGCGGTTGTTGCTATCGCCTGGATATTACTCAAGGATCGGGAAACGAAAACAGAAACGAGCCCGATTAACGCGGTAGGGTTGATTTTATTGATTGCTGGTGTTGGTTGCTTTCAGTTGTTGCTTGACCGCGGGAAAGAGCTTGATTGGTTTAGCTCATCGGAAATTATTACATTAGCCATCATCGCAGTGGTTTGCCTCACTTTTCTGATTATCTGGGAACTAACTGACAACGCCCCTATCATTGATTTATCGTTATTTAAATCCCGTAATTTTACGATTGGAACCGTGTGTATCAGTCTGGCGTTTTTGCTTCACATCGGGACGCTTGTTCTGCAACCTCAGTTATTACAGATGGTGTTTGGCTACACCGCAACTTGGGCAGGATTAGCTCTGGCCCCTTTGGGTATCATGCCAATCATTCTTGCACCACTTATTGGTCGCCTCGGTTCAAAAATCGATATGCGCTATCTGGTGATGTTCAGCTTTATTGTTTTTACTTTGTGCTTCTTCTGGCGAGCTTATACTTTCGAACGTTCTATGGATTTTGCCGCCGCAGCCTGGCCTCAATTTATGCAAGGATTCGCCATCGCCTGCCTGATTATGCCGCTTAACGCCATCATCCTATCCGATATTAAGCCTGATAAAATTGCCTCTGCGGTGAGTTTGTTCAACTTCCTGCGCACTCTGGCAACATCGGTGGGAACCTCTATCACAACAACGATTTGGTCAAACCGCGAGTCAGTTCATCATGTCCAACTTACACAAGCAGTAAGCCCCTATAATCCCATTGCAACCCAAGCCTATGAAAATATGCAGCAATTTGGCCTGTCACATGCACAAATCAGTAGTAAATTAGCACACGAAATCACTAATCAGGGGCTGATTATTGCTGCCAATGAAATTTATTGGTTATTCGCCTTTCTTTTCCTGATCATGCTCTTTCTAATTTGGCTGGCCCATCCAACCACCACAGATAAAAAGCATAAAAATAAGGAATAAAAAACAGGAGTAAAAATAAAGAGTAAAATCAGCAAATACCCCCCAAAAGGGGGCTATTCTGCTATTAATTGCTTAAGTCAAAAATAATTTAAATGAGGAATTTTCTGTTTCATCATGATATTCATAGCCCAACTCATCTAAATGGCGATCAAAGCATAACTCCGAGCCTGAAAGCTCAAAAGCAGCCAATACACGCCCATAGTCTGTGCCGTGGCTACGATAATGGAACAAGGTGATATTCCAATGAGTGCCCAATGTTTGCAAAAATTTCAGCAACGCCCCCGGAGATTCAGGAAAGGCAAAACTAAATAATCGTTCCTGCAATGGCTTGGATGGCCTGCCGCCTATCATGTAGCGAACGTGCAGTTTCGCCATTTCATCATCAGTAAAATCAGCTACCTGATATCCCGATGCTTTTAGTTCTTCAATGATTTCTCGACGTTCAGCATTTCCACGACTTAATCTGATACCAACAAAAATACAGGCTTTGCTTGGATCGGTGGAATCTGAGTAACGATAGCTGAATTCTGTCACAACACGGGTGCCCAATATTTGGCAAAAATTCAGGAAACTGCCCTTTTGTTCAGGAATAGTGACCGCCAGCAAAGCTTCACGTTGCTCTCCCAGCTCACAGCGCTCTGAAACATAACGCAGACCATGAAAATTCACGTTGGCACCAGAAAGAATATGCGCTAACCGCTCTCCTTGAATCTGATGTTGCTGAACATATTTCTTCAATCCCGCCAATGCCAGTGCACCAGAAGGCTCAGCAATTGCCCTGACATCTTCGAAAATATCTTTCATGGCAGCGCAAATAGCATCACTGTCTACCGTAATAACATCATCAACATATTGCTGGCATAAACGGAATGTTTCATCACCAATACGTTTAACGGCTACACCTTCCGCAAATAATCCAACCCTTGGTAAATCAACCGGATGCCCTGCTTCCAGCGCGGCTTTCAGACAAGCAGAGTCTTTAGCTTCCACGCCTATCACTTTCATTTCAGGCACAAGTTGTTTGATAAGAACTGCGATCCCCGCAATTAATCCCCCTCCACCAACAGGAACAAAGATGCGGTCAAGGTAAACATCCTGCTGCAATAATTCCATCGCCAACGTTGCCTGACCCGCGATCACTGTAGGATGGTCAAACGGGGGAACAAAGGTGTAGCCATGCTCTTTTGCCATTTCGATCGCTTTTGCTTTCGCTTCATCGAAGTTTGCGCCGTGTAACAGCACTTCCCCACCAAAACCGCGTACTGCATCGACTTTAATATCCGCGGTAGCTATTGGCATCACGATAATAGACTTTACACCAACCTTACTGGCCGATAACGCAACGCCCTGCGCATGGTTGCCCGCCGATGCCGTAATAACGCCTTTGGTTTTTTGCTCTCCCTTCAAACCTGCAATCATCGCGTATGCACCACGCAATTTGAAACTGTGTACTGACTGGCGATCTTCCCGTTTAACTAAAATGGTATTATTTAAACGAGCAGAGATTTTTTTCATTTCCTGTAACGGGGTAACTTGTGCAACATCATAAACTGGTGAACTCAGTGCGGCTTTGAGATATTCCGCGCCTTTGGGTTCAGAATTAAGAGAATAAACCGCCACCATTAACCCCCTAGCTTAGCCTTATCACGCACAGCCCCTTTGTCAGCACTGGTCGCCAACGAAGCATAAGCCCGCAATGCAAAAGAAACCTGACGTTTTCTGGAGTTAGGTGTCCACGCCTCATCACCGCGGGATAATTCAACCTGTGTGCGTTCAGCAAGTTCTTTTTCGCTAACATCTAACTGGATTTTGCGGTTTGGAATATCAATATCGATGATATCGCCATCATAAATTAACCCTATTAAACCGCCACTTGCCGCTTCTGGGGAGATATGACCAATGGATAACCCCGATGTGCCTCCCGAAAAACGGCCATCAGTGATCAATGCGCAGCTTTTGCCTAATCCCATCGATTTCAAGTAGGTCGTGGGATAGAGCATTTCCTGCATGCCGGGGCCACCTTTCGGGCCTTCATAGCGAATGACAACGACATCGCCTGCCACGATTTTCCCACCCAAAATCGCGTCTACCGCATCTTCCTGACTCTCATAAACTTTGGCAGGGCCACGGAAAATCAAGCTGCCTTCATCCACCCCCGCCGTTTTCACGATGCAGCCATCCACAGCAACATTACCAAACAGAACAGCTAAACCTCCATCTTGACTGTAAGCATGTGCACGCTCACGAATACAACCTTTCTCACGGTCAGTATCCAACGATGGCCAACGACAATCCTGCGAGAAAGCTTGGGTAGTACGAATTCCGGCCGGCCCTGCCGCATACATGCTCTTAACATCTTCATCTTTTGTCAGCATGATATCGTACTGAGCCAATGTTTGTGGTAAGTCCAAACCCAGGACGTTTTTTACATTTCGCTGCAACAACCCTGTACGATCCAGTTCTCCAAGAATACCAATCACTCCACCAGCACGGTGTACATCTTCCATATGATACTTCTGGGTACTTGGAGCAACCTTGCATAAATGAGGAACCTGACGAGACAGGCGATCAATATCTGCCATCGTGAAATCAACTTCACCTTCTTGCGCCGCTGCCAATAAATGCAGAACAGTGTTCGTCGAACCGCCCATCGCAATATCCAGTGTCATGGCATTTTCAAATGCGGCTTTAGTTGCAATATTGCGTGGTAAAGCGCTGTCATCATTTTCTTCGTAGTAACGTTTGGTTAATTCAACAATGCGCTTACCCGCGTTGATGAATAGATTTTTGCGATCTGCATGTGTGGCGAGCAGTGAACCATTCCCCGGTTGCGAAAGCCCTAATGCTTCAGTCAAACAGTTCATTGAGTTCGCAGTGAACATGCCAGAGCAAGAACCGCATGTCGGACAAGCCGAACGTTCGATTTGGTCACTTTGTTCATCACTGACGTTTGGATTGGCTCCCTGAATCATGGCGTCAACCAGATCCAACTTGATGATCTGATCAGATAAGCGTGTTTTACCCGCTTCCATTGGGCCACCGGAAACAAAAATAACCGGAATGTTCAGACGCAAAGAGGCCATAAGCATCCCCGGCGTGATTTTGTCACAATTAGAAATACATACCATGGCATCAGCGCAGTGGGCATTGACCATGTATTCCACCGAGTCTGCGATCAATTCACGCGAAGGCAGTGAATAGAGCATGCCGCCATGCCCCATCGCAATACCATCATCAACCGCGATGGTATTGAATTCTTTCGCCACTCCCCCTGATGCTTCAATCTGTTCTGCCACCAGCTTGCCGAGATCACGCAGATGGACATGGCCCGGCACGAACTGTGTGAATGAGTTAACAACGGCAATGATGGGTTTCCCAAAATCGGCGTCTGTCATACCTGTAGCCCGCCATAAAGCACGGGCTCCCGCCATATTGCGGCCGTGTATTGTTGTAGCAGAACGGTATTTCGGCATTGTCTTCACTCCCAAATCTGTCTTATCTAATTAACTTCAACAATTAAAACAGGCGGGGAACGACCGCCTGTTGGGGGTTATATTTTTTATTAAGGATTAACGGGATCCAGCCAACCCCATTTATCTTCTGTCGTACCATTAAACAGGCCAAAAAACGCATTTTGGATTTTTTTGGTGATAGGGCCACACTTGCCAATACCAACCTGAATGTCATCTACACTACGAACTGGCGTGATTTCCGCCGCAGTTCCTGTCATGAATACTTCATCCGCCAAATAGAGTGATTCACGAGAAAGTGTCTGTTCGCGGACTTCCAGGCCAAGATCCTGCGCCAACTTGATAATCGCATCACGAGTGATCCCCGGCAGGGCAGCGGAAGTAAATGGCGGCGTGAACAGAATTCCATCTTTCACTTCAAATAGGTTTTCACCTGCCCCTTCTGAAATATAACCATTAACATCCAAAGCAATCCCTTCCTGATAACCATGACGCCTTGCTTCACTTCCCACCAGCAGAGACGAGAGATAATTACCTCCTGCTTTCGCTCCTGTCGGGATAGTATTTGCTGCTACGCGATTCCATGACGAAACCATCGCATCAATGCCTTGCTCCAACGCTTCTTCTCCGAGATAAGCGCCCCACGGAAAAGCCGCAATAATGACATCTGTTTTATAGCCAGCAGGAGGATTCACCCCCATTCCAACATCACCAACAAATACTAATGGACGAATGTAAGCACTAACCAATTTATTTTTGCGGAGTGTTTCGCGGCAAGCTTCCATTAACTCATCAACACTCTGGCTCACTGGAAAACGGTAAATCTTGGCTGAATCACGTAAGCGTTGCATATGTTCACGATGACGAAATACAACAGGACCTTTGTGAGAATCATAGCAACGGATACCTTCAAATACTGAAGTGCCATAATGCAGGGCATGGGACATAACGTGAACTTTAGCATCAGCCCAAGGCACCATTTCACCATTGAACCAAATATAATCAGCTTGCTTTGTCATTCTAAATCTTCCTTCGATTGCGCACTATGCGCTTATTAATTGTGATTTTTTATGTTGGATCTCAACACCAGCAACATCCACTAATTTCATCAATTGAGAAAAAAGTAAATTAACGGGACGCTGACTGGCTACTGTGAGTTCAATGCTTACATTATCACTATCTATTGTATGATCCATATTCAATGCGCGTATCTGAAATCCACGATGACGGGTAACTCTCAGAATTCGTTCCAAAATCTCAGGACAAAATTTTGCCTGAATAGCAAGTTGATGCTGCATCATAATGACTTCTCCAACATGGTATCGTTGCTTGCGCCTGGTGGAACCAATGGCCAGACGTTCTCTAATTCATCAATAGATACGTGTAATAAATAAGCGCCATCACTGTTGAACAAAGCATCCAAAGCTTCACTTACTTGCGCTGTATCGGTGATTCTTTGCCCCGGAATATCAAAGGCTTGTGCCAACGTAAGAAAATCCGGGTTATCAGTTAAGATAGTTTCGCTGTAACGTTTTTCAAAAAACAGCTCTTGCCACTGGCGAACCATCCCTAGTCGTTGGTTATCCAATAAGATCATTTTAACCGGCAATTGTTTACGTTTGATTGTTCCCAACTCCTGAACATTCATCATGAAAGAGCCGTCACCAGATATACAGATAACCGTATCTTCAGGACGTGCCATCTGAGCACCAATTGCCGCTGGAATGCCAAACCCCATCGTGCCCAAACCACTTGATGTGATGAAATTCTCTGGCTGGCTAAATGTCATGTGCTGGGCAGTCCACATTTGATGTTGTCCAACATCAGTTGTAACCACAGTATTAGGCGATGCACGATCCGAAATCTGTTTCAACAACAGCGGGGCATAAATGCTTTTCCCCTGATAGTCATAACGCCACGCATGATCATTTTTTAATTGCTTGATTTCTTGCTGCCAGTCCTGAATTGATACAGATTGCTGTAACTGAGGTAACAATGTTTTTAAATCACCCAATAATGAAACATGGGTTTGACGTAATTTATTGAACTCAGCAGGATCAATATCTAAGTGGATCACTTTGGCATGAGGAGCAAAGGTATTCAGCTTTCCAGTTACGCGATCATCGAAACGAGCACCAACGGCAATTAATAAATCACAGGATTGAACAGCAAAATTAGCCGCTTTGGTTCCGTGCATCCCTAACATGCCCAAATAACACTCATGCTCAGGATCCGCAGCCCCCAAACCTTTCAAGGTGGAAACAACAGGTATTCCGGTTTCTGCAACAAAACTGCGAAATTCAGGAACGGCACCAGACATTCCAACGCCGCCGCCTACGTACAAGACGGGTTTGCACGATAACGCCAACAGTTGACGAGCCTGATCCAGCTCTTGCTCAGGGAATGGAAATGTTGGCGAGTCTGATAAATCTGATACCAGATACGGAGTAAAATCACCTTGAGCCAACTGGATATCTTTCGGTAAATCAACTAAAACAGGGCCGGGACGTCCACTCATGGCAATCGTAAAAGCATCAGCCATGATTTGGGGTAATTTTTCCAGTGAATCTACAAGAAAACTGTGTTTTGTGCAGGACAGGGACATTCCCAACATATCGATTTCCTGAAAGGCATCCGTCCCTATAAATTCCGAACTCACCTGACCAGTAATCGCCACAACAGGAACAGAATCCAACAAGGCATCAGCTAACCCCGTGATTAAATTTGTTGCACCCGGCCCTGATGTTGCGATACAGACTCCTGGCTTACCACTTGCTCTGGCATAGCCGATTGCTGCCATGACAGCACCTTGTTCATGACGGCATAACACGTGCTCAATTCCTCCGTCATACAGCGCATCATAAACCGGCATAATAGCCCCGCCGGGATAACCAAAAACTTTTTCAATTCCCTGCGTTCGTAATGCTTCTATAACCGATTGTGCCCCGTTCATTGCCGCCTCCCCTGTTATGTTTACCTTGCAATTGGCCATTGTGATGTTGTGTTATGCTCGTTGTCAGGTGCTAAAAACCGTGCCAAAAAAAACCCCCGCGCCTTTCGGTGCGGGGGTCTTTTTTGAATCCGGCTATTTTTCTGTCTAAGCCTTCATTCGTCCAAGTGCAGCCCCGCACGGTGGAATAATCACCACCACGCTCACAATAATTAGGCTAATCACTAGGACAAATGTGTTCATAATTTTGTTCGTTTTAACTCGTATGCTTGACGTATATTTAAGAGTTACCACTTTCTGTGATCATTGACAATGATTATTTTTATTTTTTCATAACAAAATTATTTTATTTATATTTTTCATTCAGATAGATATATAAACAGATAAATTCACTGAAATTTATTACTTTTTCACTCGTAAAGAATCACTATCTGTTTGTTTTGTAAAATATTTAATAAACCAAATAATAAAAAGAAAGTTAATCATCTCGCTACAAATAATACGACATAACAACATAACCCAAATTAGTATAGTTGGTTAATAGTTATTACCATTAACAAAATACGCCCCAAAGAAACATTAGAAAAAATCATTAATAAAATAAGTAAAGCAGTTTGAAAACTATGACATCTGTGTGCCTTTAGAAGGTGTTAGTGGGAAGACTTCTGGTTGTTACATTATTCATAAATAACATTAAGTTATTATCTATCTCTAAATAAAAAATAATCCCACAACAGTCGAAATGATAAATATATTTACGAGCCTTTTCGCAAAATAGGCAAAGACGACTTTTTATTATTTTTTATCGATTCATGATAACTGCTTTCTTGCTAAGGAGAGCACCATGACACTCGCTGTCATTCACACACGGGCAACAATTGGTATTGATTCCCCAATCGTCACAATAGAAGCACATATCAGTAATGGCTTACCCGGTTTAACACTCGTCGGCTTACCTGAAACGACTGTTAAGGAAGCCAGAGATCGTGTCAGGAGCGCTCTGATCAATAGCGGTTTTATTTATCCCCCTAAAAGGATAACTGTCAATTTAGCACCAGCAGATCTCCCCAAAGAAGGAGGAAGATATGATTTACCTATCGCTATAGCAATCTTGGCAGCATCAGAGCAAATCACAACAGAAAAGCTACACCATTATGAATTTTTAGGAGAATTAGCGCTTTCTGGTGAAATACGACGAGTCACGGGAGCTATCCCAGCAGCATTGAGTGCAAAAAAGGCAGGAAGGCAACTTATTCTCTCCTCAGAGAACCAAGCTGAACTGGCAATCTTGTCCCAGAACGAAACATTAATGGCAAACCATTTACTTCAAGTCTGCCATTTCCTGAAGGGAGAAAAAACTTCTTTATCCTCCCCTTCTCCCATAGAAATACAAACTGAATCATCTATCTTAGATATGCAGGATATTATCGGACAGGAGCAGGCAAAACGAGCGCTGGAAATTACTGCCGCCGGCGGTCACAATCTTCTGCTACTTGGCCCCCCTGGAACAGGTAAAACTATGCTTGCGAGCCGGTTATGTAGTTTGCTGCCTCCATTAACGCATCAGGAAGCGCTAGACGTCGCAGCAATCAAAAGCTTAGCTGGTAATCCGGTTAACCCTCAAAAATGGCATACACGGCCATTTAGAGCGCCTCATCACAGTTCATCAATGGCCGCTCTCGTTGGAGGCGGTTCAATACCTAAACCCGGAGAAATTTCTCTTGCTCATAATGGGGTGTTATTTCTGGACGAATTACCTGAATTTAATCGAAGCGTTCTTGATGCACTCCGTGAGCCTTTAGAGTCCGGTGAAATAATAATATCCCGAGCAAGAGCAAAAGTCTGTTTCCCCGCCCAAGTTCAACTGATTGCAGCCATGAACCCAAGCCCAACTGGCTACCATCAGGGATTACATAACAGAAGTAGCCCGCAACAGGTATTACGTTACCTTTCCAAACTCTCAGGCCCTTTTTTAGATCGTTTTGATCTTTCGATTGAAGTCCCTTTGCTTCCTCCCGGAATTCTCAGTCAATCATTAGTAAAACATGGAGAAAGTAGCCATAAAGTTAAAAAACGGGTACAAGCCGCCAGAAACATACAAATAGAGCGATGTGGGTATATCAATGCTCATCTCAATAGCAAACAAACTGAAAAGATCTGCAAAATTAAAATTGAAGATGCCATTTTTCTGGAAAATACTTTATTGAAATTGGGATTATCTATACGTGCTTGGCACAGAATACTCAAAGTTTCCCGTACAATTGCAGACTTAAAAGAACAAAAAGAAATAGAAAAACCCGATATTATGGAGGCACTCAGCTACCGATGTATGGATAGGTTACTTATTCAACTACAAAAACAGACTGGGTAAATTAGAAGAGGGGCGATTTGCCCCTCTTAATAGATGATTAATATCAATGCTGGTATTAATCATCAGTATCGGTATAGTCCTCTGTGGAGTCTACCTGCGGTTTCCCGCCGGAAAGAGTATGAAAACGTTTTGGACGGCTAATTTTTGCCAAATATTTAGTCCATACTTTTTCCTCTGTCGTTGCAGGTGCACGTTCACCTCGACAAACTGCAACAAACAGTTTTTCTTCTTCTGTTTGAGGTTCACGTTTACCAAGATCCAATTCATTGAACGCATGACCATGACGTTCTAACAATTGGGCCTCTTTGATGGTGAAATCACCATGACGGGAAAATCCACGTGGATAGTTTTTATTATCAAAAAAACGATTAGTCGTGATGAAGCTTTCAGCCATCTGACACACTCCTAACTCTGATGTCATACCAATTATGGCGCGGAGTATTAGGGAGGCTTGACATTCTGTAAAACAAAATATTTAAATCTTAACGACAAAAACTATTGGAGATGCATGTGGACACTGAATTACTGAAAACCTTTTTGGAAGTCAGTAAGACTCGTCACTTTGGTCGGGCAGCTGAATCGCTCTATCTAACACAATCTGCTGTTAGCTTTCGGATCCGCCAACTCGAAAACCAGTTGGGTACCAATTTATTTACACGGCATCGCAATAATATCCGCTTAACTGCGGCCGGAGAGCGCCTTGTGCCCTATGCAGAGTCGCTAATGAATACATGGCAATTAGCAAAGAAAGAAATCAACTACGTTGCCCAACATACAAAACTTTCCATCGGGGCTACAGCCTCCTTATGGGAAGGCTACCTGACATCCTGGTTAAATACGTTTTACAAATTCCATCAAGAAACGAGAATCGAATCTCTGGTATCTACGCGCCAATCACTGGTCAAACAATTACATTCTCGTGAATTAGATCTTTTAATTACCACGGAACCGCCAAAAATGGATGAGTTCCAAAGTCAGTTGATTGGTAACATCCAGCTTGTTCTATTAACGACCCAGCGTAATCTTGAAAAAGGCGTTGAGAACTACATTAAGTTGGAATGGGGCGCTGATTTCCATCAACAAGAACAACAAATTTTAAAGCATGATCACCCTCCTATCATTACAACCACATCAGCACATATTGCGAGAGAATTATTGGATAGCGTGAATGCTGCAACCTTCCTCCCAATACACTGGCAAGAAAAATACCCAAAACTCGTAGCCTCACTTGATAATGAGTTAATAGAACGCCCACTGTACGCTGTGTGGCTGCAAAATAGTGATCAACAAGCCTTTATCCAACAGTTACTAAAAATTCCTGTTGAAAAAGCACCTATAACTGCCTGAAAGCTGTTTTCATAGTAAAAATAGGGAAAATGCGCAGGAGAACAAAGCCTGCAATTAAATTAGAAAGATAGATAAGAAACTACACGGAGAAATGATAAATAAAGAAAAAACCCAGCTAAAGCTAGCTGGGCTATTAATCTGAAAGCTATATCAATTATTACTTAGTTGTTAACTGGCAGGGGCGGAGAGGCTCGAACTCCCAACACCCGGTTTTGGAGACCGGTGCTCTACCAATTGAACTACGCCCCTAAATACGGTGGCGGTGCGGACGGGACTCGAACCCGCGACCCCCGGCGTGACAGGCCGGTATTCTAACCAACTGAACTACCGCACCACCGAATTTCTTTTTCCCGCTGCCTTTGGTACCGGCAACCGGCTGTTA
>NZ_NKHR01000003.1:0-132476 GCF_014467285.1 Xenorhabdus sp. PB62.4 | reverse complement strand
GGCAGGAAAGCACGCTTTCCCCCGCTGCCGCCCGACTTGCATGTGTTAGGCCTGCCGCCAGCGTTCAATCTGAGCCATGATCAAACTCTTCAATTAAAGTTTGATGCTCAAAGAATTACACTGTGTTCATTCGTAATGAATTAACTGTTCAGTCACTCTTCAAGACTTGTATTTTTTCGCCTTTCGGCGTCGATAGTGTCTTGCGAGTGCCCACACAGATTGTCTGATTAATTTGTTAAAGAGCGTGGCAACCGGGAAAATCCTTCCGGGTTGCGAGGCTGCGTATCTTACGCTTTTCGCCTCATGTGTCAAGCCTTATTTTTCAGGGCTTTTCACTTTGTCATCCCGACATGTTTGTGTGTTTGTCGTGACAACGGAAGCGCATTATAGGGACTTTTGTGATACTGGCAATAGTTATTTTAAAAAAACCTCTCAACCGCTTACTTATCGCCCAAAACAGCCTAATTTGATGTTTTATTGGTCTACAAAAAGAAAAAAGAGGTGTTTTTTTCACCTCTTTTTATCTTCACTGCCTCTTTTAATTAAAGAGGCTCTAAGTAAACAGTGTTATTGCATTGCAACAATACGGTTATTTTCCAGCTCCAAAGTCACCAATTTGCCCGGAATCAACTTGCCAGAGAGAATTTGTTGAGCCAGTGGGTTTTCAATCTCTTGCTGAATAGCACGTTTTAATGGACGAGCACCATATACAGGATCAAAACCAGCTTCACTCAGTTTCTCTAATGCGGAAGGTGTCATCGTAACTTGATAACCCCGTTCTTCCAGACGCTGATATAAACGTTGCAATTGAATCTTCGCAATAGATGTTAAATGTTCCTTCCCTAATGGATGGAATACAACGACTTCATCAACACGGTTAATAAACTCAGGTCTGAAATGATGACCAACTACCTCCATCACCATATCTTTCATTCCTGTATAATCCAGTGAACCAAAACGTTCCTGAATCATATCTGAACCTAAGTTAGAGGTCATAATCACAACCGTATTACGAAAATCCACCGTTCTTCCCTGACCATCGGTCAAACGACCATCATCCAATACCTGCAACAATATATTGAAAACATCTGGGTGGGCTTTCTCTACTTCATCCAACAAAATGACTGAATAGGGACGACGGCGCACGGCTTCTGTCAAATAACCACCTTCTTCGTATCCAACATATCCTGGAGGAGCACCCACTAATCTTGAAACGGCGTGTTTTTCCATAAATTCCGACATATCGATACGCACCATAGCATCATCACTGTCGAATAAGAAATTAGCCAGCGCCTTACACAATT
The DNA here is from genome assembly GCF_014467285.1 of Xenorhabdus sp. PB62.4. NCBI lineage: Bacteria > Pseudomonadati > Pseudomonadota > Gammaproteobacteria > Enterobacterales > Morganellaceae > Xenorhabdus > Xenorhabdus sp. PB62.4. Next base: position 131,172 of record NZ_NKHR01000003.1, on the reverse strand, counting down.
CTGTTTTACCAACCCCAGTCGGCCCCAAGAACATAAAAGAGCCAATTGGACGATTAGGATCAGATAATCCGGCTCTGCTACGACGAATTGCATTCGATACGGCATCCACAGCTTCATTTTGCCCGATAACACGTTTATGCAATTCTTGCTCCATGCGCAACAATTTGTCTTTTTCACTCTCCAACATTCTGGAAACAGGAATTCCTGTCCAACGAGCAAGTATTTCAGCAATTTCAGCATCCGTGACTTTATTACGCAGCAGTTTCATATGACGATTTTCTGCTGCTGTTGCCGCTGTCAGACGTTTTTCCAATTCCGGAATTTTTCCGTACTGAATTTCAGACATTTTGGCCAAGTCACCACTACGGCGAGCTTTTTCTAACTCAATACGTGCATGTTCTAACTCAGCCTTGATGTTCTGGGTACCACTAAGTTCCGCTTTCTCAGCTTTCCACTCTTCTTCCAGTTCAGAGTATTCACGCTCTTTTTCCGCCAATTCTTCATTCAGCATCTCTAAACGTTTCTTACTGGCATCATCAGACTCTTTTTTCAGTGCCTGCTGTTCGAGCTTTAATTGAATAACACGACGCTCCAGACGATCCAATGCTTCTGGTTTAGAATCCATCTGCATACGCAGGCTTGCCCCTGCTTCATCAATCAAATCAATTGCTTTATCAGGCAGCATACGATCAGAAATATAGCGATGAGATAATGTTGCTGCTGCAACGATTGCCGGGTCGGTAATCTGTACATGATGATGCAATTCATAACGTTCTTTGAGCCCGCGCAGAATAGCAATGGTGTCTTCAACAGTAGGCTCTGCAACGTAAACTTTTTGGAAGCGACGCTCCAAGGCAGCATCCTTTTCAATGTACTGCCGATATTCATCCAATGTCGTCGCTCCAACACAGTGCAGTTCACCGCGAGCCAGAGCGGGCTTCAGCATGTTACCAGCATCCATTGCACCTTCAGCTTTACCCGCTCCTACCATGGTATGCAATTCATCAATAAACAGGATAACTGAGCCTTCCTGTTTGGCGAGATCGTTCAAAACACCTTTCAAACGTTCTTCAAATTCACCGCGGTATTTCGCACCCGCCAACAGTGCGCCCATATCAAGGGATAAAACACGTTTGTTTTTCAATCCCTCAGGAACTTCACCGTTAACAATGCGCTGTGCCAAACCTTCAACAATGGCCGTTTTCCCAACGCCCGGTTCGCCAATAAGAACGGGATTGTTTTTAGTTCTACGCTGCAACACCTGAATTGTGCGACGAATTTCTTCGTCACGCCCGATAACAGGGTCTAATTTTCCTTGTTCAGCACGTTCAGTCAGATCAATTGTATATTTCTTTAATGCCTGACGCTGATCTTCTGCGCCTTGATCATTCACATTTTCACCACCACGCATTTGTTCTATTGCCTTAGTGATTTTAGCTTTGTTTGCCCCAACAGCTTTCAGTATGTCACTTAATGTGCCACGTTCTTCTATTGCTGCCAGAACAAAGAGTTCAGAAGAAATAAAGTTATCACCTGCTTTTTGCGAAAGTTTGTCACACAGGTTTAAATAACGCCCCAGCTCATTGGATACCTGAACATCCCCACCGTTGCCCTCTACTTTTGGCAATCGGTTCAGAGCCTGATTAAGTTGATTATTAAAGCTATCCGTATCCACCCCTGCTGACGCCAATAAAGGACGAACAGAGCCACCTTCTTGATTGAGCAATGCGCTCATCAAGTGGATAGGTTCAATGAATTGATTATCACGCCCTAATGCGAGGGATTGGGCGTCAGCGAGAGCAAGCTGGAATTTATTGGTAAGACGATCCAGACGCATAACACCTCCAATACTGGTCAGAATTTGCTACTGGAGATTAGATAAGGCCATTCTTTAAATATTCAAGGTATTCTGAAAAGTTAATTGGAAACTGAACGCTATACACCAAAGATCGTCCTGTAAGGTAGGTTATCGCAACCAGATTAAAGTTGCCATTCGCCCCGTGTTACCATCACGACGATAAGAGAAAAAGGTTTTTTCCTCTGTGACTGTGCACGCAGTTCCACCGAAAATGTCTGTTATCCCCACAGACTGCAATTTCAATTTAGCCAGTAAATAAATATTTGCCAGAAATTTATCACCATAAGGTATGAAGGCTTGCGCTAGATCAGAGTTGGTCGCAATGAAAGCGTCCCTGACTTCACTGCCCACCTCAAATTTTTCAGGGCCAATCGCTGGCCCTAACCACACGCGGATCATTTCAGGTTTTGCATTAAATCGAGATACCGTATTTTCCAATACTCCTGCACATAACCCACGCCATCCGGCATGAGCTGCTGCAATCTCATCTCCTGAAATACTGCAAAATAATACGGGGAGGCAATCTGCTGTCATAACAGCACAAACCTGCCCCGGGATATTAGTGTAAACGGCATCAGCCTGATTATTTTCCTGTAACTGACCACCAAGAGTAATAACACGTGTTCCGTGTACTTGTTCCAACCAAGTGGGATGTTGCGGCAATTGAGCATATTCAACCAGCAATGTTCTATTTCGCTCTACACTTTCTGGTTTGTCTCCAACATGAGCACCCAAGTTTAAACTGTCATATGGAGACAGGCTTACGCCCCCCAAACGGGTTGTACTACAAGCGCCAACATTATCAGGCTGCGGCCAATCAGGGAAAATCAGTGATGTCATTTACCTACCAGTCCATTTCATCTTTGAAAGTTTCAGCGTCTGCTTTCATTACTTCAATCAATTTAACCATGTCATCCGGGAGCGGTGCATGCCATTCCATCTCAATACCCGTGATCGGATGGTAAAGGCGTAACATGGTGGCATGCAATGCTTGCCGATCAAAGTTGCGCATCACTTCGCGAAATTCGTCTGAGGCGCCTTTTAAAGGACGAGGACGTCCGCCGTACAGAGGATCTCCAACCAAAGGATGTTTAATATGCGCCATATGTACACGAATTTGATGCGTCCTGCCTGTTTCCAAACGCAAACGCAAACGGGTATGCGCACGAAAATGCTCCATAACTCGATAATGAGTAACAGCAGGTTTTCCCATAGGATGTACTGCCATATGTGTCCGTTTAGTTGGATGACGGGAAATCGGTTCTTCTACCATTCCACCAGCCGTCATACATCCCAAAGCTACAGCTTCATATTCACGTGTTATTTCACGTAATTGCAGAGATTCCACCAAGCGAGTTTGTGCTGGTACAGTTTTTGCGACAACCATCAATCCTGTCGTATCTTTATCGAGACGGTGGACAATACCTGCTCGAGGCACATCCGCAATTTCAGGGTAGCGGTATAACAGCGCATTCAATACTGTTCCATCAGGGTTACCCGCTCCGGGATGAACAACCAAATCTCGTGGTTTATTGATTACCAGAATATCGTCATCTTCATAAACAATATTCAATTCAATATCCTGTGGTTCCCAACGTGCATCTTCTTCAATGATAGCATTGATGGAAATTTCTTCACCACCCAGAACTTTTTCTTTTGGTTTATTAATTAATTTACCGTTAACTTGAACTTTATTATCCAAGATCCACTCTTTTATACGTGATCTGGAATAATCGGGGAACAATTCGGCCAAAGCTTGATCTAAACGTTGACCAAGCTGAGATTCAGCGACTATTGCATTAAGTCGGATTTGTTGTGCCATATATAATTTCTATATTTTACGTTGAGTTTTGACGGCGAGGCCGTTTCATTTAAAATAGTGTGCTATTGTAACTCTATATTTTGCCGGGAGCTTCACGGACAGTCTCCCAGAAAACTCTCAGAGGATAATCAACACGTGATGATTCGCATGAAATATCTGGTGGCAGCGACCACATTGAGCCTGGTTTTATCTGGATGCTCCAGCAATAAGGATGCTGTTCCTGATATCCCGCCATCTCAAATTTATTCAACCGGGCAGGAAAAGCTACAAGAAGGTAACTATAAAGCGGCTATCAAGCAACTGGAATCCCTTGATAACCGTTATCCTTTTGGGCCGTACTCCCAACAAGTTCAGCTTGATTTGATCTACGCCTACTACAAATCAGCAGAATTTCCACTGGCTCTCGCATCCATTGACCGTTTCATGCGCTTGAACCCAACCCATCCTAATATCGACTATGTAATGTATATGCGTGGATTAGTTTCACAAGCTCTGGATGATAGTGCATTACAAGGCTTTTTCGGTATTGATCGTTCAGATCGTGATCCTGAGCATGCCCGTGCCGCATTCCGTGATTTCAATCAGCTCGTACGTTACTATCCAAACAGTCAATATGCAGCCGACGCTACCAAGCGTTTAGTATTCCTTAAGGAGCGCTTGGCTAAGTATGAACTTGCCGTCGTGAAATATTACACTAAACGCAGCGCTTATGTAGCAGTTGTCAATCGCGTAGAACAGATGTTACGAGATTATCCTGATACTAAAGCGACTTTGGAAGCCCTCCCTTATATGGAATCAGCTTATAAGGAACTGGGGTTAACGGCTGAAGCCAATAAAGTAGCACAACTTATTGCAGCCAATCCTGCATAAAATTTAACCTTGTAAGGTTTAAACAAGCGTTCAAAAACAGCAGCTAAACAGTTGCTGTTTTTTTATATCATTCAATTTTTGCTCTTTAATTAGCGGATTAGCGGATTAGCGGATTAGCGGATTAGCGGAAAACTAGAATGATTTTAATTTTAATTACATTTACAATATTTTCATGATGAAAATAATTCACATTATAAAATTATAACATAATTTATAATACCACAACTGACTGATAATGACGCATAATGCACCACTCCGCAACAAAAATTATCCATAACTTCCTCGACTATCACAATTCTGTCACTTGCTTTAGAAATCGCACAACAAAAGTGATTTAGATCATTCTTTTTGCACAAAAGCGCGGTATGCTGAGTTTATTGAAGACGGAGTAACATTAAGAGGTAACTATATGTTAGTAAACATTACCAGTAAGCAAATGGAAATTACCCCCGCAATTCGTAGCCATGTAGAAGACCGTCTAAATAAGTTGAGCAAATGGCAAGTCAACCTAATTAGTCCACATATTGTACTATCAAAAGAGCCGCAAGGATTTTTGGTTGATGCTACAATTGGCACACCGAATGGCACATTGGTTGCCAGTGCCAAACATGAGGACATGTATGCTGCTATCAACGAACTACTTACAAAATTGGAGCGTCAGCTCAATAAAGTACAACATAAGGCAGAAGCTCGTCGCGCAGATAACAGTGTAAAAGAGTCCAACCTTAATCTGGAAGTATAACCATTCCTTATTCTTGTTCTAACGCGCTCAATGAGCGCGTTTTTGCTGCCTGCAATATAAAGGCGATAAAAGCCTTCTGTTGACACTTCCCTTCAAATAGGTTAATTAAAGTACATTATTAAATGTGTAAAGTAATGCGCTAACGAACCAAATGACTATCAATTTGTCTTTCTTATTTTTCTTTTTCACCTTCTCATAAGGAGGTTGTTTCGTTTTAAAAAGAAATCAAGAAGACGAACAAAAAACCTCCCTACCGATGGGAGGTTTTTTTGTTTACAGGTTATAAACAATACCTACAACACAACCGATTCCCATGATAAGAAGGTCAGGAACATGCTATGGAACGAGATTTAATTAATTTACGAGAAGAGATTAGTAATATTGATGCGGATCTACTGGACTTACTCGCTAAACGTCGGCAGTTAGCCAGTAGTATCGCTCAAACCAAACTTCTCGATCATCGCCCTATTCGAGATAAAAACCGTGAACGAGAGCTATTAAACATACTAATTGATAAAGGTAAGTCCCGTGGTTTAGATGGATTTTACATTACCCGGCTCTTTCAGATGATCATTGAGGATTCAGTGCTCACTCAACAAGCTTTGTTGCAACAGCACCTGAATCAAACACCTTATGATTCTGCCCGCATTACTTTTCTTGGGCCAAAAGGTTCCTATTCTCATATTGCGGCTCGCCAATTTTCTGCTCGTCATTTTAATCAATTGGTGGAGTGCAGTTGCCACAAATTCCCTGATATCTTTTCATTGGTTGAGATTGGTCAGGCAGATTACGGCATTCTACCACTGGAAAATACAAGTTCCGGGGCGATCAATGAAGTTTATGATTTATTGCAGAATACACCTTTATCCCTTGTTGGAGAGATAACCCTGCCAATCAATCACTGTTTATTGATTTCTGGGCAAACTGAGATTTCCAGGATAAAAACCGTTTATAGTCACTCTCAACCTTTCCAACAGTGTAATCAATATCTGAATAAATACCCTCACTGGAATATTGTCTATTGTGAAAGTACAGCCGCCGCTATGCAGAAAGTCTCTGAACTCAACTCACCAGAAGTAGCAGCATTAGGCAGCGAAGCGGGTGGAGGGCTTTATGGATTACACGTTTTAGAAAACAATCTGGCTAATCAGCAAGACAATAGTACCCGCTTTATTGTTGTTGCCCGCAAATCTATTGAGGTATCTGACCAAGTTCCTGCCAAAACCACGTTTATTATGTCAACAGGGCAACAAGCTGGTGCACTAGTTGATGCGCTAATTATTTTGAAGAAGCACGATATCGTCATGAGTAAGCTGGAATCCCGCCCAATAAATGGCAAGCCGTGGGAAGAAATGTTTTATATCGATGTACAAGCCAATCTGCGTTCCATAAAAATGCAACAGGTACTCAAAGAGCTGTCAGAAATCACCCACTTTTTGAAAGTGTTGGGATGTTACCCATCAGAGAATGTCATTCCTATCGATCCAATCTAACAATAAGCAACCGGATGGAAACATCCGGTTTATATGATAAGCATACTAAGGTGCTTGTTATACCCTGCTATCACTGGCCTGTTGCAAAAGAGTTCGGCTTTCTTTCATGAAGCAGTTTGCTTCATCACCAAACCATTCACTGACTTGGTTAAAACTCGCAATAAATGTCGATTTATCCTTATGTTCCAATATTTCCAAAGCTTGCCCAAAACTTTGATGATAACGACGGATAAGTTCAATATTCTCAGGGCTAGACATAATGATATCAGCATATAACTGGGGATCTTGTGCAAATAACCGTCCCACCATGACTAGCTCCAATCTGTAAATAGGTGAAGATAGTGAAAGTAACTGTTGTAAATCAACACCTTCTTTTGCAAGGCATCGGCCGTAAGAAAAAGTAGAGAAATGACGCAGGGCCTGAATGAAACCCATATTTTTATCATGCTGCTCTGCGCTGATTTGATGCAATCTCGCACCCCATACCGATATTTGTTCCAAAACCCATTGATATGCTTCTGGATAACGCCCATCACAATACACAACGACTTGTTTAGCAAAACTACCTACATCTGGCCCAAACATAGGATGCAGCCCTAAAACAGGCCCTTGATGCACATCAAGCATCGCATTTAATGGCTTGTGTTTGATGGAAGCAAGATCAACCAAAATACATTGTTCTGGCAAAGGAGGTAAGCGACGAATAATTTCTTCCGTCAGATGAATCGGAACGCTGACTATCACCATTCCGGCATCAGCCAATATATCTTCGGCGTGATCCCAATCCCCAACCTCAAGTACTCTCACTTCATAGCCTGACAAAGTCAGCAATCGGCTGAATAGTTTACCCATTTTGCCTGAACCACCGACGATAACCACAGGCCCCAAGTCAGTGCAGAGTTTTTTAAAGCCTTTGTTGTTTTCGCTGACATAAGATTCCCGCATAATACGACGCAAGATATCTTCGATCAAATCAGGTGGAATCCCCATATCTTCAGCCTCCTGACGACGGGATGCCAGCATTGCCGCTTCCCTGTCAGGCGCATAAATTGGTAAACCCAGTTGGCTTTTAACTTCCCCAACCTGCGCCACTAAATTCAGGCGCTTCGCCAGTAAAGCTAATAAAGCTTTGTCTACCTCATCAATTTGTTCCCTCAATTGTGACAATTCTTCAGCCATATTGATTACCCTGCTTTTTTCATCATCATGTTTCGGTGGGCCAAATGTGGAGCAATTTGTTGATGTAATTTTCTTAATACCTGCTCCGTCGTCTGCCAGTTAATGCAGGCGTCAGTTACCGACACACCATACTTCATCTCGGCACGGGACTGTTCGGAGGATTGGTTGCCTTCGTTAATATGGCTTTCCAGCATAATGCCAATGATGGACTGATTTCCAGCCATAATCTGCTCAGCAACAGAATCCACTACAATGCTCTGACGACGAAAATCTTTATTAGAATTACCGTGACTACAATCAATCATCAGTGATGGTATCAGCCCTGCTTTCATCATTTGGCGTTCACAGTCAGCAACATGTTCAGCACTGTAATTTGGTGCCGCTCCGCCACGTAAGATCACATGCCCGTTCGGGTTCCCTTGGGTTTGTAGCAAACAAACCTGACCTGACTGATTGATGCCCATAAAGCGATGAGGCATTGCAGCAGCTTTCATGGCGTTAATTGCGGTATTCAAATTACCATCAGTACCATTTTTAAAACCAACCGATACCGATAAACCCGACGCCATTTCCCGATGGGTTTGAGACTCAGTTGTTCTTGCACCAATCGCTGACCAACTAAACAAATCGCCCAGATACTGTGGATTATTGGGGTCAAGCGCTTCATTAGCCAAAGGCAATCCCATTTCAACCAGATTTAATAACAGGCGACGGGCAATATGCAGCCCTGCATCCATATCAAATGAACCATCCATGTAAGGATCGCTGATTAAGCCTTTCCAGCCGACCGTTGTACGAGGCTTTTCAAAATAGACACGCATTACAATATACAGGCAATCACTTAATTCAGCAGAGAGCGTTTTCAAACGGCGGGCGTAATCCAAGGCAGCATCCACGTCATGAATTGAACATGGGCCACATACCACTAATAAACGAGGATCACGATGCTGAATGATATCAGCAATCGTATTGCGTGCGTTTGTGATGGCATGCAGATCGTTGCTACTCAATAGGTATTTCTGTTTCAGTTCTTCTGGAGTGATAAGAACCTGTTCATCAAGAATATGAACGTTATTAAGTGCATCTTTTTGCATGATCATTTCTATACCTGCCTTGTCTGTCCATTTAGAGTTTTTTTACGTGTCTGCGGGATAACATACCACGCATCGTAAAGAATACAATCCAATGGTGTAAATATTTTCCATTTATCGTAAATAAATATTTACATCAATGCAATTACATCAGCGCTATACATCATAAAGAAATAATTTATTACATTTCTAGTTTAGAAAAGTAACATATAAATAAATTTGCACGTTATTTTTTTGTGAATTGAATTTCACAATTTTATCCACATGGAAATATTTTATTAACCTTCTTCAATTCATTTACCAATAAGATAAATTTCTTTTAAAATCATCTAATAAAAATAAGATCTCAATCCCATTTTTATATCTAGTTTTTAATAATATTAATATGTGTTTTTAGTGATCTTCTGAAACTATAAAACAACATTTATAAAGAACAGCTATACCCAATAGATTTCAAGCTTTCAAAAAAAGCTGCAACTTGAAAGACGATGGGGGTAAGTAATACAGATCCAAGAACCTGTGTTGCCAGTTTTTATTTATTAATCATTTATTAAGGACAGATATGATAACGCTGCAATTTACCATAATAATCATATGCTTATTAATCGGTACGCGTTATGCGGGAATGGGATTGGGACTGATCAGTGGTATTGGGCTTTTTATACTGACATTTGTTTTCGGCTTAGAGCCCGGTAAGCCTCCTGTAGATGTGATGCTCACTATTCTTGCCGTAATTGGTTGTGCTTCTGTTTTACAAACAGCAGGTGGGCTCAATGTCATGATGCAATTTGCAGAACGTCTTCTGCGCCGCCATCCACAGCACATTACCCTTTTAGCACCATTGACAACCTGGACTCTGACTTTTCTTTGTGGTACAGGGCACGTGGTGTATACCATGTTTCCAATCATTGGTGATATTGCCCTGAAAAAAGGTATCCGTCCTGAACGTCCAATGGCGGTTGCTTCTGTTGCTTCCCAAATGGCAATCACAGCTTCTCCAGTTTCTGTCGCCGTTGTCTCTTTAGTGTCAATTATTGCTGCCAGTCATGGCATTGGCCAAGTCTACGGAATTTTGGAAATTTTGGCGGTTTCAATACCTGCATCACTGACAGGAGTAATACTTGCTGCATTATGGAGCTTGCGCCGCGGGAAAGATCTGGATAAAGACGAGGAGTTTCAGGAAAAAATAAAAGATCCAAAACAACGTGAGTTTATTTATGGCAGTTCAGAAACGTTATTAGACCAAGTATTTCCTAAACAGGCTTATTGGGCAACCTGGATTTTCTTTGCTGCTATTGCGATCGTGGTCTTATTTGGTGCATTTACAGACCTGCGCCCTGCCTTTGAAACAAATGGAACGTTAAAACCCCTCTCCATGAATCTGGTGATCCAGATGATGATGTTAATTGCAGGTGCCATCATGCTGATGGTGTGCAAAGTCAAAGCCAATGAAATTGCCAACGGTGCAGTGTTCAAAGCGGGTATGGTTGCCATTTTTTCTGTCTTTGGCGTGGCATGGATGAGTGATACCTTCTTTCACTCACATCTGGGTGAATTAAAGCTCGTTTTAGAAGACGTTGTTCAGGCACAACCATGGACTTATGCCCTGGTGCTGTTCTTAGTATCAAAATTGGTTAACAGCCAGGCCGCTGCATTAACAGCAATTGCCCCAATGGGGTTACAACTTGGCGTTGATCCCAAACTTCTGATTGCTTTCTTTCCTGCTGCCTACGGCTATTTCGTTTTACCTACTTACCCAAGTGATCTGGCTTGCATCGGTTTTGACCGTTCAGGTACAACAAAAATCGGGAAATTCATCATCAATCACAGCTTTATTCTGCCGGGATTGATTGGTGTCAGCGGCGCCTGCACAGTTGGATATCTTTTGGTCAGTGCTTTTATGTAAGGCTTAATTAGCTCAGAACAGAAGCAGATTAATAGCCCGCTTATTAAAGTAAATCCCTAAAGTTGGACGCTTTATATGGTAGGTTATTCATTGAATAAGTCCATTAAGAACTTAAAAAAAGGCCAGCAACTTGCTGGCCTTTAACGATAACTTTCGGATGTAGCAAAAGCGTATTATTTCGCGTTCAGACGCTCTTTAATACGAGCAGCCTTACCAGAACGCTCACGCAGGTAGTACAGTTTAGCTCTGCGAACAGCACCACGACGTTTAACGTTGATGCTGTCTACGACTGGGGAGTGAGTCTGGAATACACGCTCAACGCCTTCGCCGTTAGAAATCTTACGAACAGTGAATGCAGAGTGCAGACCGCGGTTACGAATCGCAATAACCACGCCCTCGAATGTCTGCAGACGCTTTTTAGAACCTTCAACGACCCATACCTTAACTTCCACGGTATCACCCGGACGGAATGAAGGTACGTCTTGCTTCATCTGCTCTTGTTCAAGTTGTTTAATAATGTTGCTCATAATAACTCTCTTACCCTAGGTAAACTGATATATCAAAGACATTCCTTTACAGGACATGTCTGGATTAATTCGTTGCCTGATCCTGATATTCCCGTTGGAATTCAGCCAGCAACATCCTTTGCTCGTCAGTCAGAGCTAGGCTTTCTAGAAGTTCGGGCCTTCTTAACCAAGTTCGGCCAAGCGATTGTTTCATCCGCCAGCGATTAATTTCAGCATGGTTTCCCGACAGAAGAACTGGAGGAACTTCCATACCATCTAACACTTCAGGGCGAGTATAATGCGGACAATCCAACAATCCATCAGCGAATGAATCTTCTTCTGCTGATGCCTGACGCCCCAAAACCCCCGGAATAAACCGAGATATTGAGTCAATCATTGTCATTGCAGGAAGTTCTCCCCCGCTCAGAACGTAATCACCGATAGACCATTCTTCGTCAATTTCGGTTTGAATGACACGCTCATCAATACCTTCATAACGACCGCAAACCAGAATTAACTTCTTATTCGCTGCCAGTTCACAAACTCCCTGTTGGTCAAGTTTGCGTCCCTGAGGTGAAAGATAAATCACCTTAGCACCATCACCCGCCGAAGCTTTGGCTGCATGGATGGCTTCCCGTAAGGGTTGCACCATCATCAGCATGCCTGGACCACCGCCATAAGGACGATCATCAACAGTACGATGTCGGTCGTAGGTAAAATCCCGTGGACTCCAACATTCGATACTGAGCAGGCCATTTTTTACTGCCCGACCAGTTACCCCGTAATCGGTTATTGCGCGGAACATTTCAGGAAACAGGCTAATAACCCCAATCCACATACTGCGTCCCACTCATTTAAACCGTTTTTACCGGAGATTAAAAACCAGGATCCCAATCTACCTCAATCGTTTTAGTAGCGAGATCGACTTTCTTGATAACCTGCCCATCAAGAAACGGAACTAACCGCTCCTTGATACCGAATGCATCTTTCAGGTTTGCTTTTATTACCATCACATCGTTAGAACCTGTTTCCATCATGTCATGAACGGTTCCAAGGTTGTAACCCACAGTGTTTATAACCTGGCAACCAACAAGGTCTTTCCAATAATAATCACCGTCTTCCAGTTCTGGTAACTGTTGGGAATCCACTACAACTTCACAGTTAGTCAGTAAATTCGCTGCATCCCGATCATCAATATCTTTGATTTTGACGATAATATCCTGATTGTGGTATTTCCACGCTTCCAGCTCAACGTGTTGCCACTGTCCTGAACGTTGAATAAACCACGGTTGATATTCAAAAATGTCTTCGGCATGTTCGGTGGAAGAAAAAACTCTGAGCCAACCACGAATGCCATACGCTGACCCTAATTTCCCCAATACGATTGGCTCAACAGGGTGCTTCAGGCCAGATTGCTTGCTCATTGTTACCACCGTGACAGATTAAGCTGTTTTCTTTGCGTCTTTGATCAGTGCAGCAACACGATCAGACACAGATGCACCCAGACCAACCCAGTGTTCGATACGGTCCAGATCTAAACGCAGAGCTTCTGCATTTCCTGAAGCGATTGGGTTGAAGAAACCTACACGCTCAATGAAACGACCATCACGCGCATTGCGGCTATCGGTCACGACTACTTGATAGAACGGACGCTTTTTTGCGCCGCCACGAGCTAAACGAATTGTTACCATAACATCCTCATTAGTTAGCAAAACAACCAGACTCCATCGAGGAGTGGAGTCCGGTTGTCCATTTAAAAACCCGAAAATTTTACTCACTTTGGCGCAAAAAGCAATCCAAAGTACATTTTCTTTCGCGACTTTGTTGATTATCGCCCCATAAATCCAGGTGGCAGCATGCCTTTCATGCCTCGCATCATTTTTGCCAATCCACCTTTCTTCATCTTTTTCATCATCCTCTGCATTTCATCAAACTGTTTCAATAAACGGTTAACGTCCTGCACTTGGGTACCCGATCCCATCGCAATACGACGCTTACGGGAACCTTTAATGATTTCTGGTTTTTCGCGCTCTTTTCGCGTCATGGAATTAATGATAGCTTCCATTTTAACCAGAACTTTATCATCCATTTGAGATTTGACCGCATCAGGGATTTGTGACATTCCGGGCATTTTGCTTAACATGCTGGTCATTCCACCCATGTTACGCATTTGTTTTAGCTGATCGAGAAAATCACTTAAATCAAACCCATCGCCTTTTTTCAGTTTCGATGCCAGTTTTTCTGCTTGAGTACGATCAACCTTGCTTTCAATTTCTTCGATCAGTGAAAGCATGTCTCCCATGCCCAGAATACGGGATGCAATCCGATCCGGATAGAAAGGCTCCAACGCATCTGTCTTTTCACCAACCCCAAGGAATTTGATTGGCTTACCCGTAATATGGCGAATAGAAAGTGCGGCCCCGCCACGCGCATCACCATCAACTTTAGTCAGGACAACGCCTGTCAATGGCAGAGCTTCATTAAATGCTTTCGCAGTATTTGCCGCATCTTGCCCCGTCATTGCATCAACGACAAATAGCGTTTCGACTGGTTTGATTGCAGCATGAACCGCTTTAATTTCATCCATCATCGCTTCATCAACATGCAAACGACCTGCCGTGTCGACTAACAGCACATCATAAAATTTCAGCTTAGCGTGTTGGATAGCCTTGTTGACGATATCAATCGGCTTTTCTTGCGGATCTGAAGGGAAAAAGTCAACTCCGACTGTTTCAGACAGAGTTTCAAGCTGTTTAATAGCCGCAGGACGGTAAACGTCGGCAGAAACGACCAATACTTTTTTCTTATTTTTTTCTTTGAGCAACTTACCTAATTTGGCAACGCTGGTTGTTTTACCGGCACCTTGTAAACCCGCCATCAAAACAACCGCAGGAGGCTGTGCAGAAAGGTTCAATTCACTGTTAACCTCTCCCATCGCCTTAATCAGCTCATTCTGAACGATTTTGACGAATTCCTGCCCCGGAGTCAGACTTTTGTTAACCTCATGCCCCACCGCGCTCTCTTTGACGCGTGAAATAAAATCACGCACTACAGGCAATGCAACATCCGCCTCAAGCAAAGCCATACGAACTTCGCGCAGTGTATCTTTAATATTATCTTCAGTCAGCCGCCCGCGGCCGCTGATATTGCGCAATGTGCGCGATAGTCTGTCAGTTAAATTATCAAACATTGTCTCAGCTCAGATATCTACAAGTGGGTCTACCTGTAAGGCAAATTTTATGAATTATAACACGATGATCATGTGATCTCTGCAAAGAGATTCCCAACTATGATTAACAATGGTTGGAGGCTCTTCCTGCTAGCGGTATACTTAAATTTTAAGTTCAATCCATACCCGATAGATTTCAAACTATAATTTGAATAACTTGAATAGGTTGAAGTGATGAAGGGTAAACACTATTGCGAAAACGATAAACGTTATGCTGGTATTTTCAATTATTGCTTTACTTGCCTATCTCATTAGCCTGACACTCGTTGTACCAGGTTTACTGCGCCAACAAAACAGTTATCAAAAACTGGCTCTTTTTTTCGCAATTGTGGCATTAGTTAATCACGCGATTGCATTAAAATATCAAGTATTTCATGTCAGCAGTGGCCAAAACCTTACTCTATTGAATTTAGGCTCAATCGTCAGTTTGCTTATGTGCATCATCATGACGATCGTCGCTTTCCGTGGTCGTGCATGGTTTTTATTACCGATTGTTTACAGCTTCTCCATGATAAATTTGATATTAGCCAGCATGATGCCAGGAGAATTCATTACGCACCTTGAAGGCAGTGTCGAATTATTCATTCATATTGGGCTGGCATTACTTGGTTACGCCACTTTACTCATTGCCGCTCTTTACGCATTGCAGCTTGGATGGCTGGATTATCAGCTCAAAAAGAAAAAGTTTTCCTTTACCTCTGGCATACCTCCACTGATGGTCATTGAGCGCAAAATGTTTCACATTACCCAAGTTGGTGTAATTTTACTAACATTGACGCTATGCACAGGCATCATGTACATGGATGATGTTTTCAGTAAAGAAAATATTCATAAATCGGTTTTATCTATCATTGCATGGTTCACCTACGTTATTTTGCTTTGGGGGCACTATCATGAAGGATGGCGTGGCAAACGCGTTATTTGGTTCAATCTGATTGGTGCATTTATTCTGACTCTCGCTTTTTTCGGTAGCAGGCTATTGCAGGAAATTATGGTTTATTAAGAGTCAAAAGACCCATAGCCAGTTTGCATACATATTAGGAAGGAATTCTGTTTTGGAGCACGTCTCAACAAGCACACTGATTATCATTCTTATTGTCATGGTTTTCGTTTCGGCCTATTTCTCAGCCTCAGAAACCAGCATGATGACAATCAACCGCTATCGCTTACGTCATTTAGCTAAACAGGGGAGCAGCTCCGCACGTAGGGTAGAATCTCTGCTGCGCCATCCAGATAGGCTCATCAGTCTTATTCTTATTGGTAACAATCTCATCAATATTCTGGCGTCTTCTCTCGCTACTATTGTTGGCATGCGCCTTTATGGTGATGCAGGTGTTGCCATTGCTACAGGCATACTCACTTTCGTGATCCTTATTTTCTCCGAAGTGATGCCAAAAACCATTGCGGCTCTTTACCCAGAAAGAATAGCATTTCCAAGTAGTTTCCTGCTGCGCCCACTGGAAAAAATCATGCTGCCTCTCGTTTGGGCATTTAATAAAATCAGTTTGCTGTTTATGCGTTGTCTGGGCATCAAAGTTTCTAATATTCGCAATGATGCGGTCAGCAAGGACGAATTGAGAACAATCGTAAATGAATCAAATACCAATCTATCGCGCCGCAATCAAGACATGCTGATCTCAATACTGGATCTTGAGAAAGTCACCGTTGGCGACATAATGGTGCCTCGTAATGAGATTGTTGGCATTGACATTAACAATGATTGGAAATCTGTCATCAGGCAATTAACACATTCACCGCATGGGCGAATTGTGCTTTATCGGGATTCCCTTGATGATGCCATTGGTATGCTACGGGTACGTGAAGCCTACCGATTGATGATGGAGAAAAAAGAGTTCACAAAAAGAAATTTAATTAAAGCAGCAGATAAAATCTACTTTATCCCCGTCAGTACTCCGCTGAATACCCAGCTCGTTAACTTCCAACGCAACAAGCAGAAAGTCGGTTTGATCGTGGACGAATATGGAGATATTCAAGGGCTCGTTACTGTCGAAGATATCTTGGAAGAAATTGTTGGCGATTTTACCACGTCCATGTCTCCGACTTTGGCCGAAGAAGTTCTTCCACAAAGTGATGGCACCGTTCTAGTGGACGGTACAGCTAATATTCGCGAACTAAACAAAGCCTTCAATTGGGCGCTCCCCGAAGATGGCCCAAGAACAATGAATGGAATGATTCTGGAAGAATTAGGTGAACTTCCTGAATTGAATGTTCAAGTACAAATTAACAAATATAATTTTGAAGTTCTTTCCGTGCACGATAATGTTATTAAGCAGGTGCGTGTAACACCAATGAACAAAAGAACGGAACAAGATATAAACCCCAGTGAATAATTTAGCCATTATTCACATTCACTCAGGATAAAGACCACCCAAATGCTATCTCACTGTATGTTCCAGGGTGGTTTAAGAGCAATAATATATGGTGGATTCACACAATATATTATTGCTTCTATTCTTTGCACTCAGGCAGGAGCATTTTAAATGCTTAAGGTATTCTGCTTCACTGAATTCATGCCAAAAACAAATACAATATTTTAATCAAAATTGTTCTTAATAAAATTCATAACATTCATAATATTATAAAATATTACAAATGTTAAAATACCTTGAGTATTACTATTCAATAGAAAACTTATCTGTACCCAAAAAACAAGCGTATCAAGCAGATACTCTTTAAAAGGGAAAATAGCAACACAAGGCTGGCAAAAAATAAGCTAACCCTGTTAACCTAAAGTAGATCTGGCTGCTTAACAAGAGTTTCACAGCCAGAATATAGAATGGTAACCAAGATATTTTATCGCTTATCGATCTAACAAACAGACTAAACTCGAAGCTCTACAAGCTTTTCTTCAGGCAATGCTAACTCTTCGTTCAGATTAACGCGAACACCCGAATCAAGAATACTCTGAGCAATATCTTGAGCTTCTTTTAATGAGTGCATTTCATAAGTACCGCACTGATAAATGTTTAGTTCTGGGATCTGGTTCTGATTTTGAACTTTCAATACATCGGCCATCGCAGCTTTCCAAGACTCAGCTACTCTTAACTCTGTCGGGGCACCGATCAAGCTCATATAAAAACCAGTACGGCATCCCATCGGGGAGATATCGATAATATCAACACCGTCACCGTTCAAATGATTACGCATAAAACCCGCAAACAGATGCTCAAGAGTATGAATACCCTTTTCTGGCATCACGGCTTTATTAGGAACACAAAAACGTAAATCAAATACGGTGATAGTATCGCCATGAGGCGTTTTCATCATTTTGGCAACTCTAACTGCTGGAGCAGCCATACGAGTATGGTCAACTGTAAAACTATCCAATAAAGGCATAAAATTACCTCCTAGGGCATCAGATTTTTTACGAAAATTTTTCCAGATAGATGAAACCTTTTTATTTGCGTCTGGTCATAAGATATGAAGACGCGCAAATTGTTATCATCCCTATTCTTTAAGAGATTTTATTCGGCCACCACTTGGTGGCCATTTTCTTTTTTAACTCCCAGCATGAAGTTTTAGATAGTCATCAAAACTCATGCTGTCTTGTTGCTCAAGATTGTGCTGCCTCAATACAGAAGCATCACGTTCAGCAGAAAAACTTTCATCATTATTCAAAATTGAGTAGGGCTCTTCAATCAATTCCTGACTGTATTTTTTTGCCAGTTCCAATCCAAAACCAACTATCCCCTGCGTTTTCATCTTGCCTAATACACGCGCTGAAAACGTTAATGATGGATCTTCAAACATAATAACCAGTTCTTTACACACTGACTGATACTGAGTTCCTGAACAAGCATCCAAAACTTCAGCAACCCGCTCTAAATCCCGGAATAGTTCTTGCCCGACAGATTTAAGGGGTTGTTGTTCAATACCACCACCAATACCGATATGTAACTCTGGCTTACGCCCTTCCAAAATCACTTTATTCCAGTTACCACGACAACACTCAAGCTCTTTACTTCCCATTTCAGGCGCATCAGCTAAAGCACACCATATCAAGAATAGGTCAAGAAAACGAATCTGAGTTTCATCAACGCCAATCGGGGAGAAAGGGTTAATATCTAAAGAGCGTACTTCAATGTATTCTATACCGCCTCTTAATAACGCATCAGAAGGCGATTCCCCCTCCAGAGTTACCCGTTTAGGGCGTATTGGTGCGTACAGCTCATTTTCAATTTGAAGGACATTAGTATTAAGTTGGAGGTACTTATCCCCTTTTTTGACGCCAATGGCCGCAAAATCGGCAGATGGTTTATGGATCGCTTTCTTAAGACCTTCTATGTACGTATGAAGATTATTAAAAGTGATATTCAGATCACTTTGCGACTTGTTGGTATACCCTAGGTCACTCATCCTCAGAGAAGTCGCATAAGGTAGGTAATAAGTCCCTTTTTCAGTTTTCTCAAAGGATAACGCTGTATTCCGACCACGTAAAAATGAGGGGCAAATGGCCGGTGATGCACCAAATAAATAGGGGATTACCCAACCAAAGCGGTAATAATTACGGATCAGACGAAGGTATCCCTCTGAAATCTGCTCTTTTCCCGTTTCTGCATCTTTAATACCTAACCGTGCCTGCCAGAAACTTAGTGGAAGAGAAAAATTATAATGCACCCCTGAAATCGTCTGCATCAGTGCACCGTAACGATTTTTTAATCCCTCACGATACAACGTTTTAAAACGCCCCACATTAGACGTACCATATTGTGCCAGAGTGATGTTTTCCTCATCGTCAATGAAACATGGCATACTCAAAGGCCACATTTTTTCATCGCCCAAATTTCTCGCGGTATAACGATGTAAATCGTTAAGGAAATCAATGGTTCTATCTATGTTGTTATCAACAGGGGTAATGAACTCCAATAGAGATTCAGCAAAATCAGTTGTAATCCATTTATGCGTTAAAGAAGCACCAAGTGATTTTGGATGCGCCGTCTTAGCTAAATGACCTTCTGGAGTAACACGCAATGTTTCACGTTCAATGCCGCGACAAATACCATCTAACACAGTAGGGTTTGCCTCTAGCCATGACAATGCTTTTGATACGTCCGGGATCAATTTGACCTCCGTGGAGTTTTGAAAAGATTATTACTAAGAGTTTACTTTATATGAAACAAGCCAAGTTGTCGCTGATTACATAGAGGTGATGACTTATCAAAGGTCAAATTACGATCAAATAATGATGAAGGAAATATTATGTTTCAAATAGAAACAAAAAAACCCTACCGTATCAAGGCAGGGTTTTAAAATGGTGCATCCGGGAGGATTCGAACCTCCGACCGCTCGGTTCGTAGCCGAGTACTCTATCCAGCTGAGCTACGGATGCATTGTCAGGTTTTCTATTTCTGATCAGACATCATAGACTGTCTTATTCTCAGAACATTAACACCATGATGGAATCACAATGTTGAATATGGTGCATCCAGGAGGATTCGAACCTCCGACCGCTCGGTTCGTAGCCGAGTACTCTATCCAGCTGAGCTATGGATGCGTTGTCAGTTTTCTATTTCTGGTCAGGCGCTGCTGATTGCCTAACTTCTCAGAATTGATACACCTAAAACTCACGGTGTTTAAAATGGTGCATCCAGGAGGATTCGAACCTCCGACCGCTCGGTTCGTAGCCGAGTACTCTATCCAGCTGAGCTATGGATGCATTGTCGGTTTACTATTCCTGTTCAGGCGCTGCTGATTGCCCGACTTGACAGAATTGAGATACCTAAAAATCGCGGTGTTTAAAGTGGCGCATCCGGGAGGATTCGAACCTCCGACCGCTCGGTTCGTAGCCGAGTACTCTATCCAGCTGAGCTACGGATGCGTTGCTTAAATGGCGGTGAGGGAGGGATTCGAACCCTCGATGCAGCTCTTAACCACATACTCCCTTAGCAGGGGAGCGCCTTCAGCCTCTCGGCCACCTCACCATATTTTTAAAACTAAAACGCTTTAAAACTTGCGACCTGAAGTTTTCACTTCGTAGTTCTTAGTATATCTTCTTCTGCTTACTGCTCAGAAGCTTCTTTCTAAGCTCTTCGTCGCTGCGATGGCGCACATATTACTTTCCCTGCCTGATAAGTCAAACAATTTTTCGAAACTTTTTTCCGTTTGAATACTTAGCGCGCAAAACGCTTGGTTTAGCATCTAAAGAGCTATTTTATCAACAGCAAAATCCTCTAAGCACCATTAAAATTTATAAAAATGATTATTCATCGCTATGGCCTCATGAACGAGGCTTTTTCAACAGATAGAAAATAAAAAGACGTGAGAGAATAGAATTAAGGTAGTAACAGGAATGGTAACAAGAAAAGGTAACCTGATCAGGTTCACAAAACAGGGAAGTAGAGTAGCGCCCAAGTCTTAAAAAAGCGTGGACGCCATTCTTGAATTAAAAAGTTGTAGGCTGAGATTTCTCTGCCTGAATCCGTTGATAAATTTCTTCACGGTGAACAGAAACTTCCTTGGGTGCGTTTACACCAATGCGAACTTGGTTGCCTTTAACTCCCAGTACTGTGACTGTTACCTCATCGCCTATCATGAGTGTTTCACCAACTCGACGAGTCAGAATAAGCATTCTTTGCTCCTTGAAAATTTAAAAGAGTCGGGTCTCTAGGTTTCCCCGCTATTATCCATCAAACACCGTGAAAACGTAAAGCAATGATATCTACTTAAAGTATAAGCAGTTTTGAACACATTTCCTATATCTATAGGATAGCTAAAATATAAGTATGTGCCCAACATTTCAACAATTTCACAACAAAAAACATCGGCATCATAAAAAAAGCACTTTCATGATGCCGTTACTGTCACGGCGATACCAACTATAACCGCAATGTTACCCACTCTTCTACACTAGCCAATGCCGAAGGAAGAGCAGTTACATCTGTCCCGCCAGCCTGAGCCAGATCAGGACGGCCTCCTCCTTTACCTCCAACTTGTTGGGCAACGAAAGAGATTAAATCACCTGCTTTTATTCTAGCAGTCAAATCCTTTGTTATACCAACAATTAGGCTGACTTTATCACCAGTCACTGTAGAAAGCACAATAATTGCCGATCCCAACTGATTTTTCAGATCATCAACCATTGTTCTGAGCATTTTAGGTTCAACATCACCTAATTGTGTCACCAGTAAACGAACACCTTGGATCTCTTTAGCCTGATTAGCCAAAGAAGAGCTTTCCTGAGCTGCTTGCTGAGATTTCAGTTGTTGCAACTCTTTTTCCAACTGTTTCGTTCTGTCCAGTGTCGTTTTCACTTTCTCATTCAGGCTACTAATATCACCTTTCACCAGATGAGCAATGTCTTGCAGTAAATCAGTTTGCTGATAAATTGAGTTCAGTGCAGTTTGCCCCGTAATGGCTTCAATACGGCGAATTCCTGCTGCTGTACCTGATTCACTGGATATACGGAACAACCCAATATCACCTGTGCGACTTGCATGAGTACCACCACATAATTCGGTAGAAAAGCCCCCCATGCTCAGTACACGAACTTTTTCATCATACTTCTCGCCAAACAGTGCCATGGCACCTTTAGCTTTTGCTTCTTCCAGCTCCATTAATTCTGTAACAACTGATGAATTTTTGCGAATTTCTTCGTTCACCAGATTTTCTACCTGACGAATCTGCTCTGGCTTCATTGCTTCAAAGTGAGAGAAGTCAAAGCGCAGGTATTTATCATTGACTAAAGAACCTTTCTGAGAAACATGCTCTCCCAGAATCTTACGCAATGCTGCATGCAGCAAATGGGTTGCAGAATGGTTCAAACGGATTGCATTTCTGCGTACCACATCAATTTCAGCATTGACTGTATATTTAACGCTCAAACTACCACTTGTCAATTTACCAATGTGGCCGATTGCCTGAGCATATTTCTGAGTATCAGTAACTTCGAAGATACCATTGCCATTCAGCAACTGTCCTGTATCTCCAACCTGCCCGCCTGATTCAGCATAGAAAGCCGTTTTATCAAGTATAACGATCGCCTCTTCGCCTGCATGAATTTGTTCAACAGATTCGCCATTACGGAAGATAGCGGTAATAGCAGCCTGCTGTGAATTATGTTCATA
Organism: Xenorhabdus sp. PB62.4; assembly: GCF_014467285.1. Classification (NCBI taxonomy): domain Bacteria; kingdom Pseudomonadati; phylum Pseudomonadota; class Gammaproteobacteria; order Enterobacterales; family Morganellaceae; genus Xenorhabdus; species Xenorhabdus sp. PB62.4. The sequence continues at coordinate 108,392 of NZ_NKHR01000003.1, read as the reverse complement.
ACCACAAAAATCACTTCGACCGTCAACTTTGATCAATTCATTGTAGTCTGTACCAAAACCACTGGATTCACGAGCACGACGACGTTGGTTTTCCATCGCTACATCAAAACCAGCTTCATCAACTTTGATATTTCTTTCACGGCAAACATCCGCAGTCAAATCAACCGGAAAACCATAGGTATCATACAAACGGAAAGCAGTTGCACCGTCCAGGGTATCGCCGGACAATTTCGCCAATTCTTCATCCAGTAACTGTAAACCACGATCCAAGGTACGGGCGAATTGTTCTTCTTCAGTTTTCAATACCTGCTCAACCAAAGACTGCTGTTTTTTCAGCTCTTCACCAGCAGCGCCCATCACCTTAATCAATGGAGCAACTAATTTATAGAAGAAAGTATCTTTTGCACCGAGCATATTGCCATGACGGACAGCACGACGAATAATGCGGCGAAGTACGTATCCACGGTTCTCATTGGATGGAATAACACCATCACAAATCAAGAACGCACATGCCCGGATATGATCTGCAACAACGCGCAGAGATTTATTAGTGAGATCTGTCGCTCCCGTCACTTCTGCAACTGAAGCAATTAGATTCTGGAATAAGTCAATTTCGTAGTTAGAGTTGACGTGCTGCAATACTGCGGCGATACGCTCCAGCCCCATACCGGTATCAACTGAAGGTTTTGGCAGTGGTTCCATTGTACCATCAGCATGGCGATTGAATTGCATGAAGACAATGTTCCAGATTTCAATATATCTGTCACCGTCTTCTTCTGGGCTACCTGGAGGGCCTCCCCAAATGTGGTCACCATGGTCATAGAAAATTTCTGTACAGGGGCCACAAGGGCCGGTGTCACCCATTTGCCAGAAGTTATCTGACGCATAAGGGGCACCTTTGTTATCGCCAATGCGAATAATTCTTTCTGTTGGAACACCGACTTCTTTATGCCAAATATCATAGGCTTCATCGTCTGTCTCATAGACAGTAACCCACAGTTTTTCTTTTGGCAGATTAAACCATTCTTCGCCGGTCAATAGCTCCCATGCGTATTTGATGGCATCTTGTTTAAAATAATCGCCAAAACTGAAGTTACCCAACATTTCGAAGAAAGTATGGTGACGTGCTGTATATCCCACATTTTCTAAATCGTTATGTTTACCACCAGCACGAACGCAGCGCTGAGCCGTTGTTGCTCTGGAATAAGGCCTTTTATCCAATCCAAGAAAAACATCTTTGAACTGGTTCATCCCTGCGTTAGTGAACAACAATGTTGGATCATTGTTTGGCACCAACGAACTACTTGGTACTATCTGGTGCCCTTTAGTATGAAAAAAGTCAAGAAACGCTTGACGGATCTCAGCGGTGCTTTTGCTCATAATTGTCCCGAAATCAAGCTGAAAAAACAGATTTATGAATGGTTGAGATGGTATATCACATTACCATTTCCACTCACGAATAAATTAAAGTGGGGTTAAGATAGAATGTCTTCCATTAGAAGTAAAATCCCATATAAATCCATTCGCTTTTCAGCATTGTAATTCGTCTGGGCATTTTCTGAAAGTCCGTTCGTTAGGCCAGTTTCGATACACCTGTTTCAAGGATGTTCATTTCCTATAAAAAAACCACACCCTAGATGGATGTGGTTTTGAAAAAGCCAGGTTATTTCTGTGCATTACGGCAGAATAAAGCGTAATTAGAACTCTTCGTTATTTACTTCTTCACCGTTATCTTCATAATCTGTTACATAATCGGAAGCCGCGCTGCTAAAGTCTCCGGTATTATTCAGCAACAGTTCGCGCAGTTTCTTATCTAATTCAGCCGCAGTTTCTGGATGTTCTTTCAGATAAATAGTGGCATTGGCTTTACCTTGCCCAATTTTGTCGCCATTATAGCTATACCACGCACCTGCTTTTTCCACCATTTTGTGTTTAACACCCAAATCGATTAATTCACCGAGTGTGTTAATACCTTCACCATAAAGAATTTGGAATTCAGCTTGCTTAAATGGCGCTGCAACTTTGTTCTTGACTACTTTCACACGAGTTTCGCTGCCAACAACCTCATCACCATTTTTCACAGAACCGGTACGACGAATATCCAAGCGAACGGATGCGTAGAATTTCAGTGCATTACCGCCAGTTGTGGTTTCTGGGTTACCAAACATCACGCCAATTTTCATGCGGATCTGGTTGATGAAGATCAGCAGGGTATTTGAGTTTTTCAAATTACCCGCCAGCTTACGCATGGCCTGACTCATCATACGTGCTGCCAACCCCATATGGGAGTCACCAATTTCACCTTCAATTTCTGCTTTTGGTGTCAATGCAGCAACGGAGTCAACGATAATGACATCAACAGCGCCAGAACGTGATAAAGCATCACAAATTTCCAGTGCTTGTTCACCTGTATCAGGCTGAGAGCACAACAGGTTATCAATATCTACACCCAGTTTTTTGGCATAAACTGGATCAAGGGCATGTTCGGCATCAATAAAAGCACAAGTTCTGCCTTCGCGTTGGGCTGCAGCAATTACTTGTAATGTCAGCGTTGTTTTACCGGAAGATTCAGGCCCGTATATTTCAACGATACGGCCCATTGGCAAACCACCCGCACCCAATGCAATATCCAGTGACAAAGAGCCTGTAGAAATGGTTTCAACATCCATTGAGCGGTTTTCACCCAAACGCATGATGGAACCTTTACCAAATTGTTTCTCAATTTGACCCAGCGCTGCTGCTAGTGCTTTTTGTTTGTTTTCATCGTTAGCCATGTTTACTCCTTCGCAAGCAATGAAGGGGCTGCCCCACTGCTGATAAACTGTTTCTGATACCAAAGTGCCATATGATTATACTGTATAATCATACAGCATCAAGCTAATTTTTTACGATTTCTTCCAACAATGTTGTTAAAGAAAAAATAACAGCCTGTAGACGCACTGCATTGCGATCACCCACAAAATGTTGATGATGTACTACAGTCTGTATGCTTCCATTTACATGAAAAGCAAAGCCGAACCAAACTGTGCCTGGCGGTTTTTCTTCACTGCCACCATCTGGCCCGGCAATACCACTGACAGAAACAGCAAAATCCGCTTTAGCAGCTTTTAGTGCCCCTTCGGCCATCTCTTTTACGACCCGTTCGCTGACTGCACCAAACTGTTCGAGTGACGCCAGTGAAACACCCAGCATTTCATGTTTAGCATTATTACCGTATGTCACGAAACCGCGATTAAAATAGGCTGAACTTCCTGCAATATCTGTGATCACTTTGGCAATCCAGCCCCCTGTGCAGGATTCTGCACAGGTCACGGATAATTTTCTCTGTGTTAATCTCTTTCCCAGTTCAATACTAAGCTGATACAGGATTTTTTCATCCATAACAGGCCTTCAATGCTATAAGAAATTAATTTTTCCGAAACAGATCCCAAATCCATAGTCCCCCTATTGCCAAGGAGAGCAAGATCCCAAAACCAATGCCAACCGCAACGGCTGAGGCACCAAAGCTAATGGAAATCAAATACAGCCCCAGCATAACCAGCATGGCACTATTTTCACCAAGGTTTTGTACAGCAACGGCTTTACCTGCTCCCATAGAATGTTTTCCATGTTCTTGCAATAACGCATTTAATGGAACAACAAATAGTCCACCAAATGTGCCGAGGGCTATCAAAATCAGGTAGGAAAACCCTATTGATTGCTGAGTGACAAAAAGAATAACCATAATGCCAATCAGAATGCCTGCTGGCATACAACGGCGCACAGTTTTCAATGTAATAAACTGTGCAGCCAGACCAGCACCAACAATGATACCAATAGCGACTACAGCATTCATCAATGTAGGTGTAGTATTTCCCTCTATTCCCAGAACAACGGGAACCCAGGCAACCAACAGGAATCGCAGTGTGACACCTGCCCCCCAAAATAAACTGGTGCCAACCAATGAAAATCTCGTGTCCTGATTACGCCAAAGTGAAGCACAAACCGAGATAAAATCCACCAGCATTTTTTTGGGATTCCAGCCTTTTCCTTGGCGGGCGGCATCCAAACGGGGAATATAGAAATTCGCCACAACTGCAGCAGCATACAACGATGCACAAAGCCCTAATGCCCATATCAGGCCAGCGTCAGAAAGGAATCCGCCAGCAACTGAGCCAATCAAAATAGCAGCTATGGTCGATGCTTCCATCATCCCATTGGCTTTTACCAAACGTCCGCCATTTGTCAATTCACCCAAGATCCCATACTTAGCAGGAGAATAAGCCGCCGCACCAATTCCCACTAAGGCATATCCCAGAAACGGATTCATATCGATGCAGATACTGATGGCTCCAAGCAATTTAACGCTATTGGAAAAGAGCATGACGCGCCCTTTTGAAAACCGATCAGCAATTTGCCCCACAAAGGGGGCAAGTACAATATAGGTCAGTACGAAGACAATTTGCAGGGCAGGCAGACTCCATTCTGGGTAAGCCTCAGCCTTTAATTGAGCCAGGATGGCAAAGAATAGCGCATTGTCAGCAAAAGCAGAGAGAAATTGCGATAATAATACTGCTTTCATACCCCGATTTAACAGTGGTTGTGTTTCCACAGTACCATTCATTTCCTTACTCCCATGTTTCCTTACTCCTGTTCGGCCATTTTGTTTAATGTGACAAAATCTGGCTTGCCACTACCAAGCAAAGGAAGTTGCTTGATATAACGAATGTCTCGTGGAACCGCCAACTCAGGCATTCCCATTTCACGGGCTATTCCCAGCATTGCATTTCTATTCAAATTGGTATCTGTTGTGAACAGGACCAGCGCTTCACCTTTACTTTGATCACTCTTGGCGGTTGCTGCATGTAGCGCATCAATGGAAACCCTTGATGCGATTTGCTCTACCGCTTCAAGAGAAACCATTTCTCCCGCCAATTTAGCAAAGCGCTTCACACGCCCTTTAATCGTACAGAAGCCTTCTTCGTCAATCGAAACGATATCTCCAGTGTCATACCAACCGATTTGGTTATTCCCTACAGCATCTTCTGCCGATGGTGGCTCCAAACGCTCAGGTGCTTCGACACGCAAATAACCTTTCATGACATTCGGCCCACGTAACTGTAAGCGTCCTCCGTCTTCGATACCCTGTACAGGCAGTAAACGTGCCTCTATTCCCGGTAAAATCCGACCGACGCTTCCCATTTTTGCTGCCATTGGTACGTTGATCGCAACAACAGGTGCACACTCTGTCACACCATAGCCTTCCAAAATACGAATACCGAATTTATCCTGCCAAACACGTTTAGTATTTTCTGACAGTTTTTCTGCGCCAGCCACCACATAGCGCAACCGGGCAAAATCATAAGGATGTGCAAAGCGGGCGTAATTACCCAAAAAAGTCGAAGTTCCGAACAACACGGTGCAGTTGCGATCATAAATCAACTCAGGTACAACACGGTAATGCAGTGGGCTTGGATAAAGGAATACCCGGCTGCCTGTCATTAACGGAGTAAGTAAACCGACTGTCAGACCAAAGGCATGAAACAGTGGTAAGCAGGACATAAAACGGTCTTGAGGAGTAAAATCAGCAATTGTTTTTATCTGCTCAACGTTAGCCAGTAAGCTAGTGTGGCTATGAACAACCCCCTTTGGCGCTCCTTCTGAACCTGACGTAAACAGGATCAAAGCATCATCTTCCGGCTTTTGCGAAGTCATGATGGCTTTGGAAGGGAAAATCAGGTGCCACAGTATCCATAGTTTATCATCCCGAGTGATGCTGTCTTTTAAATCCTCAAGATATACCCAATTCGCTTCTGTCACCTGTTCTGGCAAGTGAGTCAATTGCCCTTTTTCCAGAAATTGGCGAGAGGTTACGATGGTTTTAATGGTTGCTGCCTGCATGGCATTTTTAATGCCGCTGCTTCCTGCCGTATAGTTCAACAGCGCAGGTATCCGCCCTTTCAACGAAGCACCATAAATGGCAGCCGCCATCACAGTTGCATTCGGCAGCAGCAAACCAACCCGTTCACCTTCTTTTGTAAAGCGTTCTAAAATCCGGCTGACGCCTAATATTTTTTTCAATAATGAGTGATAGCTGTCTTCCTTGAGATTCACATCCTCAATACAAGGTTTAAAACGACCAAAGCGTTTTTGTGCAGCCAGGTAAGCACTAAACAACGTTTCTTTTGGACGTGTCTGCATTCTCACATCCATCATGATGGCATGAAGATGCTCTCCAGCTAAACGGCGGCGTGTTGTAGAGTCAGGTGCATCCGGCATCGGCAGATCAACGGCCGGTAAAATTTTAATGGTGATTTTCGGGAACCAATGCAGTTTCATTATTCCTTTCAATCGCCCAAAAATGGTTTGTTCCGCGCCATCAATACGAATCGGAACCACCTTTGCACCTGATTTAGCTGCAATAAACGCAGCACCATCATAGATTTTCATAAGGGAGCCGGTCACAGTGATCCTTCCTTCCGGAAAAATCACAATCGGACGCCCTTTCTCCACTTCATTAACTAATGTCCTGACAGCCATCGGATTGGTTGGATCCAGAGGTACAACATCCGCATAGGATTTGATGAATTTGAGAAAACCACGGGTCGCGATATTAGAATAGATAGCGAATACTGGTTTTACTGGCAAGAACAACCCAATTAAAAGACCATCCAGAAATGAAACGTGATTGGGTGTAATAATACATTTTGGATGTTTAAACTGCTTATCATCGCCTTCTACTGTGACACGAAAAAGCACACGAATAAGTAACCGTATAAAATTTAAGAGCATATCCATATCTCAATATAATTAAATAAAATTAAAGTGAGTAAGTAGAATGATACTATAAGTTGTATAAGCAATCTGACATATAGGATTTACCTGCCATATGAGAAATAAACCTAAAAGACCTCGATATATCAGATAATTTTATTTTTTCTGGTTCAAAATGTAAGATTTAACACTAAAGACGATATCTTCTGTTGTAAGGCTGGCATCAACAATGAAGTCTGCACACTCATGATATAGCGGCTCCCTTTCAACCAATACCGCTTCTATTTCTTCTGTGATGGATTTTCCTGTCAGGCTGGGGCGCTGTGAGTTTTCTGGATTGAGGGATAACCGCCTGGCTAACACTTCTGCGGACGTCTGCAAATAAATCACCGTGCCATTCTGCTGCATATAAAGGCGATTTTCTGGTGCCAGAACCATTCCCCCACCCGTGGAAATGACATGTTCACGTTGACTCACCGTTTTCAGTATCTGGCCTTCCAGTTTTCTGAAATATTCCCAACCATTTTGTTCAACAAGATCAGCAATACTCATTTGACTGGAGCTCTGGACACTCTCATCAGTGTCAACAAATTTATACGACAATGCTTCAGCTAACAACTTACCTATTGTCGTCTTCCCTGCACCTCGTGCACCTACGATGAATAGAGTTTGTTTCATTTTGCTGTTTTCCTGAAGGATATGTGAAATTAAGTCTAAACATGGAGTATAGTAACTAAATATTTACACCAGTGTAAAAAGTATTTTTTATTGAACAAAAAGTCACACTTAATCCTAAGTGTGACTACATAATCCAATGAGTTTTAACTAAAACAGAACTTATCAGCGGCGAGGTAAATAATCGCCATAACCAATCCATTTATATGTTGTCAGTGCATCGAGCCCCATTGGGCCTCTGGAGTGTAATTTTTGCGTACTGACAGCTACTTCAGCCCCTAAACCAAATTGACCACCATCAGTAAAACGGGTACTTGCATTTACATATACAGCGGCTGAATCTACCCGATGTACAAAATAGTCAGCCTGTTGCAAAGACTCAGTCAATATCGCGTCAGAATGAGCCGTACCATAAGTGCGGATATGGTCAATCGCTTGATCAATATTGCTGACAATCTCCACATTCATATCCAGTGACAGCCATTCATCACAGTAATCTTCCTCTACCACCCCGACAACGGTTGCAGGGCCGTTTTTCAGCAATGTCATTGCGGATTCACCGGCATGTAATGTCACTCCCTGCTCTTTCATTTTTACACTTAAGATTGGCAGGAAATCAGCCGCAATTTTCTCATGCACCAACAAGGTTTCCAATGAATTACAGGCGCTTGGACGTTGCACTTTCGCATTAGTGATAACTTCCAATGCTTTTTCGATATTGATGTTTTCATCTACAAATGTGTGACAAACACCAATTCCCCCGGTAATCACCGGAATGGTAGATTGTTCACGACACAGTTTATGCAGTCCAGCGCCACCGCGAGGGATCAACATATCAACATAGCGATCCATTTTCAGCAATTCAGCCACCAACTCACGATCCGGTTTACTGATAGCCTGAACCGCAGCCGCAGGTAACCCGCTTTGTTCCAGTGCTTGCTGAATCACTTTAACCATGGCCTGATTAGTATGATGAGTTTCTTTACCACCGCGCAATATTACCGCATTGCCGGTTTTCAGACACAATGATGCGACATCAATAGTGACATTCGGACGGGCTTCATAAATTACGCCAATGACTCCCAGAGGAACACGGCGACGGCTCAATTGCAATCCATTATCCAATAATTGCCCATCCATCACTTGCCCGACAGGATCGGCCAAACGACAGACCTGACGCACATCATTAGCGATAGCATTCAAGCGCTCAGATGTCAGCAATAACCTATCGAGCAATGCGTCATTCATACCCTGTTCACGGGCTTGGTTCATGTCTTGCTGGTTGGCAGCAAGAATAACCTCACTTTCAGTCTCTAATAAATCAGCAATGTGATTCAATGCCTGATTTTTCTGGCTGGTACTTAACTGAGCCAATTGCCATGATGCTGTTTTGGCTGCTTTTCCCATCTGCTCTAGCATGGTGGAATCCTTTACTCACGATCAATTAAGATCTATCAATTATGATCAATTAACTTACGATCAAATCGTCACGGTGAACCGCAACAGCGCCATATTCATATCCCAGTATCTGGCTGATTTGCTGTGAATGATGACCTGCAATCAAACGTAAGGCGTCACTGTTGTAGCGGCAAACACCATGAGCCAAATCCTTACCGGATAAGCTAAGAATACGAATGACTTCACCACGGGAAAAATCACCTTTAACGTTTTTTATCCCTTTGGGTAACAATGAACTGCCTTTTTCAAGAATGGCGGCTTCTGCACCATGATCGACAATGATTTCTCCGGCAGGAGGTGCGCCAAAGATCCAGCGCTTACGATTTTCCATCGGGCTGGCTTGACCATGAAAACGTGTACCTACTAGTTTTCCTTGAATGACATCGGCAATAACGTCTGGTTTATTGCCAGCCGCGATGATGACATCGATTCCTGCACGCCCGGCAACACCAGCGGCCTGAAGTTTTGTCGCCATTCCCCCTGTGCCCAAACCTGAAACACTGTCTCCGGCCATCATTTTCAATTCATCGCTGATGTCATGTACTTCAGAGATCAATTCCGCATCAGGATTGTTGCGAGGATCCGCAGTATAAAGTCCTTCGATATCTGTCAGGAGCAATAATTTATCTGCACTGCCCAAAATAGCCGCTAACGCAGAAAGGTTATCATTATCACCCACTTTAATCTCCGCTGTCGCAACGGCATCATTTTCATTAATAATGGGAACAATGTGGTTATCAAGCAGTGCCTGAAGTGTATCTCTTGCGTTCAAGAAGCGTTCACGATCTTCCAAGTCCGCACGGGTTAGCAACATTTGCCCGACATGGATACCATAAATCGAGAAAAGCTGCTCCCATAATTGAATCAGACGGCTTTGCCCGACTGCTGCCAGCAACTGTTTTGACGCGATTGTAGCGGGAAGATCAGGATATCCTAAATGCTCACGTCCGGCCGCAATCGCGCCGGAAGTCACAATAATAATGCGGTGGCCTTTTTCATGCTGTTGAGCACATTGGCGAACCAGCTCTACAATGTGAGCACGATTCAAACGACGAGAGCCACCAGTCAATACACTCGTCCCCAGTTTCACAACCAATGTTTGGCTGCCATTCATCATATTTCTGCCATTACAGTTATTTGAAAAAACAATTTGAAAAAGCAATATGCTTAAGAAAACCACGCACTTAAAAAACAATATTTAGTTTTAACAGGAGAGAAGCGTTATGCCAACTGACATAACGCAAAATTTAAAAAAAGCGGGCTTAAAACAGACTTATGCTATCACTTGCGTCTGAAGAGTGATCGTATTATCGGATGGGATTAACGTAAGATTGAGCGTTTCAAAAGAATCAGCCAGACGTTTATGAAACGTCTGCAAGGTCGACTCAAGATGCTCCAGATCAGCCTTTTTTTTGATATTCATGGCACACCATTCACCATTTTTATCAAATAAGCCTATCTGATAGTTATAAATAAAACCTTGCTCCTGTGCCTCTAATTCCAACCACCATCCCCAGAATTCACGTTTTTCTGGCGCCGCTTTTGCACTGACACAAACCGCCAGACAGTCAAAGAAAAAATAACCGTTTTGGCATTTTAATTCACGTACATACGGCCCTAATGCAGAAAAACTCTTTAACAACTTATTTTTAGAATAACTTGCGGGCAAAGTCATACAAAGGTCTCCTTATATACAGAACACCTTTGTATCAAATGATTAAAAAATATCAAGTAATAAATTTTGTTTTATACAACTTTATCTTTTAACCATACACTTATTTCGTGTAAAGCCTTATTGAAACCACTATAAACGGATGTAGCAGGAATAGCCCGTAATGAGCCATCCATTGATGACATGGCAATCAATTTTGAGTCTTTTCTTGGGCTGAAAATATCGTCTTCCCAATACACTGAAAACATTGGAACAGTACAGCGTCGTCCCAACAATCCTTGATTTTTCAAGGAATAACAACTCAGCTCTGAACGCAGTCTCTCTTCATCAACGTGGTAAATGCCCAATCGGCTAGCCAGCACATCAATATACATTGACGGAATTTTCTGCTGTAATTTCTTATCATGCAGTAATTCATGAACAATCGGGCCTACCACCGCAACCCCTTTAATAAGTTTTGGCTCCAGATAAGCAAGACGAACAGCAATATTTGCACCAAAACGAAAACCAAACACACCGATACAGGTATGATCAATCCACGGTATGGTATTCAGTTGTTGCAGAATTTGTTGATGAAGCGTGCAGGTATCCTGTGTCAATGTAAATTTGGCTGAATAACCAACAGAAGGCATATCCACCGTCAACATGGCAAAACCGAGAGGCGCAAAATGCTCGCGGAATAACCGCCAACAATCGCTCTGTACATTATCAAGGCTGGCACAGACTAAGATCGTTGGGCAAGGCCCCTGAACATGGGAAGGAAGATGCAATAGTCCAGTAACATTTTTGCCTTCCTCCAAATGAAATTCCAGTTTTTTCAGCTCATAATCAGAAAAGCGCGCAGCATTTTCATAGGCTTTATTAGCCAACACACTGGCTTGATCGGCCAATTCATCACCACGCAAATGAGGATAAGCAGCAATACTGTAGAGCGTTGCAGCTTTTAACCAACATGTTCCTGCTTTCTCAGCCTCTTCAGCACGCAATGCTTCCTGTTGCCAGTGCATCGCCTGCTGCGACCACTCAAATACCCAATTTCCTTTACGATAGCCGATCACAGTATCCAATAAATGATCAGTACTGCGTTCGGCATCTGTTACGGCAATCCGGCTTAGAACATCTTGAATTTCAAGCGGATTTATTCCCCTCCAGATCCAGGCAAGCCAATTAATCATTCGATACCAACGCTCCTCGCCAAGCGCGCTATCACTGGCATTTATAGACTGTGGGCGAGTGTATTTTACCAGTGTAGAGGTTTCTGGATGCTTAAACCGGGGCTTAAACAGCGACTCTGAAAGGTTTTGTTTAGTCATGACAAAAGAAAAATCTTACTGCTTATCACAAATAGGTGGAACAAACATGACTCCCATATCCCATGGCTGCTCAATCCATGTGTTTTGGGGAATATCAACAACATAATCATCCACAAGAGGACGACCGGCAGGCTTTGCAAAAATTGTTACAAAATGGGCTTTCGGATACATCGCGCGAATGGCCTTTGCAGTTCCTCCGCTATCAACCAAATCATCAACAACGATAAAACCTTCACCGTCTCCTTCCGCTTTTTTCAATACATGCAACTCACGCTGATTATCGTGATCATAGCTGGAAATACAGACAGTATCGACATGACGAATTCCCAATTCACGTGCCAGTAATGCTCCCGGTACAAGACCACCGCGGCTGACAGCAATAATACCTTTCCACTGTTCGACGGGAAGTAAACGTTGTGCCAATTGACGGGCATGTATTTGCAACATATCCCACGTTACAACATATTTTTCACTCATAAAATTTGATCCTGGAAACTAAAGAATATTTCAGAAAAGCGTTTTTTTGCGGAAAAAAGGTTGCGCGAGATTATAGAGATTTGAGCAGACAAAAACCAGTAAAAACAAGGTAAGGCCTCATTCTGACTGCGCATTGCAGATAATAAAATGGTATCCTCAAGCATGGCATGGGCATTGGGATAACGCAAGATGACAAAAGCGCCCTAATGTATCAAACATTACCATTTTCTCACCAAGATATATTTTCTCACCAAAATGTAGTTACAGGAGATTTGCCGTGTCCGAATTATCAACCTTATCACCTCAGCCGCTATGGGATATTTTTGCCCAAATTTGTTCCATTCCGCACCCGTCCTATCATGAAGAAGCACTGGCATCCCACATCATTGAATGGGCAAAAGGCAAAGATTTTCATGTCGAGCGGGATGAAGCCGGCAATATTTTGATCAGAAAACCTGCTTCAAAAGGGATGGAAAATCGCAAGGCCGTCGTTCTTCAGGCGCACCTTGATATGGTTCCACAGAAAAACAATGATACCCAACACGATTTCACAAAAGATCCTATCCGCCCTTATATTGATGGAGATTGGGTGACAGCCGATGGTACAACCCTGGGCTCTGATAACGGTATCGGCATGGCTTCCGCTCTGGCAGTGTTAGCGGATGAATCAGTCAAACACGGCCCATTGGAAGTGCTATTGACCATGACTGAAGAAGCAGGCATGGACGGCGCATTTGGCCTGAAATCCGGCTGGTTACAGGCTGATATTCTGATCAATACCGATTCAGAAGAAGAAGGCGAAATTTACATGGGCTGTGCCGGGGGCATTGATTTTGTCACAACCTTGCCATTGTCCCGTGAAGCTCTGCCAACTGGCTACAAGACTCTGGAACTCACTATTAAAGGATTGAAAGGGGGTCACTCTGGTGGTGATATCCATCTGGGGCTTGGCAACGCCAACAAATTATTGGCTCGCTTTCTGTCAGCACATGCAGATGAATTAGACTTGAAATTAATTCACCTGCAAGGGGGAACCCTGCGCAATGCCATTCCTCGTGAAGGTTCCAGTGTCATTGCAGTTCCAGCCGATAAACTTGAAAAACTGCATCAACTGAAAGATAGCTATCTGGAAACACTGAAAAACGAATATGCGGTCGTTGAAGCTAACCTTACCCTCTTACTGAATGAAACCGAAACATCATCGCAGGCGTTTACGGAAGATTGCCAGATTCGTTTCCTTTCCATGCTCAATACCATGCCTAACGGTGTTATCCGTATGAGTGATGTCGCCGAAGGTGTTGTAGAAACTTCGCTGAACGTCGGCGTTGTGACAATGGATGAGGAAAAAGTCGAAATTATTTGCCTGATTCGTTCGCTGATCGAAACTGGCAAATCTTATGTTGTTGAGATGCTGCATTCTCTGGCAAAACTGTCTGGTGCGAAAACAGTAGCCAGTGGCAGTTATCCGGGTTGGCAGCCTGATGCCAATTCCCCAGTGATGTATTTAGTTCGCGAAACTTACCAGCAACTTTTCGACAAGACACCAAATATTATGGTGATCCACGCTGGTCTGGAATGTGGCCTGTTCAAAAAGCCATATCCTGACATGGACATGGTTTCCATCGGCCCAACCATTCGTGGTGCTCATTCTCCTGATGAAAAAGTTCACATTAAGAGCGTTGGTCAATATTGGCAGTTACTCACCGCGATTCTGAAATCTATTCCGGTTAAAGAGTAAGAAGAGCAATAAAAAGTAACCAAAAACTATATCATCTTTCCCCTGCGATTTGTCGTAGGGGAGATTCAGTTTCCAGATTCTGTTTGTTTATTGACTGCATCTTTATCACTTCAACTTTACCACTCTAATAAAAGCTGGCGTTCCAATTGTGGATCTTGCAGGGTGACATGCAACCCAACTAACCTAACCCCTCTCCCTTCTCTACGAGTTTCCCAGGCTTGTTTTGCAATCTGAATCAAATCGGATTTATCCAATAAAGGGTGAGTATGCTCCTGTGTTGTCAATTGAAAATCATCAAACTTTAATTTGATCCCCTGACGAGCAATGCGCAGATCCGGTTTTACTTTTTCTAATCGTTTTTCCAACTCAGGATAAAGTTTTGCAATCAACTCCACACACTCGTGCCATTCATGAATATCCTGCGCCAACGTTTTTTCCACCCCGACAGATTTACGCAAACGCTCTGGTGTAATCTGCCGTTCGTCAATACCGTGGCAGCGTTCCCAAAGTGATAAACCAAATTTGCCCAAGCTTTTTATTAACGCCAGCTTATCGTAGTGCCGAACATCAGAGCAGGTTTCCAAGCCCATGTCTGACAGACGCTTGGCTGTCACTTTTCCGACGCCGGGAATTTTGCGTAATGGCAACGAATTAACAAAAATTTCTACCTGTTCAGGAGAAATAATATATTGACCATTCGGTTTATTGATATCAGACGCTATTTTGGCTAAAAACCGGACAGGCGCAACACCAGCAGAGGCCGTTAATTGCAATTCATCAAAAATGACCTGACGAATTTCTTGGGCAATTAAGGTAGCGGAACCGTGGCAATAGCGGCAGTCTGTTACATCCAGATAAGCCTCATCCAAAGAGAGGGGTTCAATCAACTCTGTGTAACGGGAAAAAATTTGGCGGATATGTTGAGACACTTCTTTATAAATCGCCATTCGACCAGGAATGACTTTCAATTGAGGGCAGAGTTTTAATGCCATCGCAGTGGACATCGCACTATGAACCCCAAAACGCCGGGCGTGATAATTCGCCGTACTGATTACACCTCTTCGATCAGCACTTCCCCCCACTGCAATAGGAATATTGCGAAGTGATGGATTATCCCTCATTTCAATGGCAGCAAAAAAGCAGTCCATATCAATATGAATAATTTTGCGCATCTGATCTCTCCATGCCAAAACACTGTATAAATATACATAAATGAATTATGAAACTCTAGCTAATTTTTTAGCGCAATTTCAACAGGCTCATCCCCTTGAATGTAAACATAACTCATCAATTTTTTTGATTGACTTGCAGCCACCGCAAAGCATCATGAGTGGTTGAATTAAAACCAAAATATTAAATAAATCGGTTGAATAGCAGTAAAAAAGATGAATAACAGCAAAAAATATTGAGTTGAACAGCCTTACTAAATTAGGCAATATAAAAAACCTGAGATTTACTTAACTTTAGATTAATATTCTATCAATATCACAAAACGCCAATTGAATATATCAATTAGTTTTAGTACAACAGTGACATGAATGAATTTCATATGTAACATTAGCTAAGTTGATCAAGTAGATATACTTTATTAAAAATAATAAGGGTAGTAATGAAAAATAATATGTCATTTTTCCTATATCAAATATCTGATATTTTATTTACATCCTCCACAAGGGCATTTGGCATGCTATTTTCATGGTGGATGATTGAAGTGCTGAATCTCGACTTTCAGCTTGGATGGTTTATCTTTTCGTCATGGTTATTACAAGTCTTATTTCTGGTTTTTATGAGTGATCTTGGCGACAGATTCAATAAAAAAAATATACTATTATGTTGTATCATCCCAACAGCCTTGCTTTTTATTCTTTCTAATTTTATAGATAAAAACCTATACCTTCCTTTAGGTATTATTTATATTTTCGCTTCTATCTCAGCCATACTCATTCAACCGATTGGTACAAGTATCCTTCCAGAAATCAGTGATAAAAATAAATTAGAATCTGCATTTAAATATCGAGGAATTGTTAATTCCGTTAATATTATTCTTGGCCCTGCCATATCTGGGATCGTAATCCACTATTTAAAAATTGATGGCGCTTTAATTTTTATTTCATCAATGGCTATTTCATCCATTATTGGGTTTTACTTTATCAAGGGTAAACAAACCGAAAAACCCCAAAAAAATCATAAAAGTAAGATAGGAAACATTAGAATCATTACTAAAAACCCGACAGAGGCAAGTTTAGTCATTGTTTCCTCCTTTTTTAATTTCACCATAGTTCCATTAGTTACCTATATCACTCCACTTATTATTATAAACGAATTTAAACTGAGCGCCTTACAAGTAGGAATTGCCGAAGCCACATTTGGATTAGGCATGATGATTGGAAGTGTCATTATTATTAAATATATGAATAAGTTATTCTGTAAGGCTCATGGTGCCTTTGTTGCAGCGTTAACAATCTCTGTATGTATAGCCGGGATCTCTACAGCAACATCATTAACCGGACTATGTGTTTATATGTTAATTAGTGGAATAGGGGTGGTCATTTATAACATCAATACCACCTCAATTCGATGCCTTGCAACACCAGAAACTCATCGTAATACAATGGAATCCAAATTTCTCGCTATCTGCATTGTATCAATACCGTTGGGAATGATATCCGCGACATATATTGTAGAAGGCTATGATATAAGAATTTTATTACTCGTCTTTTCTGCTTTAATGGGATTAGTGTCGTTTTTGGTTCTGTTTTCACCAAAGTATATTGAAATATCAAAAATGTCGGAGTCTGAGTTGGATAGCTATTATAGTAAAATTTATCCTAAAGCTTACCATTCAGAAAATGGATAAAAAAATTAATCATTAATGGTAAACGGTTAATTATCTCAGATAGACAAAAGAACGCCTGCGATTCATACAGTGCAGGCGTTTTTCATCATTTAATCTTATCCTCCGCTTGGAAAAATCAATGTCTGCCCCGGTGCTTCGCGATTAAGGTGAATAAAGTTCAGATGCTTTTCATAGTGATCAAGAATGTCGCTGATAATTTGCTCTTTTGTGTAATCCATCAAATCATTACCCTGCGTTCCTTCCATCAGAAACGTTTCCAAACGGTAATAGTAAGACTTGCCAGATCTAGCCCGATAGGTAAATCCGGGTACGGAATAACGTTGTGGCCAAATCTGATAGATAAAATTTTGCTCATCACCCAAATCAACAACCAACTCCAATGGATTTAATCGCCTGTCCTCTTGCGAAGGCAAGGCATGGAACTGAACTTTCGCGCCACGCACGACTAACTCTTTCGCAACTTCCAACATGGCGGGACGACATACCATATCCAGCATCCGTTGAGTATTTTTCGTACCAGGAAAATGCATCATACGGCTTAAGCGCTGCTTCCAATTCAATGATCCATTATCATGCACAAGAGTCGGGGAGGTATTTTGCAATGAACTGGCTTTACGGAAATCTTCTACACGCAAAGATTTATACAATCCCGCCATCACAAAGAAGATCACAAAACTAAAAGGCAACCCCATGATGACCGTTGTATTCTGCAAAGCAGAGATACCATCTGTCATTAGAATACCTAATGTTAATACTCCAATTGCTACAGACCAGAAAATTCGCAGCCAATTAGGGGCATCGTTATTGATATCATTCAGATGAGATGTGAAATTCCCTAAAACCAACGATCCAGAATCCGCGGATGTCACATAAAACAGCAATCCCGTAATCGTGGCTACAGATGCGCTGAATGTGAAGGCCGGATAAAGTGCCAACAAACCATAAAAACCTTGTTCTGGGTGTTGCAGCACTGTTTCGGCCAATTGACGATTACCATGAAGGATTTCATACAACACACTGTTACCAAAAATCGATAACCATAACAGTGTAAAAACAAATGGAATGACTAATGTTCCCATGACAAACTGACGAATGGTTCTGCCACGGGAAATACGCGCCAAAAACAAGCCAACAAACGGCGACCAAGCTACCCACCATGCCCAGAAAAATAGCGTCCAGCTATTCATCCATTCATTCGGGCGCTCAAAGGCAAAGCTATTCAGCGTCATGCCCATGAAACGGCTAATATAATCCCCGACATTCTGTACTAACCCGTTAAGCAAGAATTCAGTATCCCCCACAAACAAGACAAACAGAACCAATCCAAGAGCCAATAGCACATTCAACTCAGATAAAAATCTAATCCCCTTGTTTACACCAGAAGTCACAGAAACAATGGCCATCACCACAGATAATAGTATCAAGCCTCCCTGTACTCCCAAGCCCTGGGGTAATCCAAAAAGTACTTTCAGGCCATAATTCAGTTGTACCACCCCAATTCCCAGTGTGGTTGCAATCCCGAAAATTGTCCCTATCACTGCGGCAATATCCACAGCATGACCGATTGCGCCTTTTATTCGGTTACCGAAGATGGGATAAAGCGCCGAACGAATGGTCAGAGGGAGGTTATAACGATAACTAAAATACCCTAATGCAATTCCCATCAAAGCATACATAGACCAGCCCGTCAGGCCATAGTGGAACAATGTCCATACCATCGCCTGACGAGCTGCTTCAATCGTTTCCCCCTGACCCGTTGGGGGCCGCATATATTGCGTCACAGGTTCAGCCACCGAGAAAAACATCAAATCAATGCCTATTCCAGCAGCAAACAGCATTGCAGCCCAACTGAGTAGACTGAACTCTGGCTTGGATTGCTCCGGCCCTAATTTGATGGAGCCAAAACGGGAGGCAGCAACAAAAATAACAAACACAATGTAAAGCGTAGCAGCGAGTAAGTAGTACCAACCAAAAGTTTTAGAGACCCAACCCAGAGTATTTTTTATCCAGGCACTCGTTGCATCTGTAAAAAAAATCGTGAATAGCGAAAAAATAATAATTAGTCCGGCAGAGGTGAAAAAAACGACAGAGTTCAGCGTGTCCTTCTGAATGTTTTTTGGACTGTCTTGTATGTTCATAGGCAGTTCCTGAAATTATTTGGCGTAGAGAAACAAAAAAGAATAATTGATATAACAGATTGAATTAAAAACAAAATTTAAACCATATTGAATAATTTTAATTGCAGATTGTGAAAATATTGTAATAAAACATATTTAATTTTGATTGAACATTCAATCAAAAAAAAGTTTAATAACCGCCGAATGATTGGTTTTCTGAGCATAAAATCATGCCAAAAATTGGAATGCAGTCGATAAGAAAACAACAACTCATTGATGCAACATTAATCGTCGTCAATGAAGTTGGTATGCAGGAAGCGAGTATTGCGCAAATAGCCCGAAAAGCAGGTGTTTCCAACGGCATTATCAGCCACTACTTCAAGGACAAAAACGGGTTACTGGAAGCCACCATGCGTTACTTATTGCATCAACTGAGAATGGCTGTAGCACGTCGGTTACGCCTGCTGGACAACGCAACGCCCACTCAAAGGTTAAAAGCCATTGTCGAAGGGAATTTTGATCCCAGCCAAATCAACGGCGCTGCAATGAAAACCTGGTTGGCATTTTGGGCAAGCAGTATGCACCAACCCAAACTTTATCGGTTACAACAAATCAATGAACGCCGTTTGTATTCCAATATCTGCGTCGAATTCAAACGCACTCTGCCAAAAACAGAAGCACGGCTCGCGGCACAAGGGCTTGCTGCATTGATTGACGGCATTTGGCTGCGAAGTGCATTAAGCAGTAAGCCTTTTAACCTGGATGAGGCGTTAAAAATCACCATCAATTACATCGAGCAGACTATATCAGACAAAAATAGACGTATCTGATAGGACCTGAGTTCTGGTTTATAACCGCTCTTAAGGAGAATCTATGACCCATTTCGGCTCACAGAAACTTTATATCCACGGTGCTTATGTTGATAGTACCAATTCCAGTAAAACCACTTCCGGCAACGCAACTTTTGATGCAATCAATCCTGCCAATGGTGAGGTTATTGCCCAATTTCAATCTGCAACTGAGCAGGATGTTGATCTGGCTGTCGAAAGTGCCCATAAGGGGCAGAAAATCTGGGCGGCCATGACGGCTGTAGAACGTTCACGGATCTTACACAAGGCAGTGAATATATTGCGTGAACGCAATGATGAACTGGCTGAACTGGAAACACTGGACACAGGAAAACCCCTCTCTGAAACCCAACAGGTTGATATTGTCACGGGAGCTGATGTTCTGGAATATTATGCAGGCTTGATCCCTGCCCTCGAAGGCCAGCAAATTCCCCTGCGTGAATCTTCTTTCGTGTATACGCGCCGTGAACCACTGGGCGTCGTCGCAGGTATCGGCGCATGGAACTATCCCATTCAAATTGCGCTCTGGAAATCAGCACCAGCGCTGGCTGCCGGCAATGCCATGATTTTCAAACCCAGCGAAGTCACTTCCCTCACCGCCCTGAAATTAGCTGAAATTTATACCGAAGCGGGTTTGCCTGATGGTGTATTCAACGTCCTGACTGGTGCAGGTCACGAAGTGGGACATTATTTGGCCATTCACCCAAAAATCGCCAAAATATCTTTTACGGGTGGCATTGCCACTGGCAAAAAAGTCATGGCGGATGCTTCAGGGACAACATTAAAAGAAGTCACGATGGAACTGGGTGGTAAGTCTCCGCTCATCATCTTTGATGATGCCGATCTGGATCGTGCTGCTGATATTGCCATGATGGCAAACTTTTTCAGCTCAGGCCAAGTTTGCACCAATGGGACACGCGTTTTTGTTCCCAAAACCCTGCTTTCACAATTTGAAGCTAAAATTCTGGAGCGGGTTGGACGTATTCGCATTGGTTCACCTCTCGATCCCAACACCAACTTTGGTCCTCTGGTGAGTTTCCCACACATGGAATCTGTTTTGCGCTATATCGACAGTGGCAAAAATGCCAATGCCCGCTTGCTCTGTGGTGGCAACCGCCTGCTGGAAGGCGATTTGGCGAAAGGCGCATTTGTTGCACCAACGGTATTCAGTGATTGTACTGATGACATGCTGGTTACACAGGAAGAAATCTTTGGCCCCGTGATGTGCATCCTGACTTATGAGACGGAAGATGAAGTCATCGCGCGAGCCAATAACACAAAATACGGGCTAGGGGCGGGATTGGTAACGAAAGATCTTTCCCGTGCGCACCGCGTGATCCACCAACTGGAAGCCGGGATCTGCTGGATCAATACATGGGGAGAGTCTCCTGCGGCTATGCCTGTTGGCGGTTATAAACATTCTGGTGTTGGCCGCGAAAATGGGTTGGTCACACTGCAACATTACACACAAATCAAATCAATACAGGTGGAACTGGGCAATTTTGAATCCCTATTTTAATCCATGACTGAAACAGAGGAGATAACAATGGTATTTGATTACATTATTATCGGCGCTGGTTCAGCGGGTAACGTGCTTGCAACCCGCTTGACGGAAGATCCCAATGTCACTGTCCTGCTGCTGGAAGCAGGAGGACCAGATTACCGATTCGACTTCCGTACCCAAATGCCGGCAGCGCTGGCATATCCTTTGCAGGGAACCCGTTATAACTGGGCATATGAAACCGATCCTGAACCCCATATGAACAATCGTCGCATGGAGTGTGGGCGTGGAAAAGGACTGGGTGGATCTTCACTCATCAATGGCATGTGTTACATTCGTGGCAATGCGATGGATTTTGATAACTGGGCAACACAGTCAGGTCTGGAAGACTGGACTTATCTTGATTGTCTGCCCTACTTTCGCAAAGCTGAATCACGGGATATTGGTGAAAATGACTATCACGGCAGTGATGGCCCTGTCAGTGTCACGACCCCCAAGGCGGGAAACAACGAACTCTTTCACGCCATGGTTGAAGCCGGCATCCAGGCCGGATACCCACGTACTGACGATCTGAATGGTTATCAGCAAGAAGGCTTCGGGCCAATGGATCGTACCGTTACCCCTCATGGACGTCGTGCCAGCACAGCCCGTGGTTATCTGGATCAAGCGCGATCACGTGACAATCTCACTATCATTACCCATGCGTTGACTGATACCCTCGAATTTGCAGGAAAAACGGCTGTTGGCGTCAATTTTTACCGAGGCAATAGCTCGACGTTAACACAAGCAAAGGCACGTAAAGAGGTGTTACTTTGTGCCGGTGCGATTGCTTCCCCACAAATTTTGCAACGATCAGGCATTGGCCCTGAAGACGTATTAAACGAGTTCGGCATTCCTGCGGTGCAAATATTGCCGGGCGTCGGGCAAAATCTACAAGATCATCTTGAGATGTACTTGCAGTATGAATGCCTCAAGCCTGTCTCTCTTTATCCCGCATTGAAATGGTATAACCAGCCTCAAATTGGCGCTGAATGGCTATTCAAAGGAACCGGCATTGGTGCCAGCAATCAATTTGAAGCTGGTGGGTTTATTCGTACCAATGGGAAATTTGCCTGGCCAAATATTCAGTTTCACTTCCTACCCGTTGCCATTAATTACAACGGCAGCAATGCTGTCAATCAACATGGCTTTCAGGCTCACGTGGGTTCTATGCGTTCCCCAAGTCGTGGGAGAGTGAAAATTAAGTCACGAGACCCGCGTCAACATCCGAGCATTTTGTTCAACTATATGTCAACGGAGCAAGATTGGCAGGAATTTCGCGATGCTATTCGCATTACACGAGAAATTATGGCGCAGCCCGCATTGGCTCCGTATTGTGGACGTGAAATCAGCCCCGGCGCTGCAATCCAGACAGATGAACAGTTAGATGCCTTTATTCGCGAACATGCCGAAACAGCATTTCACCCATCATGCAGTTGCAAAATGGGAACAGATGAAATGGCTGTCGTGGATGGTCAGGGACGTGTGCATGGCGTTGAAAACTTGCGTGTTATTGATGCTTCCATTATGCCGGAAATCATAACGGGTAATTTGAATGCCACGACGATTATGATGGCAGAAAAAATTGCCGATAACATTCGTGGGATCTCTCCCCTGCCACGTAGTCAGGTGAAATATTATGTTGCTAATGGTGCCCCGGTTCGCCAGTCAGTAAAAAATAACTAATAAATTTCTTTTCGCGATATGGAATAAAACTCTAATACGGGAAATTGAGAGAATTATGCAGCAGGTTTATATGGTATTGTTTGCACATTCATTTTTCCCGTATTAATACTCAAAATAGAAATAATTATCGCTTTCCGATATTAATTCTTTCGGGACTCATCAGGAAAAATAATCATGTCAAATCTAATATCATAAAAATATGCTCTGCGCCTTCCTCCAAATAAATTTCCCCCTGGACCTGGTAACCAAGGCTTTCATAAAATGGCTGAGCATGACATTGTGACGATAATCCAATGGTTGTCACTTTATTTTTTCGCCCATAGTCCTCAATAAACTTCATAACATCACGACCAATTCCCTGTCCACGGTAATCTTTCAATACCGCGACCCGCCCAACCTTAAGCATATTATCATCTTGCAGGATCGCCCGTAATACACCTATTGGCTTTTCATCATCAAATATCACCACATGTAAGGCAATATCATCATATTCGTCAATATCAATTTCGGCGTCAAATCCCTGCTCATCCGTAAATACCTGTTGGCGAATAGAAAAGGCTTGTTCTATCAACACGGAATCCTGTCTTCCTATGCTGTGTTTTATTTTCATTATTGTATCCTGAGTCTGTTTTTCAGATTTCTATAAACTACTTTTAAACAGATAATTAAGTCAAGCCAGAAAGAGATAAAAATTATTTAGCTGAAATCATGTAAAAAAATAAGGGTGATCATTTACAGATCACCCTTCTGGTATTATTTATTTCACTCTACAGCTTATTCAACCGATAAATTATTTTTCTTCTTTTTTACCACTTTTGTCTTTAGGGCTATTGATTAAATCATCCGTTTTTTTATCGGTTTCAGGTTTTATTTCTTCCGTTTTAGATTTTATTCCATCTGAAAGCTGATTAATCTTGTCGGTGGCCTGATGTTGTATATCCTCCGTTTTCGATTTCATTCTATCTATCATATCATTTGCTGTCTTGGCCGCCTGATTCTGGACATCTGCTGCCTTAGACTTCATTTGCTCAGTGATATCATTGACAGAATGAGTAACCTGGTTTTGCAATTCCTTAGATTTATCCACCATACCATGACTCTCACTCGGGGCTTTTTCCTTTAACCCCTGTGGTTTCTCTTTCGCACTGTCCAATATCTCTGTGGATTTCTGTTCAGTATCGGTTTTCATTTGTGCGGCCTTATCTTCGGCTTGCTGTGCAACATCTTCTGTCTTTTTAGAAGCATCATCACAACCAGCAATCAGTACCACGATACCTGCCAAGATAAGAGAACTAAGTATCTTTTTCTTCATTGACTAACCCCTTGCACTTACGGAAATGACCTCGCCAATGAGTGTTCTGGCTATTCTGTGCCACAACATCCCATAAGCACTTTGATCTCATCGCCAACACTAGTCAGCATCTGAGAAGGCGTAACGAAATAAACAATTATTTCAATCAACTGCAATGAATAAAGGCTATATACTCTTCAGTTCGACTCACTAACAAAAATAATTCTCATTTTTATTTACCCGATTTAATTTCTTAGGTGACTTATAACAATGAAAATATTTTACTTGATCATATTTCAGGAAATTTATGGCAAATAATAGTCAAAAATTAGAAAAACGCCCAATTACAAGCGTGATCCAACACATTTTAAGAGGCACAGTATCAGGGACACTTGTGTTGAGTTCTGCCTTCTCCGGCTCTGCTTACGCGATAGAAAATCCAACGGAACAGAAATCTGAAAAGAAAAGTGAGGTAATAAAATTACCCTCACTTTCCGTTGTAGGAAGTTTACACAACAGCACCAGTGCGGGCAGTTCAGCGCTTAAAAAGGAAGATATTGACCGCACTCAGGCTGATAACGTTGCCCAGTTGCTCGATCAGCTTCCCGGTGTTTCAATGTCAGGTTCGCCGCGCCCCGGCGGGCAAACGCTGAATATCTGGGGAATGGGAGACCAAGAAGATATCAAAATTACACTGGATGATGCACCAAAAGGGTTCGAGAAGTATCGTCAGGGTTCCGTCTTTATTGAACCTGAGTTAATCAAACGTGTAGAGGTTGATAAAGGGCCACACAATTTACTCAACGGTAATGGCGGGTTTGGTGGCTCTGTCAAACTTGTGACAAAAGATGCGAACGATTTGCTGCGCCCTGATGAAGATTGGGGAGGCTTTATTAAACAGAGCTACCACACAAATGACAGGCAGTGGATCAGTAGCGGCGCAATATACGGCAGAGATCCCAATGGCTTTGCTGATGGGTTGCTCTATGTAAGCAAGCGCGATGGGCATAATATTAAACGCCCTGATGGCACACGTTTTGAGTTTTCACAAAACAACCAAACATCTTATTTATTGAAAACCAACGTTTATCCCAGTGACGCCCATACTGTGAGCCTGTCCGCTATGCGATCTGAATCGGACGGCTGGCAGCCTTGGGCGGCCAAACGTGATGAGATGACCGTTCCATCAGTCCAGGATGTAAACCAATACGGTTGGGATGGCGCCTGGAAAAGAAAACTGGTCTTTCGTGATCAAATCGATCAGAACTACACTGCCAAATGGAATATCGCACCGGAAAATAACCCATGGCTAAACCTGACGATGCTCTATGCCTATTCCAAAACCAAACAAGATGATAGCCGTCCAGACAATTCTTCCGTTTATTTCAGTGGGTTAATGGGAAATAAAAGCTGGGTTGATTACACCGATAATCTGGTTGATATCAACAATAAAAGCGTATTCTCAACAGGTATCATTGAACATGAATTACTGATGGGAACCCGTTGGCATAAAAACGAACGTAATGTATTGATATTTGATAAAGGCAGAATAAAGAATAAACAATACAACTATGGTTATTATCAACCAGGCTATATGCCTGCTGGTGATCAACTCACTTACAGCTTCTATATGCAGGATTCCCTGAAAATAGGTAGCGTCACCGTCACACCGGGTGTTCGCTATGATCATGTTAAAAATATGGGCAAAGAAAATAACGCATCCATATATAACGATAAATCACCAGAAGTCAATCATGACTATAGCAGTGTAACCTATACTGGTTGGTCACCTCATTTAGGCATTATGTGGCAAGCAAATAAAAACCTTTCGTTGTTTGCAGATATCAGCCATACATGGCGTGCACCAATAGTTGATGAACAATATGAGGTACAAGGGACCGGTAGCCTTAAAGGCTCCAGCCGTAATCTTGATGTTGAAAGAATGACAGGGATACGCCTCGGTGCAATTCTCGACTTCAATAATATGATGCTTGAAGATGACAGCTTGCAAATCCGTACCACCTTATTCCGTAACCGTGGCAAAGATGAAATCTTTAAAAGACGTGGGGTTTATTGTAAAGCCCAAGCCGATGGTTTAGTACCGTACTACGACTGTGAAAAACCACAAGCAAACTATCGCAACCTACCGGGATATACTATTGAGGGGCTGGAGGTAGAAACCTTCTATAATAGCCGCTCATTATTCGGAAAATTCTCGCTTTCTGCTATGCGTGGTCAGCGTGATACTTCTATGCGCGATCCATGGTCAGGGTATAAGTCCTGGATTGCGGAAATACCGCCAACTTCTGCCCATGCCATGTTAGGGTTCAAGATCCCACAATGGCAAATGGTAATGGGATGGAAAGGTGACTTTATCCGTAAACAAGACCGCTCGCCCGCTGATGGTGATCCAATGGTGGATTCCTGGGCATTCAAAAAGAGTAAAGGCTACGCCCTGCATGGCTTATTCGCAAGCTGGCGCCCTACTTTTATGGAAGGCTTTGAAGCCCGAATCACTGTCGATAACCTGTTCAACCGCAATTATTATCCATATTTAGGGGATACAGGGGATGCGATTTCGGGTATTGGCCGTAATTACAAGTTTAGTATTTCACAACAATTTTAACTGACATTTAGCCACTTAATTTCTCACCCTCTTAATTTTTAAGAGGGTGATGTCTGGAATGCTGCGTTGACTTCCTCTAGCCAAATACAAATAATAATTATTATTATCAAACTCATTCTATCCCATCAGGCAATAACATCATGGCGGTGCAAAAAAGCACATTTGGGCACAATAAAATCGCCCAGAAACTCTATTCCGATTACCACCATTGGTTATGCAGCTGGATCAGACAAAACAGTGCTTGCCCAAACCATGCCGAAGATCTCACCCATGAGATTTTCATCAAACTGATGCTATCTCCAGATCTGGAAAATATCCGCCAGCCAAGAGCTTTTTTAATGACGATAGCACGCAGAACCCTTTCCAATTACTATCGTAGAAAAAAGCTCGAAGACAACTATCTGGCACATATCAATACACTGCCTGAAATTTCATCAAACTCTTCTGAGCATCAACTCGTATTGTTAGAACAGCTAGAAAAGATAGATAAAACACTTGATGAGCTTCCGGCAAAAGTGCGGCAGGCTTTTTTGCTCACGCAACTGCAAGGCAGGTGTTACAAAGAAGTCGCGAAAGATTTAGATATCTCAACCAGTTCAGTAAAGAACTACTTACATCAGGCCCATAGAAAATGCCATCCTTTCAACACGCTTTGAATGATGATAGGCAAACATCTGACAACCTCACTGAACGGGCAGCAAAAACCCGCTGTTTATCTGGCAGCGGGTTACTTTTTTAATCGTAAAATCTTTTAACGGCATCATCGCATCAAAGAATACGATTCTTCTCCAACTGTGCAAGACGGTTAGCTTCCCTTGCCATGCGTTTTTTGCGGGCATCACAGGGTTCAGGGCAATCGCAAACTTTTTCCACACCAATGCTTCCCAAACCACCACAACTTCCCTGTATGCTCTTACGCTTAAAGATGTAGCCCAGTGCCATTCCTGCAAAGGCCAGCAGGAAAAAGATAAATGCGGCAATAAAGACTTCCATAACCTTCCCCCTCTCTTATTTCTTCTGTAAGTATGCCTTAAAAGCCGGGCTATAACGCTCTTCAAAACCGTCTTTGATTTTAACAATCATAAAGACCGGGATATTCAGTTTTTCAGCCACTTCCATGCCCTTTTCCGGCCCTAACACATCTAAGCCGGTAGAAAAGCCATCAGCACTCATACAGGTCTGAGCAATCACAGTGATTGAAACCAGATTATGCGTGATCGGCCTGCCGGTTTTAGGATTAATGGTGTGAGAGTAACGAACGCCATTCTGTTCAAAATAGTTACGGTAATCACCTGATGTTGCTACGGACATATTACCCGGCTCAATAATCTCTTGCGCACTCTGCGCCATACCACTATCCGATGGTTTTTCAATCGCTATCCGCCACGGATTCCCTTTGCCATTGTTACCCAATGTACGAACTTCCCCCCCAATATCCACCATGTAGTCTTTGATATTCTGGGATTCCAGATACTCAGCGACAACATCAACGCCATAACCTTTGGCAATGGAAGAAAGATCAACATAAAGTTCAGGAATAGATTTAATCAGATTATTTCCTTCAACAGACAAGTTATTGATGCCTGTCCAGGCACGACGGGTTGCTAATTCTTCATCCGTCGGCGCTTTAGTAATTCGTCCTTCCGGCCCGAATCCCCACAAATTCACCAATGGGCCAACAGTGACATCCAATGCGCCATCTGTCAGTTGATTGATTCGGATCGCTTCTTTGACAACTTTCGCTGTAGCGGCAGAAACCGGAAAAGGTTTATTCACTTCGCGGCTTTGATTAAAACGACTCAATTCAGAATTTGGCCGATAAGTGGACATCTGGTCGTTCACTTCTTCCAACAACCTGTCAATCTCTTTTTGCAGGTTTTCAGGAGCAGGTGAAGACGAATCAGCAACATATTTAACGGAGTAATATGTCCCCATTGTTTGCCCATTCAAGTTTTGTTGTTCAGGGCCACCACATGCCGCCAGCAGCACAACAGAAAACAACAATACACCCCAGTGGATAATTTTTTTACTCAGCATAATTCACTCTTTCTGAATCGTCAGCGCCCACTATGTGTGGGCGCTTGTCGTTAAATCAAAATGTGACTATACCCTTCTTATTCCAAGTCGCCGCTTTGTTGGTTATGCGACAATTCGAAATCTGTTGGGTTGCCATCAGCCGCCGAAATCATCCAACAGGATGTTTTCATCTTCTACGCCGAGGTCTTTCAACATTTTGATGACCGCTGCGTTCATAACCGGAGGCCCGCACATGTAGAACTCACAATCTTCTGGTGCCGGATGATCTTTCAGATAGTTTTCATACAGGACGTTATGGATAAAGCCTGTGTAACCATCCCAGTTATCTTCCGGCAGAGCATCAGATAATGCCACATTCCATGTGAAGTTCTCATTTTCTGCCGCCAGTTGGTCAAAATCTTCGGTATAGAACATTTCACGCTTGGAACGGGCACCATACCAGAAAGAGATCTTACGCTTGGAGTTCAAACGGTTGAGCTGATCGAAAATGTGAGAACGCATTGGTGCCATACCCGCACCACCACCGATGAAGATCATTTCAGCATCAGTATCTTTCGCAAAGAATTCACCGAATGGGCCGGAAATTGTTACCTTATCACCCGCTTTCAGTGACCAGATATAAGAAGACATGATACCTGGAGTAACATCCGGGTTTCTTGGTGGTGGCGTAGCGATACGCACGTTCAGCATGATAATGCCGTGTTCTTCTGGGTAGTTAGCCATTGAGTAAGCACGAACCGTCGGCTCGCTGACTTCAGAAACATAACGGAACAGATTGAATTTATCCCAATCTTCACGATATTCCTGCGGCACATCAAAATCAGAATAACGGGCAACGTGTGGAGGACATTCAATCTGAATGTAACCCCCTGCACGGAATGGAACGACTTCCCCATCAGGAATTTTCAGCTTCAATTCCTTAATGAAAGTTGCTTTGTTATCGTTGGAGATAACTTCACATTCCCATTTCTTAACGCCGAAGATTTCCTCTGGCAACTCGATTTTCAGGTCTTGCTTAACGTTAACCTGACATGCCAAACGGCAGCCTTCTTTCGCTTCACGCTTATTGATGTGAGAAAGCTCGGTTGGCAGGATATCACCACCGCCTTCCTTGATTTTCACACGGCACTGACCACAAGAGCCACCACCACCACAAGCAGAGGACACAAAAATCCCCTGATTGGAAAGCATATTCAACAACTTGTCACCAGCAGGAGCTGAGAAACTTTTATCCTCATCGCCGTTGACTTCAACTTTAATATCCCCGGTGTTCACTAACTTGGATTTTGCGAACAAAATCATTGCCGTCAGCACCAACACAATCAGGGTAAACATTACTACGCCTAGAATGATTATATCCATGAATTCTTCCCGCCTTTAGAGCTGCACACCGGAGAAGGACATAAAGCCCAATGCCATCAAACCGGTGGTGACAAAGGTGATCCCCAATCCTTTCAGACCAGCCGGAACATCCGCATATTTCATTTTTTCGCGGATAGCAGCCATCAGAACAATCGCCAGCATCCAGCCCATACCTGAACCGAAACCATATACGATGGATTCACCAAAGTTATAGTCACGCTGTGCCATGAAAGAAACACCACCGAAAATTGCACAGTTAACTGTAATCAACGGCAGGAAAATCCCCAGCGCATTGTAAAGAGCCGGTACATAACGGTCTAAGATCATTTCCAGGATCTGTACCAGTGCAGCAATCACCCCGATAAAGGTAATGAAGTTCAGGAAGCTCAGGTCAACCCCATCCATCAAGGCTCCGTCGCGGAGTACCAGATTATAGACAAGGTTATTGGCAGGAACAGAAATTCCCAGCACAACAGTAACAGCAACACCCAGGCCAAAAGCCGTCTTCACATTCTTTGATACCGCCAGAAACGTACACATACCGAGAAAGAAAGATAACGCCATATTCTCGATAAAGACTGCGCGGACAAACAAACTAATATAATGTTCCATTTTGTTTGTTACTCCTTCTCAACCTGCGCAGGTTTCAGCGTCCGCAGACCCCAAATCAGCATACCAATAATGAAGAATGCACTCGGCGCCAGCAGGAACAGGCCATTTGGCTGATACCAGCCGCCATTTTTGACAGATTCCAGCACCGTAATACCGAACAGTTTTCCTGAACCAAATAGTTCACGCAAAAAGCCGACCAATACCAGGATAACACCATAGCCTAAACCGTTACCGATACCATCCATGAAGCTTTCCACTGGCGGTGACTTCATGGCGTAGGCTTCAGCACGTCCCATAACGATACAGTTCGTGATGATAAGGCCAACAAACACCGATAACTGTTTGGAAATTTCGTAGGCATACGCCCGTAAAATCTGGTCTACCACGATAACCAGCGACGCAATGATCGCCATCTGTACAATGATTCGCACGCTGCCGGGGATATAGTTACGAATCAATGAAATGAAAAAGTTAGAAAATGCTGTTACCAGTGTTACAGCGATCGTCATAACCAATGCAGTTTCCAGTTTGGTAGTCACAGCCAGCGCTGAACAAACCCCCAAGACCTGTAATGCAATTGGGTTGTTATCAAACAGCGGCCCAAGAAGGACGCGTTTTATCTCTTTGTTATCAGCCATCTTTCAAGGCTCCTTCGCGCACTTTTTTCAGGAATGGGCCAAAACCGTTATCACCCAGCCAGAAATCAAACATATGCTGAACACCGTTAGAGGTCAGGGTCGCACCGGACAAACCATCCACTCCGTAAGGGTTATCACCCGCACCACCACGAACGATCTTAAGCGCAGGAACACCCTGTGGGTTATAGAGTTTTTTACCTACCCATTGCTTACGCCATTGTGGATTATCAACTTCACCACCCAAACCCGGAGTTTCACCATGAGAGTAGTAAGTGATGCCGTGGGATGTTACGCCATCAACATCAATGGAAATAAAGGCATACATCATTGACCACAACCCGGAGCCATATATTGGCAGAACCAATTCAGTGGTTTTGCCATGCTCATCCTTGACCAGATAAACTTCTGCTATATTGGCGCGACGACGGATTTTCGCCAAATCCTGCTCTGGGGACAAAGCAATGCTGGTTTCATCACTGCGAAGCGCATTGTTCAGGTCAAAATCACCATTGCCTTTTTCTAGCGTTGCTGTTTTCAAATCAAGCAATTCAGGTTGAATACGGCTGGTATAGGTTTCTTTGATTTCTGCTGTCGTCATATCGGGTTTCAATAAACCCGCTACATCCAGAATATTGCGCTGTTTATCCAGCAACTTTTGTTCCTGCTGCTGCGCTTTCAAGCCAACTGCTGAGCCGGCAACAACAATCGAACATACAAGACACAGCACAAAAACAACAAGAAACGTCCTGCCGATGCTGTCATTACTTTTTGGTTTATCATTAGCCACGGGCTTTTCTCCGCTTAATATTGGCCTGCACGACCAGATAATCGAACAGTGGCGCGAACAGGTTAGCGAACAGAATCGCCAACATCATCCCTTCTGGATAGGCTGGATTTACCACTCTGATCAAAATACACATAACACCAATCAGAATGCCGTATGCCCATTTCCCTTTATCCGTAAATGCAGCGGAAACCGGGTCAGTAGCCATAAAGATCATACCAAAAGCGAAGCCCCCCAGAACCATATGCCAGTACCATGGCATAGCGAACATTGGGTTGGTATCAGAACCAATCGCATTAAACAGGTAAGACGCTGCAATCATACCGGCCATCACACCAGCAACGATACGCCATGAAGCAATACGGGCGAACAGGATGATGGCACCGCCGATGAAAATCATCAGAGTGGAGACTTCACCAATTGAGCCGGGAATATTACCAATAAAAGCATCCATCCAGGTTACAGGTTGACCGGTAATAGTATTTACCAGACCATGGCTACCTGCGGTTGCCCACTGAGACAATGGCGTCGCCCCAGAAAAACCGTCAGCCGCAGTCCAAACCAAATCACCTGAAATCTGAGCTGGATAAGCAAAGAACAGGAAAGCACGGCCCGCCAACGCGGGGTTCAGGAAGTTACGACCTGTACCACCAAAGATCTCTTTCGCAACCACAACACCGAAAGTAATCCCCAATGCAGCCTGCCACAATGGCAGTGTTGGCGGAACAATCAATGCAAACAGAATGGAACTGACAAAGAAACCTTCGTTGATTTCATGTTTACGGATAATTGCGAATAAAACTTCCCAAAATCCACCAACAGCAAAAACAACAGCATAAATTGGCAGGAAATAGGTCGCTCCCAATAACATTTTACTGCCCCACCCGGCATCTGGTGTCAATGACGCACCAAGATACTGAGCAAGTACGTAATGCCAATCAGAAGACAATACCTGCTGTAAGGCATCTCCGTTGTATAAGTGGGTCAGGGCCGGAATTGCCTGATTACCGACGTTGTACATTCCCCAAAACATGGCAGGAAAGACAGATAGCCATACCAAAATCATCATACGTTTGAGATCGATGGCATCACGGACGTGAGAACGCCCTTTTGTTACTGTCCCCGGTGTATAGAAAACGGTGCTCACTGCCTCATAGAGAGGATAATATTTTTCCAGTTTGCCACCGGCCTCAAAGTGGTGTTCTACCTTTTCAAATAAATTTTTCAGGCCCATGAATTACCCTTCCAGCTCAATCTTAGTCAGCACGTCACGCAATACCTGACCGTACTCATATTTGCCGGGGCAAACATAGGTACACAGTGCCAAATCTTCCTCATCCAGCTCCAGACAACCCAGTGCCTGAGCACTGTCAGTGTCGCCTGCAAGCAAGTCACGCAGCAGGTGCGTTGCCATAATATCCAGTGGCATCACACGCTCGTAGTTGCCAATTGGCACCATTGAACGCTCTCCACCATTTGTTGTGGTTGAAAAAGCGAAACGTTTGTTTTTCAGGAAGTGACCAATCGTGGTACGGGTAATGGAGAACTTATTGGTTCCCGGTGCGATCCAACCGAACAGCTCTTTTTCACGGCCTTCAGTAAGAACTGAAACCAAAGTATGGAAACGACCAAGATAATGACGAACTTCATCTGATTTTGTACCCCACAATACAGAACCAGAAATAATGCGGTTTTCACCCTCTTTTAGCTGATCTTGCGTCAATTCCAGCAAATCAGCGCCCAATTGGGTGCGCACCAAACGGGGTGATTTAACCTGTGGCCCTGCCAGAGATACCACACGATCAGTGTAAAGCTCACCTGTAGTAAATAGCTTACCCATGGCAATGACATCCTGATAACCCAGATGCCATACCATTTTTTGGGCACTGACAGGTTCAATAAAATGAATATGGGTGCCAACCAGACCTGCGGGATGCGGGCCTGCAAACTGGTTATAGGTAATTTGAGCGTTGTTTCCTGCTGTTGGAATCTTTCCAGCGCTATGACAAACGTGGATTTTTCCATCTGTCAATTTTGACAGAATATTCAGGCCATCAACAAAAGCCTCTTCCTGTGTTGCAATAACGACCAACGGATCAGCAGCCAGTGGCTGGGTATCCATTGCCGTGACAAAGATTGCCTTTGGTGTGGAACCGGGAACAGGAGAACGACTGAAAGGACGTGTACGCAATGCGGTCCACAACCCGGATGCAAGCAGATTCTTTTCTACTTGTTCACGGCTCAGACCAGCCAGTTCTGTACGATCATAACGATCAAACGCGACTTTCTCATCACCACTCAATTCAATGACGACAGATTGCAGAACACGACGCTCACCACGCCCGATGGTTACAACTTTCCCGCTTGCGGGACTGGTGAAAACAACCCCTGGATTCTTCTTATCTTCAAAAAGAATTTGACCTTTTTTGACATACTCACCTTCCTTAACCAGCATAGAAGGACGCATTCCAACATACTCTTCGCCCAGTAAAGCAACGTGGCGAATTGTCGGACCATCTTCTATAACTTGGGCAGGCGCTCCTGCTATCGGGAGGTTGAGTCCTTTTTTAATTTTAATCATAAGATTTGCACAAGTTTATCAGTTAAATCATATGCTACAGATTACCCTGCGGTATTTCCTTGGGGTAATGCAGCGACTTCAGTAATAAAAAACACCTTGAGCGACATATGTCTCAAGTTATTCACTCCGATAATCGTTACAATTTTCTCTTAAGTTTCGCCGGCGGTAATTCTAACATCTCCCCCACTGACTGTCTGATTAATCAAGTGACTTAGCTCAAGCAAATAGGAATAATTTCTCTGCTAAACAGTTAATTACTCGGTAAAGGCGAATTCAACCCTCACTTTTACCTACAACAGTGGAATTTTTGACCAAAAAGTAACTTCACAGAAGCTGGAGATCACTGCTATCTTTTATTCTACATTTTGCCAAAACATGACAACCCTAAACCCAACATTTCATCAATTCACTACCTTTTTTACACGGTTATGCTATGAAAAAAACAGTTCCTTATCTTTCATTGAGCTTATTGTTATTACATGTGCCGCTTTTTGCTGCCGCGCAAAATGGTTTATCATGGCTCAATTCATCAACCGACAATTCATCAACCGAACAGGCGCCATTGAAACAAATTGGTGCCGAAATTTTCATTCAAATATTCAAGGAAGAAAAACTTCTTGAACTTTATACAAAAAACAGAGATGGCCGTTATCAATTAACCCAAAGCTACCCTATCTGTAATTACTCTGGCGGATTAGGCCCCAAAACACTTACCGGCGATTTCAAAAGCCCGGAAGGGTTTTACCATATCAGCATTAAACAGTTAAATCCGAATAGCCACTATTATCGGGCCATTAATCTGGGTTTTCCCAATGAGTTCGATAAATCCAAAGGTTATTCAGGCAATAATTTAATGATTCATGGTGAATGCAAATCTATCGGATGTTATGCCATGACCAATCGCTATATAGAAGAAATATACCAATACGCGGAAAAGGCACTTTATCATGGACAACATGAAATCAAGATCAATATTTATCCTTTCAGAATGACGTCGCAAAATATGAAACGGCATAAAAACAGCAACAACTACCTATTTTGGAAACAATTACAGCCCGCCTATGAGTATTTTGCCAACACAGGCATACCAGCCACTATCAGCGTAATAGACGGGCGATATGTTGTTAACGCAAAAATTAAAAATCCATCATCCTTCTGGGATACTGAATCAAACTATACGATTTCCAAGCTGAAATAACGCATAGTTTCCGGATTCAATCCGATGCCAATTTTCGTTCCCGGTTAAAGGTTGGGTGGCAATCACGGATACAACATCCCCTGGCTGGGTATGCTGCTGAAAATCAATTTCAACATCCTGATCCAGTAATTTAGCCTTGCCGAAAGGCGCACGACGCGTGATCCAATGTAATTGGGTTGAACAATAAGCCATGACAAATTCGCCATCTGACAACAGCATATTGAAAACACCTTTTGCCCTCAATTGATCAGCCAAAGATGCAATGAACTTAAAGACCGCAGGCCAATTGGAAGGACGTTTAGGATATTTCAAGGATAATTGATGTAATATCCAGCAAAATGCCCATTCACTGTCTGTTTCACCTACAGGGCTGTAATTCCCCGTTTTCAGCTTACTATATCCCTTCAGTTGTCCATTGTGGGCATAAGTCCAATATTTCCCCCATAGTTCACGGGTAAACGGATGGGTATTCACCAGAGAAACATTACCTCGGTTTGCCTGACGAATATGAGCCACAATCACTTCTGATTTGATCGGGTAGCCCTGTACAAATTGGGCCACCGGTGAGTGACAACTGGATTGGTGGTCTTTAAACGTCCTGTATCCCAATCCCTCATAGAAAGTGATCCCCCAGCCATCCTTGTGGGGGCCGGTATGCCCTCCACGCTGAATCAAGCCACTCAGACTAAAAACAATGTCTGTTGGCACATTGGCACTCATGCCAAGTAATTCACACATCGCCTACCCCTACCAAACTGCAATCAGGCTCTTACCATTTCTTTTTCAATCAACTGAATCAAGATATGAATCACTTTGATATGAATTTCCTGAATGCGATCCGCATAACCAAAATGTGGTACACGAATTTCAACATCGGCTGAGCCAGCCATTTTGCCGCCATCCTTACCCGTCAGTGTAATGACTTTCATTCCCTTAGCACGGGCGGCTTCAATCGCTTTGATGATATTGCCTGAATTCCCTGAAGTGGAAATGCCTAACAGCACATCACCTTTCTGGCCTACAGCTTCTAAGTAACGGGAAAATACATACTCATAACCAAAATCATTGCTCACGCAGGATAAATGGCTAGGATCGGAAATGGCAATCGCCGGATATCCCGGGCGGTTTTCGCGGTAACGGCCTGTCAATTCTTCCGCAAAATGCATGGCATCACAGTGCGAGCCACCATTGCCACAGGACAGCACTTTTCCTCCTGCCTTGAATGAATCAGCCAGCAAAACAGCCGCTTTTTGAATAGCGTCAATATTCGCATCATCGTTAAGGAATTTAGCCAGCGTGTCTGCGGCTTCAGATAATTCACTACGGATCAGATCTTGATACATGGACTCATACTCCTGAAAGGTCTGCGGGATTAATAACATCAGTTATTCAGTGTAACGGATTCCCCCTCCTGAAAGAAGATGCCATCACATCTCCATGAAACTATCACGTGTAAAACTACAATCACTTTGTGAGCTAGATTGTAATTAAGATGTAAATATATTGATAAAAGCCTTTTCCTCATCTAAAAAAGAAGGACATCACAACAGGTCAGACCTCTGACAACTCAACCTGAGATTTACAGGAGTTTTACTATGACCGCTCTCAGCATTATTTTGTTTTTAGTCTTGCTTGGCGGGCTTTGTTACCGCAAAGTCAGCCTGACACTCAGTAGCTTATTGCTTGTTGCCTATACTTTGGTCATGGGCATCACCAGCCTTTGGAGTTACTGGTTGCTGTTACCACTCGCAATTATCCTGTTCCCTCTTGTCTTTACACCAATACGTATTTCTCTCTTCTCTGCTCCCGGCTTAAAAGCTTTCCGCAAGGTTATGCCAAGCATGTCCACCACAGAGAAAGAAGCCATTGATGCAGGAACAACCTGGTGGGAAGGCGATCTATTCCGTGGCAGCCCTGACTGGCAAAAACTGCATAACTATCCAAAACCACAGTTATCCGCTGAAGAACAAGCATTTATTGATGGTCCGGTAGAAGTAGCCTGCCGCATGGCAAATGATTTCGAAATCACCCATGAATTGGCTGACTTACCGCCAGAACTTTGGACTTATCTGAAAGAACATCGCTTCTTTGCCATGATCATCAAGAAAGAATACGGTGGTCTGGAATTTTCCGCTTATGCCCAATCTCAGGTATTGCAAAAACTCGCAGGTGTCTCCGGTATTCTGGCGATTACTGTCGGTGTCCCTAACTCTCTGGGGCCGGGTGAATTGTTGCAACACTATGGTACTGATGAACAGAAAAAACGTTACCTGCCAGGTCTTGCCCGTGGCGAAGAAATGCCCTGCTTTGCCTTAACCAGCCCAGAAGCGGGTTCCGATGCCGGCGCTATCCCTGATACCGGCGTGGTCTGTATGGGTGAATGGCAAGGTGAACAAGTTCTTGGCATGCGCCTGAACTGGAATAAACGTTACATTACGCTTGCTCCTATCGCGACAGTGCTTGGATTGGCATTCAAACTGTACGATCCTGACCACCTGCTGGGAGATACCGAATCACTCGGCATTACCTGTGCTTTGATCCCAACTAGCACCCCCGGGGTTGAAATTGGTCAGCGACATTTCCCATTGAACGTCCCATTCCAGAATGGGCCAACTCGTGGGAAAGACATTTTCGTTCCTATCGATTACATCATTGGTGGGCCGAAAATGGCAGGCCAGGGCTGGCGTATGCTGGTTGAATGTCTGTCCGTTGGTCGTGGCATTACCCTGCCATCCAATGCGACCGGGGGATTGAAAAGCGCTGCAATGGCAATTGGTGCTTATTCCCATATTCGCCGCCAGTTCAAATTGCCTATTGGTAAAATGGAAGGTATCGAAGAACCATTGGCACGTATCGCAGGTAATTCTTACCTGATGGATGCGGCTGCGACCATGATTACCAGCGGCATCATGCAGGGCGAAAAACCGGCAGTTCTGTCTGCTATCGTGAAATACCATTGTACTCACAGAGGGCAACGCTCCATGATTGATGCAATGGATATCGCAGGCGGTAAAGGCATTTGTCTTGGGCCATCCAACTTCCTTGCCCGTAGCTATCAAGGCTCCCCCATTGCTATTACTGTAGAAGGTGCAAACATTCTGACCCGCAGCATGATCATCTTCGGTCAAGGTGCAATTCGTTGCCATCCTTATGTACTGGCTGAAATCGCAGCAGCAGAAGGTAACAATGTTAAAGCCTTTGATAAGGCCCTGTTTGGTCATTTAGGTCATGTTGCCAGCAATACCCTGCGCAGCTTGTGGCTTGGTATTACTAAAGGCAGAACCAGCAGTTCGCCAGTCAATGATGCAACTCGCCGTTATTACCAACAGATCAATCGGTTAAGTGCCAACCTTGCCCTGCTCTCTGATGTTTCAATGGGAGTATTGGGTGGCAGCCTGAAACGCCGTGAACGCATTTCAGCTCGTCTGGGAGACATTCTGAGCCAAATTTTCTTAGCTTCCGCTGCACTGAAACGCTATGAAGACGAAGACCGCCAGAAAGAAGATTTGCCATTGGTACAATGGGCAGTCGAAGATAGCCTGAACCAAGCAGAACTGGCTATGAACGATTTACTGCGCAATTTCCCTAACCGTTTAGTCGCAGGTTTAATGCGAGTAATTGTCTTCCCATTGGGCCGTGCACATACTGCACCATCCGATAAACTGGATCACAAGCTGGCCCAGATATTACAAACGCCTTCCGCAACCCGCAGCCGGATTGGGCGTGGACAATATCTGACCCCAAGTGAGCACAACCCTCACGGGTTATTGGAAGCCGCATTGCACGATATCATCGCCGCAGAGCCAATCCACGCACGTTTGAGCCGCGAAGCAGGCAAAAACCTGAGCTTTACTCGTCTGGATAAATTAGCTGAAACAGCATTGACAGAGCATAAGATCACTCAGGAAGAAGCGGATATCCTGAAACGTGCAGAAAACAGCCGACTGCGTTCAATCAATGTCGATGAGTTCGAGCCAGATGCGTTTGCTGTACCAAACCCTGCAAAAAAGCCTGAAAGTCAGCGTCAAACTAAAGCAGCCTGATGCTGACCAGAAAATATGATTAATAAAATACGGGGCAAATGCCCTGTATTTTATTTTAAACGGACTCCAACGATAACAACTCTTCTATTGTCTGGCGACGACGAATCAAACGTGCTTCTCCGCCGGTAAACATGATTTCAGGAATCAAAGGGCGGCTATTATAATTTGAAGACATCGATGCCCCGTAAGCGCCTGTATCGTGAAAGATCAGATAATCTCCAACACTTACCTGAGGCAGCATGCGCGGGATAACTTCTCCACCTTCCAACTGAGTAAAAACATCACCTGATTCGCATAGCGGCCCTGCAACGAGTGTTTCGCTCAGATTTGTTTCAGACAGATTCGTTTCCTGTAAATTTGCATCATCAGCAATGCCATTGATTGGCAAAACAGAAATATGGTGATAACTGCCATACATAGCCGGGCGCATCAAATCATTGAAACCGGCATCCGCCAACACATAATGACGGCTGCCCATAGATTTTACCGCCCGCACTTCTGCCATTAAGATCCCTGATTCAGCAACCAGAAAACGGCCGGGTTCAATTTCCAACTCAACATGATGCCCCACATGTTGCTCAATACGCTGACGGGCTTCATGCCATAAGCTGTAATAATGTTCGGTATCTACCGCTTCTTCACCGATTTTATAGGGGATTGATAATCCGCCTCCTGCTGAAATAGACTGAATATCTTCTCCGCATAATATGACCTGTTCTACCATCGCATTACATACATTAGCGAGATGCTGATAATCCACGCCTGAACCGATGTGCATATGCAGCCCCACCAGTTTCAAGCCATACTGATGGATCTTTTCAATCGCCAAAGGTAGATCCTGATACCAAATACCGTGTTTGCTATTTTCACCACCGGTATTAGTCTTTTGACTATGTCCATGCCCAAATCCAGGATTGATGCGCAACCAGACAGGATGACCAGACTGGCGTTCCCCAATCTGTTCCAACATATCAATAGAGCCAGTATTGACAGGAATATCCAACTCAATAACACGATGCAACGTTGCCTTATCAATCACATCGGCAGTAAAGACAATCTCCGATCTATCGCGCCCTGGTTGAAAGCCCGCATAAAGCGCACGTTCGATTTCCCCTAATGAAACCGCATCTACTTTCACACCCTGTCCTCTCATTAAACGCAGGATATGGGTATTGGAACACGCTTTCTGTGCGAACCGGATAACATCAAACTGTTTTAATTTTTTGATTTTCTTAATGATGTTATCACCATCATAAAGCCACAATGGTGTTCCGTATTGAACAGGTAATTGAAGTAAATTCTCAGGGGTAAAATTTTCCCCTAATCCATTAGGAAAAGTTGAGATTGCCATTGAAGTGCCTCACAGAATCAGCAGATGCTTCATTATTGACAACAATAAGGCAGGAATAAAAATATCCATTTAGCTATAGTCTATTCATTCATGATATCGATTAGTCTATTTTTCCATCAATAAGTAACAAGAGGTAAATAATATGCGTTCCTGCTCATGGCGGCACATAGAAATTTTTCATGCCGTAATGACCACTAAAAACCTGACTGATGCGGCAGTCTTATTGAAAACGTCACAACCAACCGTCAGCCGTGAACTCGCCCGTCTGGAACAGTTACTAAAATTCAAATTGTTTGATCGCATCAAAGGGCGCTTGTTTCCCACCGCACAAGGATTGCGGTTATTTGAAGAAGTACAGCGCTCTTATTATGGGCTGGAAAGAATAATCAACGCGGCTGACAGTATTCGCCAGTTTGAGCATGCCCAATTGTCCATTGCTTGCCTGCCTATGTTTTCTCAGTCTTTGCTGCCAAAAGCTTGCCGCAGCTTTATCCAATGTTATCCAGAAGCAAAATTGACCATCATTCCACAAGAATCTCCTCTCTTAGAGGAATGGCTCTCAGCACAACGCCATGATATTGGCCTGACCGAGCACTTACAGACTCCCGCAGGTACTGAGCAAGATACATTGATCACCTTAAATGAAGTTTGTGTCTTGCCTATTCATCATCCACTCTGTCAAAAATCACAATTGACCCCGGCAGATTTTCACGGACAAAAATTTATCAGCTTATCGATCACAGACAGTTACCGACAGCTCATTGACACGATCTTTACTGAGCATCATGTCAATCGCAATATGGTAATGGAAACTCATAGTGCGGCCTCAATTTGTGCCATGATCAACGAAGGTATTGGTTTATCGATCGTCAACCCACTCACTGCGCTGGATTATTTAGATAACAAGGCAGGGATCTGCATCCGGCCATTCAGTATCGATATTCCCTTTACAGTGAGTTTAATTAAACCCATACACCGCCCCTCTTCAGAGCCTGTTGAAATCTTTATTCATCATTTAAAACAACAAGCCGCTCAGTTTCCCTTAAAGTTAGCATCCGCTTTTCAGCATTAACTGTTGCCAATGAGGCGATGTTGTAAACCACTCCACCAGGAAATCCAACAACGCCCGAAGAGTCGCGGGCATATTCTGGCGGCTGCTATAGATGCCATAGATCCCCATTGCCTGTGGTTGATAATCAGGTAACAACTCAACCAACTTCCCGGACTTCAAATGAGAAGAAACAGAATAGTAAGGCTGCATTGCTATCCCCGCTCCCTGCAAAGTCGCTTCCATTAATACTGTCGATTCATTAGCACTTAACGTACCGCAGACGGGAACTGAATATTTCTCGTGCTGTTTTTCAAACAGCCATAAACTTTTGCCAAAAAAGTTATAAGTCAGGCAATTATGTGATGCCAAATCCGCCGGGTTTTGGGGAATAGATTTTCCAGCTAAATAAGAAGGGGCGGCACAAACAACAGAATGACAAGTCGATAATGGTCGGGCAATCAGGTTGGGTTCCAGATTATTAGTAATACGGATCGCTAAATCAATCCGTTCCTCAATCAAGTTGATGGCTTTATTATTCATTTGCAGATTGACAGCGATCTGTGGATATAGCCGCATAAATTCAGGTATCGCAACTGACAGCGCACTGATACTCAATGATTGGGAACAACTCAGCCGCAATAATCCTTTCAACGTCTGCGCTTCCAAAGATTGCTGTACCGGCATTGCTTCCGCTAATTCCATCAACTTTAGACTACGTTGATAAGCACTCTCTCCTGCCGAGGTCAGGCTAATCTTGCGTGTTGTGCGATGTAATAAGCGAATACCTGCCCATTTTTCCATTTCAGCTAAATACCGGGATACCATCGCTCTCGACATATCCAAACGTTCTGCTGCCGCGATTAAACTTCCTTGCTCAACAATCGTGACAAATACCTGTGCTGCTGTGACCCTATCCATTTTAACCGCCTCATTCCTCGCTCTGATTAGAACGATATATGCAACAAATAATTGCTTATTTTGTGGTTTTTCAATCGAAAAATGCAACTTATCATACATGCCATTCAAGCAAATAAGTATTTTGATATAGGAATTCGATGATGGCTCGCAAAACAACATCAAATATCGCTCTGGCGGCGACCCTTTCTTTGGGAATGGCATCACTGGCCCAAGCAGCCGACCTCAAACTGGATATCTACAATCCGGGCGAAAAAGGCATTTTCCCTGTTTCTTCTGAAATCATCAGTGGCGATCGTGAGGTTGTTCTGATCGATGCCCAGTTTAAGAAAAATGATGCTCAAGAATTAGTGAAAATGATCCAGCAGACAGGTAAGAAACTGACAACGATCTATATCAGCCAATCCGATCCTGATTTTTACTTTGGCCTTGATGTCATCACCGAAGCCTTCCCGAAAGCCAAGGTCATTGCATCACCGGAAACCATCAAAGCGATCAATGAAACCAAAGACGGTAAATTAGCCTATTGGGGTGGAATTCTTGCCGATCAGGCGCCTAAGAAAGTCATTGTACCTGAACCACTAAAAGGAAATACTTTCACCATTGATGGCGAAAAACTGATTGTTGAAGGTTTGGACGGTCCGGCTCCTGATCGTACTTTTGTTTGGGTGCCCAAACTGAAAGCGGTTGTCGGTGGTGTCACGGTTTCTGACAATATTCATGTATGGATTGCAGACACTCAAACCAAAGAGTCTCGTCAACATTGGATGCAAACATTGGATCGAATCAAGAGCTTAAAACCTGAAACGGTTGTACCAGGCCATTATCTGGGGAATTCATCAATGACGTTAGATTCCGTAACCTTCACGCA
Source organism: Xenorhabdus sp. PB62.4 (assembly GCF_014467285.1). NCBI lineage: Bacteria > Pseudomonadati > Pseudomonadota > Gammaproteobacteria > Enterobacterales > Morganellaceae > Xenorhabdus > Xenorhabdus sp. PB62.4. The sequence continues at coordinate 63,898 of NZ_NKHR01000003.1, read as the reverse complement.
AAATTATCTGACCACATTGGAAAAAAAATTACCAAAAGCAAAAGATGCCGATGCGTTGATTACCGCGATGAAAAATCACTATCCAGACCTTGCTGATGAATCCAGCCTTGAACTAAGTGCCAAGGTATTAAAAGGCGAAATGAAGTGGCCTCAGTAAGTTGAATCAGTAAGTTAAAAATAATATTCAACAACGCCCTCCAGAGAAACAGCAATATTAAAAAAGCATCTAAAAAAATCCGGTAGTTATACCGGATTTTTTTAATAGGGTTAATTTATTCAATATCTAAGACGTGTTGACGTTTTATGAAGAGAATTTGAACAGCATGATAATTTGGTATGGGCAAGATAAGCCCATCGGTGTGGTGGTGCTTAACCGCCTGCTGCGGTGGTACAGCCTATTAATTCGATAGGTAGTAGTGTATTCACCTATAAGTACAATGCCATGTAAAGTAGACGTTCAGTGAGATAGCCTGCATCACCCAACGATGAGAAAGGCGAAGGTGGCAGTAACGAGCAGGTGAGGAAAAACGAGTCCGGTTAAGCAAAACTGCCGATAAGGCATTCATGTCAAAAAATAATAAATGTGCTGAACGTGTTCGGTGATTTCACATCAGAAGGTATTTTGCACAGTTGATTTCGCCGATTGCCTGCGAATCGCAGGCCGATAAACGGCTGCCTCCTCTGCCTTTCCGTCGGAAGATTTATCACAATATCAGACGAGGATAGCATTATGAGCAATAACCGTATAATCGGCAGCTTAACGATCCGGAAAAAGCTGCTGATTGTTTTAACTTGGTTGGCCATCAGCCCGATGACGCTGGCAGATACCTTAACCCGCGATAACGGTGCTCCGGTAGGAGATAATCAGAATTCTCAGACTGCCGGCTCCGGTGGCTCGGTGCTGTTGCAGGATGTACAGTTACTACAAAAGCTGCAACGTTTCGATCGCGAGCGCACCCCTGAGCGTGTAGTGCATGCACGCGGCACCGGGGCGCACGGGGAGTTCACTGCTACAGCGGATATCTCCAATCTGACCATTGCGAAAGTGTTTACTGTCGGCAGCAAAACCCCTGTGTTTGTCCGATTCTCAAGCGTTATACACGGCAACCACTCGCCGGAAACACTGCGCGACCCGCGCGGTTTTGCGACCAAGTTTTATACAACAGAAGGTAACTGGGATCTGGTCGGCAACAACTTTCCCACCTTTTTTATCCGTGATGCCATCAAGTTTCCGGATATGGTGCATGCTTTTAAGCCAGACCCTCGTACTAATCTTGATAACGATGCTCGCCGCTTCGATTTCTTTTCACATGTACCAGAATCGATCCGCACACTGACGTTACTGTATTCCAATGAAGGAACCCCGGCTTCTTATCGCAATATGGACGGCAATAGCGTTCATGCCTATAAGCTGGTAAACGCCAAAGGAAAAGTGCATTACGTGAAGTTTCATTGGAAGACCCTGCAAGGAGTAAAAAATCTAGATCCCTTGCAGGTTGAACAGATACAGGGCAAAGACTACAGCCATATGACGCACGATTTGGTAGCGGCAATCAATCGCGGCGATTATCCAAAATGGGATCTCTACATCCAAATATTGAAACCAGAGGATTTGAAGAAATTTGATTTTGACCCTCTAGATGCCACTAAAATTTGGCCAGATGTGCCGGAAAGAAAAATCGGCCAGATGGTGCTGAATAAAAACCCAGACAATGTGTTTCAAGAGATCGAACAGGTAGCTATGGCCCCTTCCAATCTGGTTCCTGGAATTGAGCCTTCAGAAGACAAACTGTTGCAAGGGCGCCTGTTCGCATATGCTGATACGCAGTTTTACCGCATTGGTGCAAACGGGTTGAGTCTGCCAATTAACCGACCACGCAGCCCGGTTAACAACGGCAACCAGGACGGCAGCCTCAACAGCAATCACACACAGGATAAGGGCGTGAACTACCAGCCGAGCCGCCTATACCCGCGCGAAGAGCTGGTTTCCGCACGCTACAGCCAAGCGCCACTGGAAGGCACCACGCAGCAAAATAAAATCCAGCGCGAGCAGAACTTTAAGCAGACTGGCGAGCTGTACCGCGGTTACAGCAAGAAAGAGCAGGACGATCTGGTGAACAGCCTAGGCGCATCGTTGGCCGACACAGATATGAAAAGCAAGCACATCATGCTTTCCTATTTTTACAAGGCAGATAAGGACTACGGCACGCGACTGACCAACGTGGCGAAAGGGGATTTGGCAACGGTACAAAAATTGGCAGATAAGCTCTCTGATTAATTTTAAGTGATACGCGCCCGCACTGTGGTGTGGGCTGTCACACATGCTGATGAGGAAAACGCGATGAAATTGCTCTATCTGCTGCTTTGCCTGTTGGCCGCCTCCGCTTTTGCCGCACCGAAACCGGCCCCCACCAATGAGCTAAATGAGCTACAGGTTAAACAACAGCTAAATAACTACTTGTGGGATGCTGCGCGGAAAGGAGATGGCGACGTGATCGATAGCTTTATTGCCGCCAAATATAATCTTAATGTACAGGACGATCACGGTTATACAGCGGTGATCCTTGCCGCCTACCACGGTCATGCGGCTGCGGTGGAGAGCCTGCTTAATGCCGGGGCTGACCCTTGCGTGCGCGATAAGCGGGGCAATACCGCGCTGATGGGGGCGATTTTCAAGGGAGAGGTGAAAATTTCCCGTCGGCTGATCGCCGCCAAGTGCAATCCGGATACGCGCAACAATGCCGGACAAACGGCGGCCATGTATGCCTCTCTGTTCCAGCGCCACGAGCTGCTGGCAGAACTCAAGGCCAAAGGAGCCGACATGCACGCTACAGATGCCAACGGTAACAGCGTCGCAGCGCTGGCGCGGGGGGAAATCAACGGCCATTAAGGGAGGCCACGCTGGAACCGCCGACAGTTTTGTCACTCAGTCGGCGGCCATTGCTGAACAGCATCGAAGTACGCGCAAAACCATCAGGCATTCAGAAATTATACCGAACAACAAGGGATGACGGCGGTTATTACGACAAATTGGTACGAAATTACGCCAGCACGTTAGCACTGGCGTTTGTCATTATATGACTACCGATGTGGGGCGAGTAAATCTGCTGATGTCACAGAATATCAATTTCCCCGATCCGCTGCTGAGGGTTAGCCACCATGGCTTGTAGCACAGCGAGCAAACAGTCAATGTGTCGTTCTATGGTCGGTTGGTCAAACAGGGCCGGAGCATAATTTATCGCCCCGACAATCATGTCATTCTCCTCAAAAAACTCTATTTCGAGATCACAATTGATAATATTTAAATCATGAATAACCGATGACACTGTCAGCCCCGGTAGTGTCCAGTCGGGATCTTCATAATCCTGCCAGGCAAACATGACCTGGAACAACGGTGTATGATCTGACCGGCGTGACGGCTGCACAATTTCCACCACCTGCTCAAACGGCAAATCCTGATGCGCCTGTGCCCCTAACGTGGTTTGCCGGACTTGTGCCAATAACTCCGCCACGGTCAGTTCATCCGAGGCTCTCGTGCGCAATGCCAGTGTATTCACGAAGAAGCCAATTAAAGGCTCCACTTCCTGACGGCTGCGACCAGAACTGGGGGTCCCGATAATGACATCTTCCTGACCGGACAAACGCGATAAGACCACCGTCCAGGCAGATAATAGTGTCATAAATAATGTGACACTGTGCTGAGCACTCAGGCGTTTCAGGGCGGCCATTAATTCCGCATCCAAATTGATGGGTAAAACTTGTCCGACAAACGACTGCTCAGACGGGCGTGGCCGGTCTGTAGGCAAATTCAGCAAAGCCGATGCATCAGCCAACGTCGTGCGCCAATAGTCAGATTGCGCCTGCATACGTTCAGAGGAAAACCACTGACGCTGCCAGGCGGCATAATCAGGGTACTGGATCGCCAGCGCGGGTAAAGGATCCGGTTGCCCGGCCAGAAAAGCCGTATAGAGTGAGTTCAGTTCATCTATCAGTACCTTCATTGACCAGCCATCGGAAATAATATGGTGCTGGGTCAGCAAAAACTGATATTCGTCATCTGCCAGCCGGATAAGCATCGTTCGGACAAGCGGCCCATGGCTGAGATCAAATGGTGCAGACACCTCCTCAGTACGCAGTCGTTCCAACGCTGTTTCAGCATCCGGGCACCCTCGCAGGTCATGATGAATCAACGGCAATCCGCGGTCTGCCGCCAGCAGTCGGATCTGAGGCTGACCGTCAACGGAAACAAAGACAGAGCGCAGCGCTTCATGGCGGGCAAATAACACATTCAATGCCTGCTGCCAGACTGCGATATCCAGTTGACCACGCAAATGCAACACAAGTGGCATATGATAGCGCTCACTGACGCCCTCAAATTGAGTCAGTGACCACAAGTGCTGTTGAACGAATGACAAAGGCAATCCCTCTTCACGGGAGACGGGCATGATGGGGGGCAATGTGCTTTGTTGATCAAACGTGCTTTGTTGATCAAACCGGCTATGGAGTCTTTCAGCAAGGGCAGCCAAAGAGGGGGAACTAAACAGTTCACTCAGTGGCAATTCCATTCCTAAAGCGGCTATCCCGTTCATGACCCGCATCGCCAGCAATGAATGTCCGCCCAGCGCAAAGAAATTATCATGTCGGCTGATCAGTTCAGTCCCCAGAACTTCCCGCCAAATCGCCGCTAACGCGATTTCCATTTCTCCTTGCGGAGCTTCATAGATTTGCCGGGCAAAAGCGTCTCCGTCCGGTGCCGGCAGTGCCCGGCGATCCAGTTTGCCATTCGGAGTTTGTGGGAAGCTGTCTAGGTGCATAAAGGCCGCTGGCACCATATAATCCGGCAAAACCGCACTCAGGTGGGTACTCAGGTTGTTGACCAGCGCTTCATCCGCTTCCGCCACGACATAGGCCACCAGCCGTTTACCCTGCCCGTCATCCAGTGCCAGTACGGCTGCCTCATGCACCGCCGGATGTTCCAGCAAGCGGGTTTCAATTTCCCCTAGCTCTATACGGAAACCACGAATTTTCACCTGATGATCGTTACGGCCAAGGAATTCCAGATTGCCGTCTGGCTGGTAACGGGCCAGATCCCCCGTGCGATACATGCGGGTGTCAGATACCGGACTAAAGGGGTCGGGAATAAAGCGTTCTTCACTTAAGATCGGCTGGTTAAGATAACCCCTTGCAACCCCCACACCACCAATATAGATTTCCCCCACACAGCCTAACGGTACGGGTTGCCCGTTACTGTCCAGCAGGTAAATGCGGGTATTCCTGAGTGGCCGGCCGATAGCTCGATCATCATCTGGGGAGAGCATTTCCTGGCAGGTGGCCGTAACGGTATTTTCCGTCGGGCCATAGGCATCTAATAACCGGGGACGATGACCTTCCTGTGCAAACCAGTCCTGAAGGGCTTTTCTCTGGACAGCCTCACTGCCAATAATAATCAGTCTGAGTTCGTCAGGCAGCGGTAATCCTTTGTCTCTGCCCGCCAGTTCAGACCAGAACAATGTGGGCAGGAACATCACCGTGATACGATTTTCCCGGGCTAAGGCAATAAATTCCGGCATAGACGCCAGCCAGCTATCATCGCGAATGACCAGCGTGGCGCCATGACATAATGACGAGAAACACTCCTCAACAGAAACATCAAAGGCAAACGCCGCAAACTGCAACACCCGGTCCTGCGCTGTCACACCATAAAGTTCATTGACGCCCAGAGTACGTTGATAAATCGCCTGATGCTCCACCATCACTCCTTTCGGCTGCCCGGTAGAGCCGGAGGTATAAATCACATAGGCCAGATGTTGTGGCGTTAATACTGAGACCTGTGGGTTACTGTCCAGTTGATCCAACTGAATTGTCGGGTCAAGAACAGTTAACTCAGCCAGTATCTCGTCACCCAATATGGACTGCCCAACCCTATCCGCCACTACCACGGATGGAGTACTGTCACTCAGGATATAGGCCAGACGCTCTGCCGGGTAGGTGATATCCAGGGGCACATAAGCACCGCCCGCTTTCAGTACCGCCAGCAATGACACTACCATGGACGGTGAGCGTGTCACACAAATGGCTACCCGTTGATCCGGTTCGACACCCAGTTCAATCAACTGATGGGCCAGCCGGTTAGCGCGGGCATTTAATTCGGCATAACTTAGCGTTTGTCCCTGATATTCCAGTGCCGTGGCCTCCGGGGTTTTCTGTGCCTGCTGTTCAAACAACTGATGAATACACAAGGCCTCAGGGTAGGCGGTTTCCGTCCCGTTCCAGATGTCCAGCAATAAGGTACGCTCCGCTTCCGGCAGGATTTCCAATGCCCGCACCGGCATATCCGGGGTGTGTTCCAGTGCGTCCGCCAGACTTTCCAACGCCTGCTGCATATAGCCGCATAACCGTTCCGGGTCAAACGGCAGCACCGCACTTGCCGTCAATCCCAAGGCATCACCAAAATCTTCTACCGATAGCCCAAAGGGGTAATTGGTTCGTTCCTCTCCGTCTAAAAATTCAATGCCTTCCAATGTTTCATCCGACGGCTCTGAGAGAGTATTGTGACGATAATTTAACAGGGCGCTAAAAAGAGGGGTGCCACGTTCAACTCCGCTACATTGCTGGGCCAGCGCCAGTGAAGCATGCTCATGGACTAATAATTCCGCCAGCCGGCGATGGGCGGCCTGTACGCTGTCCCGTACCGGAGTGTCATCCATATCCAATCGCAACGGCAAGGTATTAATAAACAGCCCCATCCCACTGTCTGCCCCCTCTCCCGCAACCATGCGCCCAAACAGCACAGTGCCGAATACCACTTTTTCTTGTCCACTGGTGCGCGACAACACCTGTGCCCAGGCCAGATGACACAAGGCCGCCAGACTCACCCCCTGCTGCCGGGCCTGATTGCGCAAACGCTCATTCAGCTCAGGCGGCAGCAGTCGGTAAGATTCCATTTCCTGAGATCCATCAAGATGGACCTCCACCAGCCCGAACGGCAATGTTGGTTCCTCCACTTCTGCCAGCATTTCGGTAAAGAAACGGGTGTGGTCTTCCTGACTCACGCCCAACCGCACCTGCACCACCAGATTACGGAACGGCACAGGAGCAGCCAAGCTTGCCTCTTGTCCCATCAGATATGCCTGCACTTCACGGTGCATCATTTCCGCCGTTTCATGGTCGCCAATCATATGATGGTGCAATTCCAGCAAGTACCAGCGTCCATCCGTTTCCTGAGCAACCACAAAGTGCAGTAGCGGGGCCTGATTCAGGTCAAGACGATAATGACTGGGATCAAAACGTCGGCTTAACTGGTCAATAACCGGGCCGTCAGCCGGTTCCAGCGTCAGCTCCGTCACTGATAAGGGAGCATGGCGCCAGACGACCTGCACCGGAACAGATACGCCTTGCCAAATAAAGGCTGTACGTAAAATATCGTGGCGATCAACCACCCATTGTATCGCTGCCAGATAACGATCCAGCAACAAACGGTCAGCAAACACTATCTGCCCGCTCATCAGGTACGTATCCCCTTCCCGTGCCAGTAAGTGGTGGAACAAAATCCCGTCCTGCAACGGGGATAACGCGTAGATATCCTGAATATTCGTCACCCCGCCCGGTACTTGTCTGACAATGAGATCAATATCCGCCTGCGTTAAATCCACCAGCGGTAACATTTCCGGGGTCAGGTGCTGCGTTTCGGGGGTAATCACATTCGGCGGGACTTCGACGGCCTGATGCCGTCCCAACGTTTGTGCCAGATCGGACAACACCGGCGACCGGAACAAATCCCGTACCATCAGTGTTAATCCCAACTGACGTAAGCGCTCAATCATGCGCACCGCGAGCAATGAATGACCACCCAGAGCAAAGAAGCTGTCATGGCGGCTGACCTGCTCAATGCTCAGTAATTCGTTCCAAATCGCCGCCAGCGCCATTTCGGTTTCCCCCTGCGGGGCTGCATAGGTTTGGCGGGCAAATGCCTCTCCATCCGGAGCCGGCAGTGCCCGGCGATCCAGCTTACCATTCGGCGTTAATGGAAACGCATCCAAACGCACAAAAGCCGCCGGCACCATATAATCCGGTAAAACTGCGCTCAAATGAGTGCGCAGACTATTCGCCAACTCCTCATCCTCTTCCGCCACCACATAAGCCACCAGCCATTTATCTGTTCCATCACCCAGTGCCAGTACTGCCGCCTCACGCACTGCCGGATACTCTGCCAACCGGGTTTCAATTTCTCCCAGTTCTATACGGAAACCACGAATTTTCACCTGCTGGTCATTACGGCCGAGGTATTCAATATTGCCATCAGCCAACCAACGACCAAGATCACCGGTTCTATACATGCGGGCGTCTGCATCAAGGGAGAACGGGTCGGCTAAGAAGCGTTCAGCCGTCAATTCGGGACGATTCAGGTAACCGCGGGCCACGCCAGCTCCGGCGATATAAATTTCGCCTGCCACGCCAAGAGGGACGAGTTGTCTGCGCTGATCGAGGAGATAGATCCGGGTGTTAGCGATTGGGCGGCCGATATGATGGATAAAACCCTCTGTCCGGCTCATCCGTACCCACGTTGAATACGTGGTCGTCTCAGAAGGACCGTACAGGTTGCAGACATGTTGTACGGCTGTGCGGGTAAATAAACGTTCGACAATGTGTGACTTCAATTCTTCACCCGCCAAATTGACCGTTTGGGTCTTCATCGGCACGGCGTTAGCGTCAAGTAACTGTGCAATGGCCGAAGGGACTGTATTGATCAGGCTAACGGGGTGTTCAGTGGTGACCAGTGACAACACGTTGGAGACCAGATGAACCGTGCCACCAGCCAGTAGAGGAGCCAAACATTCGTACACGGCCAAATCAAAACTCAGTGACGTGGCAAACAGGGTCTGCGCCAGTTCCTCTGGGCTGAAATTTTGTTGAGCCCAGGTGAGGAAATTCACGGCATTACGGTGCGTGATTGCCACACCTTTAGGCAGTCCCGTCGAGCCGGAGGTGTAAATTACATAGGCCAGATGGTGTGATGTCAGTCCCAACGCCTGTGTATCTGGGTTATCGGTGGAGTGTGACATCAAGAATGCGGCTTTGGTATCAAGTACCACAGCAGGCACCGTGCTGGCCAATCGGTCAACCCACTCCGTTTGGGTCAGCATTACGAGAGGAACGGCGTCTTCGAGCATATATGCCAGCCGCTCAGCCGGATAAGCGGGATCGAGTGGCACATAGGCACCGCCCGCTTTCAGTATTGCTAATACCCCAACCACCATTTCTGGTGACCTTGACATACAAATCGCTACCCGTTGCTCCGGTTCAACACCCAGCTCAATCAACCGATGAGCCAGTTGATTAGCACGGGCATTTAATTCAGCATAGCTGAGAGTTTGCTCTTCATACACCAATGCGATTGCATCAGGGGTTTTCTCCACCTGTTGCTCAAACAACTGATGAATACACAACGTCTCAGGATAAGCAGTTTCCGTCGAATTCCAGGTTTCCAGCAACAACCTGCGCTCTGCCGGTGTCAGGATATCAATGTCCCCGATCCGCTGTTGGGTGTTAGCTACCATGGCCTGCAACACAGTGTGCAAATAACCAATGTGTCGTTCCATGGTTGTTTGATCAAACAGAGCCGTAGAATAATTTAAAGCACCGGCAATCCTGTCACCCTCCTCAAACAGCCCCAGCTCAAGATCAAATTTGACAATCTCCATATCTTGATCAGCCGGAGACACGGTCAATCCCGGCAGTGTCCAGTCGGTATGTTCATTGTTTTCCCAGGAAAACATCACCTGAAACAGTGGCGTATGGGACAGCCGACGTAGCGGTTGTGCAATTTCCACTACCTGCTCAAACGGTAAATCCTGATGCGCCTGTGCCGCTAACGCGGTTTGCCGGACCTGTGCCAGCAATTCTGCCACCGTCAGCTCACCCGAAACCCCCATACGCAACGCCAGCGTATTGACAAAGAAGCCAATCAAAGACTCCACTTCCTGACGGCTGCGACCAGAACTTGGGGTTCCAATAATGACATCCTCCTGACCGGATAAACGCGATAAGACCACTGCCCAGGCGGATAACAGTGTCATAAATAAGGTAACACCGTGCTGCGCGCTCAGGTGTTTCAGCGCGGCCGTTAGTTCCGCATCCAAATTGATGGGTAAAATCTGACCGGCAAACGACTGCTCAGACGGACGTGGCCGGTCTGTAGGCAAATCCAGCAAAACAGGGGCGTCAGCCAGTGTTGTACGCCAATAATCAGATTGCACCTGAATACGCTCAGCGGAAAGCCACTGACGCTGCCAGACCGCATAATCAGGATACTGGATCGCCAGCGCGGGCAAAGGGTCCGGTTGCCCGGCCAGAAAAGCACTATAGAGCGTGTTCAGTTCATCTATCAGTACATTGACCGACCAGCCATCGGAAACAATATGATGTTGGGTCAGCAAAAACTGATATTCGTTATCCGCCAGCCGGATCAGCACCGCCCGGATAAGCGGGTCACGGCTGAGTTCAAATGGCGCAGACATTTCCTCAGCGCACAGTTGTTCCAGTACCGCTTCGGTATCCGGGTGTTCACGCAGGTCATACTGAACCAATGGCAATCCGTGGTTTGCCGTCAGCAGACGGACCTGAGGCTGACCATCTACGGCAATGAAGACAGAGCGCAGCGCCTCATGGCGGGCAAATAACGCATTCAGTGCCTGCTGCCAAACCGTGATATCCAGTTGACCACGCAAACGTAGCGCAATGGGAATATGATACGTTTCACTGGCGCCTTCAAACTGAGTCAGGAACCACAAACGCTGTTGAGCGAATGACAATGGCATTATCCCCTCACGGGAGACGGGCATGATGGGAGGTAATACGCTGCCTTGTTGATCAAACCGGGCCTGAACCGCCTCGGCAAGTGCAGCCAAAGAAGGGGCGTTAAACAGCGTACTCAGCGGCAATTCCCCTCCTAAAACCGCTATCCGGTTCATGACCCGCACTGCCAGCAATGAATGGCCGCCCAGCGCAAAGAAATTATCATGCCGGCTGATCTGCTCAATGCCCAGTAATTCACCCCAAATCGCCGCTAACGCAATTTCTGTTTCTCCCTGCGGGGCTTCATAGGCTTGCCGGGCAAAGGCGTCTCCGTCCGGTGTCGGCAGTGCCCGGCGATCCAGTTTGCCGTTCGGGGTCTGCGGGAAGCTGTCCAGACGCACAAAGGCTGCCGGCACCATATAATCCGGCAAAACCGCACTCAGGTGAGTACGCAGGTTGTTGACCAGCGCTTCATCCGCTTCCGCCACGACATAGGCCACCAGCCGTTTACCCTGCCTGTCATCCAATGCCAGCACGACGGCTTCATGCACTGCCGGATGCTCCAGCAAGCGGGTTTCAATTTCCTCCGGTTCAATACGGAAACCGCGAATTTTCACCTGCTGGTCATTACGGCCAAGGAATTCCAGGCTACCGTCCGGCAGGTAACGGGCAAGATCCCCCGTGCGGTACATCCGGGCACCCGATACGGGGCTAAAGGGATCGGGGATAAAACGTGCTTCACTTAAGGCTGGCTGGTTCAGATAACCCCGCGCAACCCCTACACCACCAATATAGATTTCCCCCACACAGCCTAACGGCACCGGTTGCCCGTTGCTGTCCAGCAGGTAAATGCGGGTATTTCTGAGTGGCCGGCCGATGGAACGATCATCGTCCGGGGAGGAGACTACCTGACAGGTGGCCGTAACGGTATTTTCCGTCGGACCATAGGCGTTTAATAACCGGGGGCGGTGACCTTCCTGTGCAAACCAGTCCTGAAGGGCTTTTTTCTGGACGGCCTCGCTGCCAATAATAACTAGCCTGAGCGCGTCAGGCAGTGGTAATCCTTTGTCTCTGCCCGCCAGTTCAGACCAGAATAACGTGGGCAGGAACATCACCGTAATACGGTTTTCCCGGGCTAAGGCAATAAATTCCGGCATAGAAGCCAGCCAGCTATCATCGCGAATGACCAGCGTGGCGCCATGACATAATGACGAGAAACACTCCTCGACCGAGACATCAAAGGCAAACGCCGCAAACTGTAATACCCGATCCTGCGCTGTCACACCATAAAGTTCATTGACGCCCAGAGTACGTTGATAAATCGCCTGATGCTCCACCATCACCCCTTTCGGCTGGCCGGTAGAGCCCGAGGTATAAATCACATAGGCCAGATGTTGTGGTGTTAATGCTGAGAGCTGCGGGTTGCTGTCCGGCTGATCCAACTGAATTGTCGGGTCAAGAACGGTCAACTCAGCCAGTACCTCGTCACCCAATATGGACTGTCCGGTATCATCCGCCAATATTACGGATGGGGCGCTGTCACTCAGGATATACGCCAGACGCTCTGCCGGGTAGGTGATATCCAGCGGCACATAAGCACCACCCGCTTTCAGTACCGCCAGTAATGACACCACCATAGACGGTGAGCGTGTCACACAAATAGCGACCCGTTGCTCCGGCTCTACTCCCGACTCAATCAACTGATGGGCCAGCCGGTTAGCACGGGCATTTAATTCGGCATAACTCAGGCGTTGTCCCTGATACTCAAGCGCTGTCGCCTGTGGAGTTTTTTGTACCTGCTGTTCAAACAACTGATGAATACATAACGTCTCAGGATAGGGAGTCTCCGTCGCATTCCAGGTTTCCAGCAACAACCTGCGCTCTGCCGGTGTCAGAATATCAATGTTCCCGATCCGCTGTTGGACGTTAGCCACCATGGCCTGCAATACAGTGTGCAAATAGCCAATGTGTCGTTCCATGGTTGTTTGATCAAACAGGGCAGTGGCATAACTTAAATCACCCGCGATCCTGTCGTCCTCTTCAAACAGATCTAGTTCGAGATCAAATTTGACAATCTCCATACCTTGATCGGCTGGTGATACTGTCAATCCCGGCAGTGTCCAGTCCGTAGGTTCATTATTTTCCCAGGAAAACATCACCTGAAACAGTGGCGTATGGGACAGCCGACGCGACAGTTGTACAATTTCCACCACCTGCTCAAACGGCAAATCCTGATGCGCCTGTGCCGCTAACGCGGTTTGCCGGACCTGCGCCAGTAATTCTGCCACCGTCAGCTCACCCGAAACCCCCATACGCAATGCCAGCGTATTGACAAAGAAGCCAATCAAAGACTCCACTTCCTGACGGCTGCGACCGGCACTGGGGGTTCCAATCACGATGTCCGTTTGACCGGATAAACGCGATAAGACCACTGCCCAGGCGGATAACAGCGTCATAAATAAGGTGATACCGTGCTGCGCGCTTAGACGTTTCAGCGCGGCCGTTAATTCCGCATCCAAATTGATGGGTAAAACCTGCCCGGCAAACGACTGCTCAGACGGGCGTGGCCGGTCTGTAGGCAAATCCAGCAAAACGGGGGCATCAGCCAGTGTTGTACGCCAATAATCAGATTGCACCTGAATACGCTCAGCGGAGAGCCACTGACGCTGCCAGACGGCATAATCAGGATACTGGATCGCCAGCGCAGGCAAAGGATCCGGTTGCCCGGCCAGAAAAGCGCTATAGAGCGTATTCAGTTCATCTATCAGCACATTGACTGACCAGCCATCGGAAACAATATGATGCTGGGTCAGTAAAAACTGATATTCGTTATCCGCCAGCCGGATAAGTACCGCCCGGATAAGCGGGCCACGGCTGAGTTCAAATGGCGCAGACATTTCTTCAGCGCACAGTCGTTTCAGTGCTGCTTCGGTATCCGGGTGCTCACGCAGGTCATGCTGAACCAATGGCAATCCGTGGCCGACTGCCAGCAGGCGGACCTGAGGCTGACCATCAACGGTAATGAAGACAGAGCGCAGCGCTTCATGACGGGCAAATAGCGCATTCAGCGCCTGCTGCCAGACCGCGATATCCAGTTGACCACACAAACGTAGCGCAATGGGAATATGATATGTTTCACTGACGCCTTCAAACTGAGTCAGGAACCATAAACGCTGTTGAGCGAATGACAATGGCAGTATCCCCTCACGGGAGACGGGCATGATGGGGGGCAGTGTGCTGCTTTGTTGCTCAAACCGGGTATGGAGTTTTTCAGCAAGGACAGCCAAAGAAGGGGCATTAAACAGCTCACTCAGCGGCAATTCTCCCCCTAAAACCGCTATCCGGTTCATGACCCGCACCGCCAGTAATGAATGTCCGCCCAGCGCAAAGAAATTATCATGCCGGCTGATCAGTTCAATCCCTAAGACTTCCCGCCAAATCGCCGCCAACGCGATTTCTGTTTCTCCCTGCGGGGCTTCATAGGCTTGCCGGGCAAAGGCGTCTCCGTCCGGTGCCGGCAGTGCCCGGCGATCCAGTTTGCCGTTCGGGGTCTGCGGGAAGCTGTCCAGACGCACAAAGGCTGCCGGCACCATATAATCCGGCAAAACCGCACTCAGGTGGGTACGCAGGTTGTTGACCAGCGCTTCATCCGCTTCCGCCACGACATAGGCCACCAGCCGTTTACCCTGCCCGTCATCCAATGCCAGCACGACGGCTTCATGCACTGCCGGATGCTCCAGCAAGCGGGTTTCAATTTCCCCCAGTTCAATACGGAAACCACGAATTTTCACCTGCTGATCATTACGGCCGAGGAATTCCAGACTACCGTCCGGCAGGTAACGGGCCAGATCCCCCGTGCGGTACATCCGGGCATCCGGTACGAGGCTAAAGGGATCGGGGATAAAACGTGCTTTACTTAAAATTGGCTGGTTCAGATAACCCCGTGCAACCCCTACGCCACCAATGTAGATTTCCCCCATACAACCTAACGGTACGGGTTGTCCGTTGCTGTCCAGCAGGTAAATGCGGGTATTTTTGAGTGGCCGGCCGATGGAACGATCTTCGTCCGGGGAAGAAACTGCCTGACAGGTGGCCGTAACAGTATTTTCCGTCGGACCATAGGCGTTTAATAACCGGGGGTGGTAACCTTCCTGTGCAAACCAGTCCTGAAGGGCTTTTCTCTGGACGGCCTCACTGCCAATAATAATCAGTCTGAGTTCGTCAGGCAGCGGCAATCCTTTGTCTCTGGCCGCCAGTTCAGACCAGAATAACGTGGGCAGGAACATCACCGTAATACGGTTTTCCCGGGTTAAGGCAATAAATTCCGGTATAGAAGCCAGCCAGCTATCATCACGGATCACCAGCGTGGCGCCATGACATAATGACGAGAAACACTCCTCAACGGAGACGTCAAAGGCAAACGCCGCAAACTGCAATACCCGGTCCTGATCCGTCACGCCATAAAGTTCATTCACCCCCAGAGTACGTTGATAAATCGCCTGATGCTCCACCATCACCCCTTTTGGTTGTCCGGTAGAGCCCGAGGTGTAAATCACATAGGCCAGATGCTGTGGCGTTAACGCTGAGAGCTGCGGGTTGCTGTCCGGTTGATCCGGCTGCATCGTCGGATCCAGTACCGTCAACCCGGACAGTATCTTGTCACCTAATATGGATTGCCCGGCCTCGTCTGCCACTAGCACGGACGGGGTGCTGTCACTCAGGATATAGGCCAGACGCTCTGCCGGGTAGGTGATATCCAGCGGCACATAAGCACCACCGGCTTTCAGTACTGCCAAGAGTGACACCACCATAGTCGGTGAGCGTGTCACACAAATGGCTACCCGTTGATCCGGTTCGACACCCAGTTCAATCAACTGATGGGCCAGCCGGTTAGCGCGGGTATTTAGTTCGGCATAACTCAGGCGTTGCCCCTGATACTCAAGCGCTGTCGCCTGTGGAGTTTTTTGTACCTGCTGTTCAAATAACTGATGAATACACAAGGCTTCAGGGTAGGCGGTCTCCGTCCCGTTCCAGATATTTAACAATAAGGTACGTTCCGCCTCCGGCAGGATTTCCAATGCCCGCACCGGCATATCCGGGGTGTGCTCCAGCGCGTCTGCCAGACTTTCCAACGCCTGCTGCATATAGCCGCATACCCGTTCCGGGTCAAATGGCTGCACCACATTCGCCGTCAATCCTAATGTCTCACCACCATCCTCCACCGACAACCCAAAGGGGTAGTTGGTTCGTTCCTGTACCTCTAAAAATTCAAAACCGTCCAGTGTATTATCTAGCGGATCTGAAGGGCTATTGTGCCGGTAGTTTAACAAGGCACTAAAGAGAGGCGTGCCGCGTTCAACGCCGCTACACTGCTGGGCCAGCGCCAGTGAAGCATGCTCATGGGCTAATAATCCTGCCAGCCGGCGATGGGCGGCCTGTACACTGTCCCGTACCGGGGTATCATCCATATCCAGCCGTAACGGCAAGGTATTGATAAACAACCCCATGCCACCCTCTGTCCCTTCGCCCCCCGTCATGCGCCCAAACAGCACGGTGCCGAACACCACTTTTTCCTGTCCGCTGGTGCGCGACAACACCTGTGCCCAAGCCAGATGGCACAAGGCCGCCAAACTCACTCCCTGCTGCCGGGCCTGATTGCGCAAACGATTATTCAGCTCAGGCGCCAACAGCCGGTAAGATTCTGTTTCCTGAGCTCCATCATGATAGACCTCCGCCAACCCGAACGGCAGCGTGGGTTCCTCCACTTCTGACAGCATCTCGGTAAAGAAACGGGTATAGGCTTCCTGACTCACGCCCAACCGAACCTGCGCCACCAGATTGCGGAATGGTACAGGCACGGGCAAGCTCTCTTCTTGCCCCGTCAGATAAGCCAGCACTTCACGGTGCATTACTTCCAGCGTTTCATGGTCACCAATCAGGTGATGCTGTAATTGCAGAACAATCCAACGGCCATCCGCTTCCTGCGCCACCACAAAGCGCAATAACGGCGCGTCACTCAGATCAAGACGATATTGATTGATATTAAAACGTTCATCCAGTTGCCTGCTGACTGGCCCATCTGCCGGATCCAGTGTCAGTTCCGTTACTGACAAGGGAGCATGACGCCAGACGACCTGCACCGGAACAGATACCCCTTGCCAGATAAACGCGGTGCGTAAAATATCGTGGCGGTCAACCACCCGTTGTATTGCCACCAGATAACGATCCAACAAAGATCGGTCAGCAAACGCCATCTGATCGGATAACAAATACGGATCCCCTTCCCGTGCCAGTAAGTGGTGGAACAAAATCCCGTCCTGCAACGGGGATAACGCGTAGATATCCTGAATATTCGTCACCCCGCCCGGTACTTGTCTGACAATGAGATCAATATCCGCCTGCGTTAAATCCACCAGCGGTAACATTTCCGGGGTCAGGTGCTGCGTTTCGGGAGTAATCACATTCGGCGGGACTTCGACGGCCTGATGCTGTCCCAATGTTTGTGCCAGATCGGACAACACCGGCGACCGGAACAGATCCCGCGCCGTCAGTGCCAACCCCTGCTGACGCAGGCGCTCAATCATACGCACCGCGAGCAATGAATGACCACCTAGCGCAAAGAAGCTGTCATGGCGGCTGATCTGCTCAATGCCCAGTAATTCACCCCAAATCGCCGCCAGCGTTATTTCGGTTTCCCCCTGCGGGGCCGCATAGGTTTGGCGGGCAAATGCCTTACTGTCCGGTGCCGGCAGCGCCCGACGATCTAATTTACCGTTCGGCGTTAATGGAAACGCATCCAGACGTACAAAAGCGGCCGGCACCATATAATCCGGCAAAAGGGCACTCAGGTGGGTACGCAGGCTATTCGCCAGCCCTTCATCCGTATCCGCCGCTTTCGTTTCTGTGACCGCCGTTTCTGTGACCAAATAGGCCACCAGCCGCTTATCCTGCCCTTCTCCCTGCGCCAGCACCACCGATTCACGCACCGCCGGGTGCTCTGCCAACCGGGCTTCAATTTCCCCCGGTTCAATACGGAAGCCACGGATTTTCACCTGCTGATCATTACGGCCCAGAAATTCCAGATTGCCATCCGGCCGGTAACGGGCTAAATCTCCGGTACGGTACAAGCGCGCATCCGGAATATTACTAAACGGATCGATAAGAAAACGCTCGGCGGTTAATTCAGGACGGTTCAGGTAACCCCGCGTCACACCCACCCCACCAATATACAGCTCACCCACTGCCCCCAGCGGCACCGGCTGACGATGAGCATCCAGCAAGTAGACTTGGGTATTTGCCGTTGGACGCCCGATAGGCACCGCAGTATCTGTATAGTCTGACGGGCAATACCAGGTTGTGGCACAAACCGTTATCTCTGTCGGGCCATAAGCATTGAACAGGGTGGCCCGGCCACACAATGCCCGGAGTAACGCCGTACTGGGCGCTTCACCCCCCAATATCAGGGTGGGTTTTACCGTTAACGCCGGTACATCTGCCCCGTCATGAAGCAAAGCAGGTGTCAGGCAAGCATGCGTTATCGCCTGTGTTTCCAGATAGTGCCATAAATAGATCGGGTTCTGACGAACACTGTCTGCGGGAATATCCAGCGTAGCGCCACTGCACAGTGACATCATAATTTCCCAGACACTGGCATCAAAGCCCAATGAAGCGAACTGCAACACCCGGCTATCCGCACAAATAGCGAATTGCGTGATTTTCTCCTGAATAAGATTGACCAATCCACGATGTTCTACCATCACCCCTTTCGGCGTTCCGGTCGAACCGGAGGTATAAATCACGTAGGCCAAATGCCGTGAAGTCAATACCGGTATCTGCGGGTTGTTATCCGGTCGGTCAAACCAGGTATTCGGGTCGAGCACTTTCCGTTCTGCTAATGCTTGCTCACCCAATGCTGTCCGTCCGATATTATCTGCCAGCACAATAGCCGGCGCAGCATCCGCCAGATTGTATGCCAGACGCTCTCCCGGATAAGCCGGATCCAGCGGTACATAAGCCCCACCCGTTTTTAAGACGGCCAGCAGCCCGACCACCATTGCCGGTGACCGTGACACGCAAATGGCGACTCGTTGCTCCGGCTCTACGCCCAGTGCGATTAACTGATGAGCCAGTCGGTTAGCACGGGCATTTAATTCAGCATAACTGAGTGTCTGGTTTTCATAGACCAGCGCGATGGCCTGCGGTGTTTTCTCCACCTGCTGTTCAAACAACTGATGAATACATAACGCCTCAGGGTAGACTGCTTCCGTTGCATTCCAGGTTTTTAGCAACAGCGTGCATTCTGCTTCCGGCAGGATCTCTAACTGCCGTATCGGTGTTTCCGGGGCCTGTTCCAGCGCGTCCGCCAGACTTTCCAGTGCCTGCTGCATATAGCTGCATATTCGCGCCGGCTCAAACGGCTGAACGACCTGAGCCGTCAATCCCAACGCCTCACCAAAATCTTCCACTGACAGCACAAAGGGATAGTTGGTCCGCTCCTGCCCGTCTAATAACTCAATTCCCTCCAGTGCTTCATGCAATTGATTCGATTGATCGTTATGCCGATAGTTCAACAGAGCACTAAAGAGGGGCGTTCCGCGTTCAACGCCGCTACACTGCTGGGCCAGCGCCAGTGAAGCGTGCTCATGGGTTAATAATTCCGCCAGCCGATGATGGGCGGTCTGTACGCTGTCCTGTACCGGGGTGTCGTCCATATCCAGCCGCAACGGTAAGGTATTAATAAACAATCCCATCCCACTGTCTGCCCCTTCTCCCGCGGCCATACGCCCAAACAGCACGGTGCCGAACACCACTTTTTCCTGTCCGCTGGTGCGCGACAACACCTGTGCCCAGGCCAGATGGCACAAGGCCGCCAGACTGACACCAAAACGCCGTGCCTGACTACGCAGGCGGTCATTCAATTCAGGTGCCAGCATCTGGTGAGATTCTGTCATCTGTGAGCCATCGTGATGCACCTCCGTCAAACCAAATGGCAATGTCGGCTCTTCCACCTCCGCTAACAGTTCGGTAAAGAAACGGGTGTGGGCTTCCTGACTCACGCCCAACCGGGCCTGTGCCACCAGATTGCGGTATGGCACAGGTACAGCTAGGTTTTCCTCCTGTCCCGTCAGGTAGGCCTGCACTTCACGGTGCATCACTTCCACCGTTTCATGGTCGCCAATCAGATGATGCAGTAATTGCAGGACAATCCAACGGCCATCCGCTTCCTGCGCCACCACAAAGCGCAATAACGGCGCATCGCTCAGGTCAAGACGATAATGACTGACGTTAAAACGTTCCGCCAACTGGCTGCTGACGGGGCCATCTGCCGGATCCAGTGTCAGTTCCGTCACTGACAAAGAGGCTTGACGCCCGACGACTTGTACCGGAACAGACACGCCTTGCCAAATAAAGGCTGTACGTAAAATATCGTGCCGCTCAACTATCCGTTGCATCGCCACCAGATAACGATCCAGCAAAGGCCGGTCAGCAAACGCCATCTGCTCGGTCAACAGATACGGATCCCCTTCGTGTGCCAGTAAATGGTGAAATAAAATACCGTCCTGCAATGGCGATAAGGCATAAATATCCTGAATATTCGCCACCCCACCCGGTACTTGTCTGACAATGTGGTCAATATCCGCCTGCGTTAAATCCACCAGCGGCAACATTTCCGGGGTCAGGTGCTGCGTTTCGGGGGTAATTACATTCGGCGGGACTTCGACGGCCTGATGCCGTCCCAATGTTTGTGCCAGATCGGACAACACCGGCGACCGGAACAGATCCCGCGCCGTCAGTGCCAACCCCTGCTGACGCAGGCGCTCAATCATGCGTACCGCAAGCAATGAATGACCACCCAACGCAAAGAAGCTGTCATGACGGCTAACCTGCTCAATGCCCAGTAATTCACTCCAAATCACCGCCAGTGCCATTTCGGTTTCCCCCTGCGGAGCCGCATAGGTTTGGCGGGCAAACGCCTCACTATCCGGTGCTGGCAGCGCCCGACGATCTAACTTACCATTCGGCGTCAGTGGAAACTCATCCAGACGCACAAAGGCCGCCGGCACCATATAATCCGGCAAAACCGCACTCAGATGGGTACGCAGGCTATTGACCAATTCCCCATCTACATCTGCCACAACATAGGCCACCAGCCGTTTGTCCCCCCCATTACCGAGTACCAGCACCGCTGTTTCACGTACCGCCGGATGCTCTGCCAGCCGGATTTCAATTTCCCCCGGTTCAATACGGAAGCCACGGATTTTCACCTGCTGGTCATTACGGCCCAGAAATTCCAGATTACCGTCCGGCCGGTAACGGGCCAAATCCCCGGTACGGTACAGGCGTGCATCTGGGGTATCACTAAACGGATCAATAAGGAAACGTTCGGCCGTTAACTCAGGACGGTTCAGATAACCATGGGCCACCCCATCTCCCCCAACATAAATCTCACCAGTCGCTCCCAACGGCACAGGCTGACCGTGACTATCCAGCAGATAAACCCGTGTATTGGCGATGGGCCGGCCAATGGGGAGCCGGATCATGCCCTGTGCCAGCGTCTCAATAGGATATATCGTCGTAAAGGTGGTGCCTTCTGTCGGGCCATAGGCCTGCAAAAGTTGTTGCGGCGGACGATGTTTCAGAACCTGAGCAATAACCGGTAAATCGGGGATATCCCCGCCAAAAATCAGTATTTTTATCTGCGGCAGCGCCGGGGACAACTCTACAGCCAGCCGGTTAAACAACCCGATTGTCAGCCACAGAGCCGTGATACGGTGGGTCTGTAAAGCCCGGACTAATTCTATCGGCGTTAATAACATGGCGTGATCAATCACCACCAGCGATCCCCCGTTAAGCAACGGTGCCCAGACTTCAAAAGTGCTGGCATCAAAAGCCGGATTAGCGGTAAAGGCCACCCGATCATCCGGTTCGATGGCTGCATAACCATTATTGATGACCAGCCGAACCACGGCACGGTGCGGCACCAGCACGCCTTTCGGTGTTCCGGTAGAGCCGGAGGTGTACATGATATAGGCTAATTCCGTGCCGGCACGCGGTAAATCAAGGTTAATACTATTTTGCTCGTTATTTTGCTCGTTATTTTGCTCGTTATTTTGCTCGCCAGCCGTCTTGTTCTCATCGGAATGGCGAAGCAGAGGGACAACCAGATCAGCCGGAAGATCTGTCTGTGTATCGGTGAGTAACAATTTGGCGGAACAGTCATTGATCAGCCAATTTTTCCGCTCATCCGGTACACCGGGATCAAGGGGGACGTAAACTGCTCCGGCTTTAAGCACAGCCAGTTGAGCTACCACCAGCACCATGGAGCGCTCGAACAGCAGCACAATATGATCGCCGGGGCAAACGCCTTGTCCGATTAACTGGCGGGCCAACTGATTAGCCCGTGTATTCAACTCCCTGTAGCTCAGGGTTTTATCTCCCGCTATCAGGGCTGTCGCCTGCGGGGTTTTCTCCACCTGCTGTTCAAACAACTGGTGAATACATAACGACTCAGGATAAGGCGTTTCCGTTGTGTTCCAGGTTGTTAACAATAAGGTACGCTCTGCTTCCGGCAGAATATCCAATGCCCGAACCGGCATATCCGGGGTGTGTTCCAGTGCATCCACCAGACTTTCCAGTGCCTGCTGCATATAGCCGTAGACTCGTTCCGGTTCAACTGGCTGAGCAACCTGAACCGTCAAGCCCAGCGCCTCACCAAAATCATCCACTGACAGCACAAAGGGGTAATTAGTTCGCTCCTGTTCGCTGACAAACTCAATCCCGTTTATTAGTTCTTCTGACATGGCCGATACGGCATTATGCCGATAGTTTAACAGGGCACTAAAGAGAGGCGTGCCACGGTCAACACCACTACATTTCTGGGCCAGCGCCAGTGAAGCGTGTTCATGGGCCAGTAATCCCGCCAACCGGCGATGGGTGGCCTGCACACTGTCCTGTATCGGGGTGTCATCCATATCCAACCGTAACGGCAAGGTATTGATAAACAGCCCTACCCCGCTGTCTGCTCCTTCTCCCGCGGCCATACGCCCGAACAGCACAGTACCGAACACCACTTTTTCCTGTCCACTGGTGCGCGACAACACCTGTGCCCAAGCCAGATGGCACAAGGCGGCCAGACTGACGCCAAAACGCCGTGCCTGACTGCGCAGGCAGCCATTCAACTCAGGTGCCAGCATCTGGTGGAATTCCACCACCTGCGAGCCATCATGATGCACCTCCGTCAAACCAAACGGCAGGGTCGGCTCTTCCACCTCCGCCAGCATTTCGGTAAAGAAACGGGTATGGGATTCCTGACTCACGCCCAACCGGGCCTGCGCCACCAGATTGCGGAATGGCACAGGCACAGACAAATGTTCTTCTTGTCCTGCCAGATATGACTGCACTTCACGGTGCATTACGTCCAGCGTGGTGTGGTCACCAATCAGATGATGCAATAGTTGCAGCAGGTACCAACGGCCATCCGTTTCCTGAGCAATCACAAAATGCAATAGCGGTGGCTGGCTCAGATCAAGACGATAATAGCGCGGATCAAAACGCTGGTTTAACTGATCAATGACCGGGCCATCAGCGGGATTCAGCGCCAGCTCTGTCACTAACAAGGAAGCCTGACGACAGACGACCTGTACCGGCACGGACACGCCCTGCCAGATAAATGCTGTGCGTAAAATATCGTGCCGCTCGACTATACGTTGCATCGCCGACAGATAATGATCCAATAAGGACCTATCAGCAAAAGCCATCTGGCTGGTCAACAGATACGGATCGCCTTCCCGTGCCAGTAAATGGTGGAATAAAATACCGTCCTGCAATGGCGATAAGGCGTAAATATCCTGAATATTCGTTACCCCACCTGGTATTTGTTCAACAATGTGGTCAATATCCGCCTGCGTTAAATCCGCCAACGGCAACATCGCCGGGGTCAGTTGCTGTGTCGCGGGGGTAATGACATTTGGTGGGACTTCAATAGCCCGGTGCTGCCCCAACGTTTTCACCAGATCGGATAACACGGGCGACCGGAACAGATCACTCGCCGCCAGCATCAATCCCTGATGACGCAGGCGCTCAATCATGCGCATCGCGAGCAGAGAATGACCACCCAATGCAAAGAAACTATCATGGCGGCTAATTTGCTTAATGCCCAACAATTCACCCCAGACTGCCGCCAGTATTGTTTCTTCTCTCCCTTGCGGAGCTTCATAAGTCTGCCGGGCAAACGCTTCTTCGTTCGGTGCCGGTAATGCCCGGCGATCCAGTTTGCCATTCGGCGTCTGTGGGAAGCTATCCAGACGCACAAAAGCCGCCGGCACCATATAATCCGGCAGAAGAGCACTCAGATGGGTACACAGGCTGTTTACCCATTCTTGATTCTCTTCTGCCACCACAGTTTCTGCCACGATATAGGCCACCAATCGCTTACTTTGCCCGTTATCCAGTGCCAACACGGCGGCCTGATTCACTGCCGGATGCTCCAGCAAGCGGGTTTCAATTTCCCCCAACTCAACCCGAAAGCCGCGAATTTTCACCTGCTGATCATTACGCCCCAGAAACTCCAGGTTACCGTCCGGCAGGTAACGGGCCACATCCCCGGTACGATACATCCGGGCGTCAGATAGCGGGCTAAAGGAGTCGGGGATAAAACGTTCTTCACTTAAAATTGACTGGTTCAGATAACCCCGCGCGACTCCCACACCACCAATATAGATTTCTCCTGCGCAGCCTAGCGGTACGGGTTGCCCGTTGCTGTCCAGTAAGTAAATGCGGGTATTTCTGAGTGGCCGGCCGATGGAACGATCATCGTCTGAAGAGAAGACTTCCTGACAGGTTGCTGTAACGGTATTTTCTGTCGGGCCATAGGCATTTAATAATCGGGGGCGGTGACTTTCCTGTGCAAACCAGTCCTGAAGGGCTTTTTTCTGGACAGCCTCGCTACCAATAATGATCAGCCTGAGCTCATCAGGCAGCGATAATCCCGGATCTCTGGCTGCCAATTCAGACCAGAATAACGTGGGCAGAAACATCACCGTGATGCGGTTTTCCCGGGCTAAGGCTATAAATTCCGTCATTGACTCCAGCCAGCTATCATCGCGAATGACCAACGTGGCGCCATGACATAATGACGAGAAACACTCCTCGACGGAGACATCAAAAGCAAAAGCCGCAAACTGCAATACCCGGTCCTGAGCCGTCACGCCATAAAGTTCATTCACTCCCAGAGTACGCTGATAAATCGCCTGATGCTCCACCATCACCCCTTTTGGTTGTCCGGTAGAGCCCGAGGTGTAAATCACATAGGCCAGGTGCTGTGGTGTTAATGCTGAGAGCTGCGGGTTGCTGTCCGGTTGATCCGGCTGCATCGTCGGATCCAGTACCGTCAACCCGGACAGTATCTTGTCACCTAATATGGATTGCCCGGTATCATCCGCCAATATTACGGATGGGGCACTGTCGTTAAGGATATACGCCAGAC
The DNA here is from genome assembly GCF_014467285.1 of Xenorhabdus sp. PB62.4. Lineage (NCBI taxonomy): Bacteria > Pseudomonadati > Pseudomonadota > Gammaproteobacteria > Enterobacterales > Morganellaceae > Xenorhabdus > Xenorhabdus sp. PB62.4. Next base: position 38,619 of record NZ_NKHR01000003.1, on the reverse strand, counting down.
GCTCTGCCGGATAAGTGATATCCAGTGGCACATAAGCACCACCCGCTTTCAGTACCGCCAGCAGTGACACCACCATGGCCGGTGAGCGTGTCACGCAAATGGCGATCCGTTGCTCCGGTTCAATTCCCTGCTCAATCAATTGATGAGCCAGCCGGTTAGCACGAGCATTTAATTCGGTGTAACTCAGTGTTTGCCCCTGATACTCCAGCGCTATCGCCTGTGGAGTCTTTTGTACCTGCTGCTCAAACAACTGATGGATACACAAGACTTCAGGATAAAGGGTTTCAGTCGGGTTCCAGGTTTCCAGCAACAACGTCCGTTCCGCCTCCGGCAACAAATTAAGCTGCCCGATGGGGATGTCATCACCGCTCCCTTTTGATAACAGCAACATCTGTAAATGTTCATCCATTCGCGCAATCACTTCCGCACCCAGGCGATTTTCATCATAGATCCAACGGAAACCACCTTGTTCATTTATCTGAAGTGTCAGTAATTCGCCAGACGCTTTCTGATCACACTGTCTGCCATCCTGTATCACCGAAACAGCTATAGGCCACGGATGGCGAGTGCTTAATTCAGGGATGGCATGCAGTGAAGGAGAATGGGAAAGGAGGTCATAACTAAATGTCTGATGTTGCGCCAGTCGGACAAGTTCATCATCAACCGCGCCAGCCACCCCATGCCACGGCTTATCCAATGCCACTTCAATATCCATAGGCACCACTGATGCCAGATTTGCCCGTTTATCGTTTAATGCCACACACCAGCCGATTTGGAATGTAGACTGCTGAGTCAGACGCGCAAGATAGATAACAAATGCCTGCAACAATATTCGCCATGGCTCCTCTTGACCATTTTGGGGAGACGGGGACTGCCAACGGCTTATTGCCCAACGGGGTTCTGCAATCTTATGGGGAATGTCGAAAGGTAACTGGATGGGTTGCAAAGCGGCAAGACGCTGATACCAAAATAGCTCACTGGGTGTAAGTGATTGAAGAGTATTTATCCCAGAAAGCGCTTCACCATTAAGAATATTTCCCGCTGTAGCAATGTTATCTTTCATTTATTACCTCACCTCAACGAATCTGTTAGTTGTTTGAAAATGATCATTCTTTAGAATCATCAAAAATATTTTTCTTACGTTTTGTTCATTTGATTGGAGAGAAATACAACTAATACATAAAGCATTGATCAAGATATTTAAGCAATATTTTTCATCAGGCTTTAAATACAATAGCCCGATAAATAGTGATAAAGTTAACGTCATGGAGTAATAATGTTGTTAACAATGGGTTAAATAATTAGCAAGATAAATTTGAATAGGATATTCTATTTTTGTCAACTCCATTTACTATCCTCATATTTACTTTCCCTACTTCAAGACACAGGTTTAAAATGATATTAATTATACTAAATCAAATTATTTAATTAGTTTACACTCCAGGGTATTAAAATATATAAAACCAATAATATATAGGTGGAGAAAAATGCAATCCAAAGCAACTGTAATTATTGGACATTATATTCTCCCAACATAGTGACCTTCCCTGAATATCACCTCAAGCGAAAAGACGCTGAAAAATAAATAATAAAATAGCTTAAACAAATATTGACACCTGTGTTAATATCCACCTTTCACTTTATATTACCCTACATACAAAACCCAATAAAATAACCTTTTCAACAAATAAAAAACTTATAGAATAAACATAAACTCACCTTAATTGATGTGGTAATTAATGCCTTTTGATGATTTGAAATAATTAATAGACTTAAATTGTGATCAATAATCCATAACGCAATAAATCGGCTTGAATAAAAATCCCATTTTTCTTATTGTTGGAGTCGGCGGAGAGACAGGCAAACAACCTCAGCTAACTAGATGCTTCAAACATCTAGAATATGCAGGGTAAGCAGCCTAAAGCCAACTAGATGCTTCCAACGTCTAGCGCATGCAGGATAAGCGGCCTAAACCAACTAGATGCTTCCAACGTCTAGCCGTATACAGGATGAGCTGCCTAACCATCTGGATGCTTTTAACATCCAGTATGGGCAAAATAAGCAGCCTAAACCATCTGGATGCTTTTAACGTCCAACATGGGCAGAATGTGTACTATAGGTGCAAGTCCTTTCTCTCCGCCACTTTTTATTTCCCTCAGTTTACAATCAACATCAATACAACCGATGATGGAATACAATTCAAAGAAATTATCATTGTTGATAATTACACACCTCCCAATATTAAAAATTACCTATCCTGATTTTCCAATAAAGCCGTTATCTTTAATGTCATAATAGAGTTCATCTCCTCTATAAACGTAGTAAGAGAATGAACTTTTTAAAAGAAATATTCAAGCCTTGCTGTGATAAAGTCCCCCCTTTCTTCATTTGCAAATTGTTGCTTGGTTAGCCTCTCTGTTGACTTGGAAGATTAAAAGTATATTAGGCAGAAGTAATATCAATATCACTCAGTGACAACCCCATCAACACGATTGCGGATAAACATAAATAAGGCCCAAATGCGATAAATTCAGGGTAAGACTTCCTTTTCAAACCCACCAGCATAAATCCTAACAGACCAGATAATGAAGCCATCAGCATCAGTATTGGTATCATTTCCACCCCTAACCATGCACCAATGGCTGCGGTTAATTTAAGATCTCCATAGCCTATCCCCTCTTTCTTGAAGGTATATCGGCACAACCAATACAAAAACCATAAAAATAGATACCCTGATATGGCGCCGTATATTGCACTCTCTATTGGAACCAGATTAGCATCAATATTAAATAAAAGCCCAATCCATAATAAAGGCAGTGTAATAACATCCGGCAAACTATACGTTTTAATATCAATAACTGATAATAATAGCAAAGTGCTACAGAAGAACATTATTATTATACAATCTAAGTTAGTTAAAATAACAAATTACCTTTTACGCCAGTAAATACTATGACTTTATAAAAGTTTCTTTATGAAAAGCCACCTTATAAAACACTCCTTTGTAAATAACATCCTTGTTACTGTCTTCTTTCCATATTTCCCAATATCAATCAGGACAGGAGGAATACTAATTTTTTATTCCCATCATTGGCAACAGATATTTATTTAAAACAGCAATTACTAAATAAATATGCGAGCCAACTCGCAAGAAAATATCTTGTATTCCCTAAGGTAAGAGATAGCTTGATCACGCAAACAGCGCTCATTTATCATGGCGATGAATCAATTTTGTCATGTGGCTGTTTGCGCCATGCCGGAAACATCCGGAAAAAGAAGGAAAGAAGAAATATGCGAATTCCCCGCATCTATCACCCTGAACCGCTCTCAGCAGGGGCTAAAATCTATCTGAGCGATGATGCAGCCAATCATGTTGGTCGCGTACTCAGAATGAGTAACGGGCAGGCATTACAACTCTTTGATGGCAGCAATCAGGTTTTTGATGCAGAAATCACTGAAGCCAGTAAAAAAACAGTTCAGGTGCGTATCCTTAGTAGCCAATTATCAGATCATGAATCCCCCCTGAACCTGCATTTGGGGCAAGTCATGTCCCGCGGTGAGAAAATGGAATTTACAATCCAAAAATCCGTGGAACTCGGTGTCAGCACTATCACACCATTACTTTCTGAACGTTGTGGTGTAAAACTGGATGCGGAAAGGCTGGAGAAAAAATTACAACAATGGAAAAAAATTGTCATTTCTGCTTGTGAACAGTGTGGACGTAATCGTATTCCTGAGATCCGTCCGGTCATGTTACTTGAAGCATGGTGCAAGGAAAATGATGACAGCCTAAAATTAAATCTGCATCCCCGTGCGAACCAAAGCATCAATACCCTCCCGCTGCCCGTGGAAAAAGTACGCCTGTTAATTGGGCCTGAAGGAGGATTGTCCGCTGAAGAGATTGAAATGACAGCAAAATATCAATTTACTGATATCCTGTTAGGACCTCGCGTCCTGAGGACAGAAACTACGGCACTCACCGCAATTACCGCACTGCAAGTACGTTTTGGTGATCTGGGTTAAGGAGAAGAAATGATCAAGCTCGGTATAGTGATGGATCCAATTTCATCCATCAAAATCAAGAAAGACACTAGTTTTGCCATGCTGTTGGAAGCACAAAAACGTGGCTGGGAAATCCATTATATGGAAATGAACGATCTCTACCTGTACCAAGGAGAAGCCCGTGCCCGCACCCGTTTGCTCACAGTAGAAGAAAATCCACAGCAGTGGTACCAGTTTGGTAGTGAACAAGAGATAGCCCTTGATACTTTGCAAGTCATTCTGATGCGCAAGGATCCGCCTTTTGATACTGAGTACATTTATGCTACCTATATTCTTGAAAGAGCTGAAGCTAAAGGCAGCCTGATTGTTAATAAGCCTCAAAGCCTGCGCGACTGCAATGAAAAGCTATTTACCGCCTGGTTCCCAGAGTTGACACCCGATACACTGGTAACTCGTAATGCAAAAAATTTACGCGAATTCCACCAAAAACATGGCGATGTAATTTTTAAACCGTTAGATGGGATGGGAGGCGCTTCAATTTTTCGTCTGAAGCAAGATGATGCCAACGTCGGGGTAATTATTGAAACCTTGACTGAACATGGCAGCCGTTATTGTATGGCTCAAAACTTCCTGCCAGCCATCAAAGATGGTGATAAACGCGTATTGGTTGTTGATGGTGAACCTGTACCTTATTGTCTGGCGCGTATTCCAGCTCAGGGAGAGACTCGTGGCAACCTTGCAGCCGGTGGACGTGGAGAAGCCCGCCCATTGTCAGAAAGTGATTGGGCGATCGCCCGTGCAGTTGCTCCGGTCTTAAAAGAGAAAGGGTTAATCTTTGTTGGGCTAGATATCATTGGCGATCGTTTAACTGAGATTAACGTCACCAGCCCGACTTGCGTTCGTGAAATAGAGGCTGCATTCCCTGACATTTCGATTACTGGCATGTTAATGAATGCTATCGAAAAACGATTGGAAAAACAGATAGCATAATAGTCCGAACAACTTTCGTTTCCTGGCAACATTTGCCATTTATAATAAGTGCCCACATACTGGTGGGCCAAATCACTCTTACATTGCCAAAATAATTATCAGAAAACACATGAATCTACAGCACCATTTTCTTATTGCCATGCCTTCGCTCTCTGATCCTTATTTCAACCGCTCTGTAGTTTATATCTGCGAACATGATCAAAACGGGGCAATGGGATTAATTATCAATAAGCCAATAGCCCAAGTTTCTATCCAGAATATCTTACAGAAGTTGGATATCGCCCCCGAAGACAGAGACATTACTATCGATCTCAATAGACCAGTAATGGCTGGCGGGCCTTTATCTGAAGAGCACGGCTTTATTCTGCATACACCACAATCAGGTTTCAGCTCCAGTATCCAGATCTCTGATGAAACCATGATCACAACCTCCAAAGATATGCTGGAAGCACTGGGAACTCCCCGTCAGCCCAAAAATGTGTTGATGACTCTCGGATATTCAAGTTGGGAAACAGGCCAATTAGAAAAAGAAATTATGGAAAATAGCTGGCTGACTGTCAGTGCAGAACTTTCTATCATTTTTAATACCCCTATTGTTGATCGCTGGCGTGAAGCCGCGTCTCTGTTAGGGATCAATATTTATAATCTCGCATCACAAGCAGGACATGCCTGATGAAAAACCGCACTATCATCGCCTTTGATTTTGGTACGCGCAGTATTGGTGCTGCCATCGGGCAAGAAGTCACGGGTACAGCCAGAGCACTATCTGCTTTCAAAGCCAACGAAGGCTCACCAAATTGGGAGCTTATCGGTAAATTGCTTAAAGAGTGGCAGCCAGATCTGGTTATTGTTGGCTTGCCACTCAATATGGATGGCACAGAGCAACCTGTCACCGCACAAGCCCGTAAGTTTGCCAATCGCCTGCATGGACGTTTTGGCGTTCAGGTTGAGCTGCATGATGAACGATTGACCACTGTGGAAGCCCGTTCTCATCTGTTTGATCATGGAGGCTACAAGGCGCTGAATAAAGGTAAGGTCGATGCAGCTTCTGCTGTTATCATTTTGGAAAGCTGGTTTGAGCAACAATATTCATAATAGCCATACTTATCTATAAGAAATGGCTATAACTACCTCACTATTACCAGCCACCCTCATCTGCCAGTAATCCTAACGATTTGCGCTGTTGTCGGCTTTGCTCGTAAGTTTGCATACCACAAGCAGCGCCTGTCTGCATTAATGTCGCTATTTGATGATTCTTACCTTCCCTAACCAAATGGCTGACGGCTTGATTGACGACCAGAACTTCATGAATAGCGACTCTCCCGCCTTCTCTGGCAGGAATCAGTTGTTGGGATATAACCGCTTTTAAACTGCCGGCTAATTGGCTACACACCCAATTTTTCTCTTCTGTGGGAAAAACATCAACCAGGCGATCTATTGCTTGAATTGCACCACGGGTATGTAACGTTGATAAAACCAAGTGCCCCGTTTCAGCCGCTGTCAGAGCCAGCCGAATCGTCTCTTTATCACGTAATTCGCCCAACAAAATCACATCCGGATCTTGCCGTAATGCACCTTTCAATGCTGTATGATAATCTGGTACATCTTTACCAACCTGCCTTTGCTGTATAAGGCAATTCCGGCTTTGATGAACGAATTCTATCGGGTCTTCCAGCGTGATGATATGTTTATTGCCATGGCTATTTAACGCATTAATCATCGCTGACAGCGTTGTAGATTTACCGCTTCCCGTCGCCCCTGTCACTAATATCAAGCCACTTGTCTCCTGCAAGGTAAGGCGTTGGATAATATCGGGGGCATACAGTTGTTCCAAGGTCGGGCATTGATCCGTAATTAGCCGCAATACCAATGACAGGTGAGATTGTTGATAAAAAAAATTGCCTCTTAGCCGCTGTTTATTTGGCATTTCCACGACAAAATCAACATGACCGTGCTTTTGTAACTGCTGCTTCTGAATTTCCGATAAGATTTCTTCGCTCCATGCCACAAGGGCATTGGGTTTAATCTCTTCCAGTTGCATCTGTGGGTATAACACACCATTAACGCGCAAAATCGGCACTTGCCCGATACAAAGATGCAGATCTGAAGCATTATGCTTTACACTAAGGGCCACCCATTTTTCCATATTCATTTTTTAATCTCCTGAGTCAATTATGAACAATATCGAACAAAATCTTCACGATGTCAGGAACCGCATTACACTTGCTGCTCAAAAATGCGGACGCTCTCCAGAAGAAATTACTTTACTTGCAGTCAGTAAAACCAAACCTACGGATGCCATCGCAGAAGCCATCACTAAAGGACAAAGGGAATTCGGCGAAAATTACGTTCAGGAAGGCGTTGAGAAGATCCAACACTTTTCCAACCATAATGATTTGGTGTGGCACTTTATTGGCCCATTGCAGTCCAATAAGAGTCGTCTGGTTGCAGAAAATTTTGACTGGTGTCATACCATTGATAGATTGAAAATCGCCCAGCGGTTAAGTGAACAACGTCCTGAAAATCTGGCTCCGCTCAATGTACTGATTCAAGTTAATATCAGTGGTGAAGACAGTAAATCAGGTATTTTGCTAAAAGAATTAATGGAATTGGCCGCCATCATCAATGCTTTGCCTAATCTGGTATTACGCGGACTCATGGCAATCCCTGCACCAGAAAGCGACGTTGAACGCCAAATTGCCGTTTTTCGCCAGATGGAACAGGCACTTATTGAAATGAAAACGCAATATCCACAAGTCGATACACTATCAATGGGCATGACAGATGATATGGAAGCCGCTATTACCTGTGGTTCTACACTTGTTCGGATTGGAACCGCAATATTCGGGGCTCGCCAGTACAAGTCTTAACTTAAGTTTTGCTGAGAAAAATACCTAACTTGATACCTCAAATTAACTGATCAATATGCGAGGTTGTTTAATGGAGAATTGCTTAATGGAAAATTATTTAATGGAAAGTCGTAAAATCACCTTTATTGGCGCAGGAAATATGGCTCATGCCATTATCGCCGGATTGGTCAAAAAAGGTTATCCAGCCGAACTCATTACGGCCTGTTCTCCAAACACAACCCGTCGTGATGTGTTGGCAAAAGAGTATGGTATTAATAGCCAAAGTGATAATATCCGTTGCGCACAGGAAGCCGATGTCATTGTGTTAGCGGTGAAACCCCAGATGATGGCGGAAGTTTGTCATTCACTACGGTCGCAAGTCGATTTCAGCCGAAAACTGATCCTTTCTATTGCTGCGGGTATTCCAACTGTTCGTTTTTACACACTGTTGCAGGATAATCTAAATATTATCCGTATAATGCCAAATACCCCTTCTCTTATCGGGCAAGGCGTCAGTGGGCTATTTGCACCTGATAACGTTTCTCAGACCGATCGCGAATTTGCAGCATCGCTGATGAGCAGCGTCGGTACAGTCTGTTGGGTAGATAATGAAAACGGGATTAACGATATTATCGCCGTTGCAGGCAGTGCTCCTGCCTACTTCTTCCTGTTCATGGAATCCATGCAACAAGAAGCAGAACGTCTGGGATTCGATAGCGAAACTGCCAGAAAACTTGTCCTGCAAGTCGCCATGGGTTCAGCTAAACTTGCTGAAACGCAAAAAGATCTCTCTTTTGCTATCCTGCGCGAGCAGGTAACATCTAAAGGCGGTACGACGGCGGAAGCATTACGCATTTTTTATGAAGGCAATCTGCCTGAAATTGTGTCTCGGGCTATGCAGGGAGCAATCCACCGAGCGCAGGAAATGGAAAAATTATTTTAATTCAATTGGTTTAATTTAATCAGGGCTGCTACATGCAATTCTTAAACTTCATCTTTTTCACAGTTCTGGATTTATATATTGCCGTTTTACTGCTACGAGTCTGGATGCAGTGGGTACGTTGTGATTTTTATAATCCATTCTCACAATTTATCGTTAAAATAACCCAACCTGTGATACGTCCATTGCGCAGAATAATCCCTGCCGTTGGCCCCATTGACACAGCGTCAGTTCTGTTCGCTTATCTGCTTGTTCTGGTCAAAATAGAATTACCGGTTTGGTTATCTACAGGTCAATTTTTAATTCCTGTTAGCCTGTTACTTCCTGTTGGGATTATTGAATTGCTGACCGCTGCCGGAAAACTCGTATTCTGGTTGGTGATTGCCCGTGCATTATTGAGCTGGATCAGCCAAGGCCGCAATCCTGTTGACTATGTTCTGATTCAATTGACCGAACCATTAATGGCACCTATCCGTCGTATCATCCCTTCTATGGGTGGTCTCGATTTCTCAGCCATGATTGTGATCCTCATCCTCTACGCACTGAACACTCTGCGTTATGACGTAATGGGTTGGCTGGCTACAATGCTCGCAAGTTAATGAGATACATCAGTTAATTGAATACATAGGTTAATTAAATAAATGGCAATGCAAAAAGTTGTTCTCGCTACGGGAAATGCCGGCAAAGTACGTGAAATGGCTGATTTATTGGCCGACTTTGGTTTAGATATCGTGGCTCAAACCGAGTTAGGCGTTGACTCTGCCGACGAAACGGGCCTTACTTTCATTGAAAACGCAATCATCAAAGCCCGTCATGCAGCAGCAGTCACCGGCTTACCTGCCATTGCGGATGATTCGGGGCTGTCCGTTGATGTATTAGGTGGTGCACCTGGCATTTACTCCGCCCGCTATGCGGGCAGTGATGCTTCCGATCAGGAGAATCTGGAAAAGCTGTTGGAGGCCATGCGTGATGTGCCTGACGAGCAACGTCAGGCACAATTCAACTGTGTTCTGGTCTATTTACGCCACGCCGAAGATCCTACCCCTCTGGTGTTTCATGGCCGCTGGTCAGGCATTATTACCCATGAACCAGCCGGAGAAGGCGGTTTTGGATATGATCCTGTGTTTTATGCACCAGAGTTTGGCTGTACCGCTGCCCAATTAAGCCGCGAGCAAAAGCATACCGTTTCCCACCGTGGGAAAGCGTTAGAGATGTTGCTGGAAGCCATGCGTAATGCTTAAGTTGCCACCTCTGAGTCTTTATATTCATATTCCCTGGTGTGTGCAAAAGTGTCCTTATTGTGATTTCAATTCGCATGCTTTAAAGGGAGATGTACCGCATCAGGAATATGTTGATCACCTATTGGCAGATCTACGCGCTGACCTTCCAATGATTGGTGATCGCGAGGTATCAACGATTTTCATTGGTGGGGGAACGCCGAGCCTGCTAAGTGCAGAAGGTATGCAGCGATTGCTTGATGGTGTCAGATCCTCACTCTCCCTCTCCCCACACGCAGAAATTACGATGGAAGCGAATCCCGGAACAGTCGAAGCAGATCGTTTCAGTGCCTATCAGCAAGCGGGCATTAATCGAATTTCTATCGGGGTACAAAGCTTCGGTTCGGATAAGCTGATCCGTTTAGGCCGCATTCACGGTCCGGAAGAAGCCAAGCGGGCAGCAAAATTGGCTGACGGGCTTGGCTTACGCAGCTTCAATCTGGATTTGATGCACGGGTTACCCAACCAGACTCTCAACGAAGCAGTGAATGATTTGCGTCAGGCCATTGAGCTATCTCCGCCGCATTTGTCTTGGTATCAATTAACCATTGAACCCAATACCAGCTTCGGCTCTCGCCCCCCTGTTTTACCGGATGATGACGCATTATGGGATATTTTTTCCCAAGGCCATCAATTACTAACGGAAGCGGGTTACCAGCAATATGAAACTTCGGCGTATGCCAAACCAGACTATCAATGCCAACATAACCTCAATTACTGGCGTTTTGGTGATTATTTGGGCATTGGCTGTGGTGCGCACGGTAAAATCTCGTTTGAAGATGGTCGCATTCTCCGCACAGTGAAAACCAAACATCCACGCGGATATATGCAGGGGCGTTATTTGGATCAGCAAAATCAGGTGGATAATGCAGATCGTCCATTTGAATTTTTTATGAACCGTTTTCGCTTACTGGAATCCATGCCACGTCAGGATTTCAGTGATTTTACCGGATTACCTGAAAGTGCAATTCGCCCACAAATTGATGAAGCACTGGCTAAGGGTTATATAACTGAAAGCGACACTCACTGGCAAATTACGAAACACGGAAAGTTATTCCTGAATTCCTTATTGGAGCTATTTCTCTAAGAATAAACTGCACCTGAAAATTGGGTGCAGTTTTTCTATATCATTTAATTCTTCCGGTCGCACGAGCGTAAGAAAATAATCCACCAGCAGAGACAATATTGGCAAGTTCACCAATAGGATCAGTTTTATATTTCTCACCCTTTTTCAGTAACGTCACTGTCTGGTTTTCAACATCAATCTCAATACTATCTCCCGTGACTAATTTGTCACACAAACGTTCCTGTGCAGCAATAGGCAATAACTGTCCGGTTGATACGCAATTTCGGAAGAATATTCGGGCATAAGATTGGGCAAGGACGACTTGCACACCAGAAGCCCCCAATGCAGCAACAGCATGTTCACGCGAAGATCCACAGCCAAAGTTCTGCCCTGCCACAATAATCGGATATTTCGCTTTACCCTTATCCTCATCAATAAAAGGCAAAAATCCTTCCGGTAATCCACACATCGCCAATGAAGCCAGTTGTGCATATCCTTCAGGTGTAGAAGGATTTACCTTGAGATATTCGGCCGAGAGAATCTGGTCAGTATCAATATTATCGGCCAATACATAAACCTCACCCCGAATGATATTTTCCTTTAACTCACTCATAAAAACTCCTCAGGATTTGTAATCTGACCTGTAATCGCTGCCGCAGCAACAGCATAAGGGGAAGCGAGATAAATATTGGCGCGTTTATGTCCCATCCTACCAACGAAATTGCGATTGGTTGTCGATATCACGGATATGGGATCATTGACTCGCCCAAAGGTATCTGGCGGGCCACCACAGCAGGCTGCACAGCCTGATTCTGAGGAAAGTTTCACTCCCGCGTCGCTTAAGATCTGATAGACAGAAACGCCATCAATTTGCGTAGTAATTGTTTTATGGAAAACTTCTTTTGTTGCAGGCACGGCGTAAGTTGGAATTGTCACTTTATGCCCTTTGATAATGCGGGCTGCCGCAACAAAATCCTCTAATTTTCCGCCAGTGCAAGAACCAATATAAGCTTGAGAAATTGCAACATTAGCAACTTGTTCAATGGAAACCACATTATCTGGAGAATGAGGTTTAGCTATTTTTGGCTGCATTGCGGAAACATCAATATTTAATACACGGCTATATTGAGCATCTTCGTCAGGATAAACAATCTCAAAAGGGACATTATTCCGTTCTGCCAGATAATCCAAAGTCGCCTGATTGGGAACCATAATGCCATTTTTCGCTCCACACTCAACGACCATGTTACAAATCGTCATGCGCTCTTCTACTGATAATTCATCAATGATATTACCGCCAAATTCTATGGCCTGATAAGTCGCACCATCAACGGTTAATTCTGACAGTACAGATAAAATCATGTCCTTCGCCAAGACATGGGCGGGTTTGTTTCCGGTAAAATTGACTCGAATCGTCGTGGGAACTTTGAGGGGAATTTCACCCGTACCTAACGCATAAGCTGCATCAGTAATTCCTAACCCAATAGCGAATGCACCAAAAGCACCGGCGGTTACCGTATGAGAATCCGTACCCAATAACACTTCTCCGGGGCGAGTGTGCCCACCTTCTGCCAGCCCTATATGGCAAACACCTTTATAATTGGGAGTTCCTACGTCATAAAAATATTTTATGTTCTGTTCAGCGGCAAATTCACGCATGACTCGAATATTCTGATTGGCTTGTGAATCTGCCGAATAGACAAAATGGTCAGGGATGAGAATAAAACGTTCGGGATCCCATATTCGCGCATCCTGACCGAACTCTTTTTTAAATACGCTGGCCACGCCCGGTGTACATGGGTCGTGAGACATTAGAATATCCACTTTCGCCCAAACCACTTCGCCTGGAGTGACGTGTTCACGCCCACTTGCCCGTGCAAGAATTTTTTGTGTGATAGTTTGGCTCATCTCACATTACCCCCGAAAGATTAAAACAGACTAGATAGATTGTAATCCTAACAAGATTACTACGCCTTATCGTAGGGAAATACCATTGTATCGCTCACTGTTTCCATGATGAGACAGTCGTTCGAAAAATGGGAAATTTCCGCCCCCTTAAATCTGGCACTTATTCTCCTGCATGTTTTCTTACGGAACAGTGATAAATAAGGAATATTGGCATGTCTCTGCACGATATGTGGTATGTTATAGGGCAATTTCCGGAGTAAATCATTAGGTTATTTCATGAATAATATTGATAATCTTACCTCAATGGTGGTTTTTGCCCGCGTAGTAGAAACGCTGAGTTTTACCGAAGCTGCAAAATCACTGAGGCTATCCAAGTCTTCCGTCAGCCGGGAGATTGCACAACTGGAGGTGAGATTAGGTACACAGTTACTCAACCGCACCACACGTAAAATTCAGGTGACAGAAGTCGGGATGAGTTATTACCAATATTGCCACCGGATTCTTACCGAAGCGCAAAATGCGGAGCATTTTATCCGCAATTTTCATGAAGAACCGATGGGAAGTTTACGCCTGATTGCTCCGGTATCTTTTGGTAGTCAATGTATTGTCCCTGCCCTGAATAGTTTTATTGCCGGCAATATTCATATCAGCGTTGATCTGGAACTGACCGACAGAACAATTAATATGGAAAAAGATCAATGCGATATTGCGATTATCATCGGGCGGGAAATGCCACATCATTCACTTACCACACCGCTGATTGATATCACTTGGGGACTTTACGCTACCCCGGACTACATACGCCAATTTTCCTCAATAGAAAAACCTGACGATCTTCCTCGTTACGATTACCTCCTTTTTCGTGGCCCTGCACATACGATTTCTCTCCCATTCCGCAAAGAGAGGCACAAGCTGGATATTGAAGTACGCAGCCGATTTCGCATCAATAATAGCGTGGCATTGATGAGCTCTGCGCTGGCGGGAGCTGGCATTGCCTATCTGCCGGACTATGTAGCCCACGAAGCCGTGGCAGAAGGAAAATTAATACGGCTTCTTCCTGAATGGAATATGGATATTTATCAAGCCTGGATATTATTTAAATCAGAGAGCACGCTATCTTCACGTGTACAACAGTTTGCTTACTCTTTGCAGAATAAACTGAAGCAAAATTTAGCAAATAGAAAAAGTTCGTAAGCAGAAAAAGCCATTGCGGGTACAACAGTACCCGCAAAAGATATCTAAATATTAATAGTAGCTATCGTATTAATGCGATAAACAGTATTAATAATAATTACCATGGCGGTAATCCCATGTAGTGAAGATATCAGCCATTATCACCATGATCTTATTCACATCCAGGCCTTTGCGAATCAATATCGGACACGGGGTAATATCACGCTGACCATTTTGCGATGGTATTAATTTACCCTCATCATCTACCATTGAAACCATCACACCTTGCTCATAACGGGTTTGCTCAGTTTCGTTTGGCTGGATAGATTTAACATAGTCATTAGCTGAGATAATCAGATCAGCCCGTTCCTCGATCCGCTCACCGATACATTCAACCAATCCACGATTGCCTTTACCAGATGGGTTCGCTGAGCTGGCAAAAGAAAACTTGCCGTATTTTTCCCACAGCTCTTTCGCCAAAATCTCACCCGGTTTACCAAATTTAATCACGAAACAGCTCGTACCACGCTGATCCATCATCAATTCTTTGGAGCCATCATCAGGAATACGGGCGATAGCTTCTTCTTTCCATGGCAGTATGCAGCCCAGCAATACATCTTCATCCCAATGTCTTTGATAAAGCTCTTCAATTTCCGCGTTAAGCTGAGCCAATTCTTTTAACTGCTCCAGAGATCCACACAAAACAACACCGGGCTTGTTGCGATTACGCTGCTTCGCTTCAAATTTGCGCTCCAAACCTCGTGCATCAGAGGTCATGATAATGTAACCCACTTTGGTTGGGCAGACGATCATTCCACCATCATTAGAGAGGATCTCTACCGCTTCCTGCTGTAACCCATTATTCCATTGAATTTTTTTGCTGCTCATATTGATACCCTTTACTGGAAACGGAAGAATTATTAATCAATCAGTTAACGCTGGTAATAACCGGTAATCGTCGCTGACGCCAAGATATTGGCCTGAATCATAAAACGCGTAATCGCATTTATTACGTCAGCTAAACTGATAATCATGCTTGTGTTCTCATTGGATGCCTTTTGAAACATCCTAACGCAGTTTTTTCATGCTACAAGGCCAGAAGATGATTTTGGTTGATTGTTTCAATTTGGGAACAATAAGAGTCTAGTGGGATAAATTTACCCCGAAATCTGAATAGTCAGATTCCGGGGCAATTTCAGGGAAGATAAATATTAAACTGGGAAATTACAACGCATCAGCAACCGCATTAACTTGTTTCGTCATGCTGTCCAAACCACCGCCAGACAAATACCAGAGATCAGATTGTAAATACACTATCTTACCGTTTTTATAAGCATTGGTTGATTTGACTTGCTCGTTTTCAAATTGAGCTTTTTCCAGCTTACCTGCTCCAATCGCTTCGCTACGGTCGATGATGAAAATCACATCAGGGTTTGCTTGCGCAATCATGTCCGCCGTCACAGCCCGGCTTTTGCTGTCTGATTTAGCCGGCAATACTGCACGGGGAGCCTTAATCACGTTGTAAACAATGGCTTGATTATTAGGGTATAATTCACCCGCATTATGCAGTAATACCAACACCTTTTTATTCGCTGTTTTCGCTTTTTCCTGGGCGGCTGTAATGGTTTTTTCCAAACTAGCCGTTTGTGCTTTAACGATATCCTGCTTATTGAATACCTCTCCCAATAACTTAAGGTTACCATCAACGGATAGCAGGTAATTTTTATTGTCCGTACTTAAATCAATGGTCGGCGCTATTTGTGACAAACGATCGTAAAAAGCACCTTGACGCCCTGTAATGACAATTAAATCTGGTTTTATTTCCGCTAACTTTTCCAAATTCGGCGCTTTCATTCCCCCGGCATTGTGCATACTGGCAGGAACACTACTACGTACATATTCAGGTAAATTATCGATGGGGAGTGCAATCACTCGCTCAGAAAGCCCCAACTTCATCATTGAATCATAAGTTCCGAAATCGAACAGAACGACTCGTTGTGGATTTTTTTTAACCTGAGTTTCACCAGAAAGATGTTTTACTGTGACATAGTCACCAGACTGAGCGATGACTGCGTTTGATGTAATTGATTCTGATGACTGACTAAATGCAGAGTAGCTGGTGACAGAAAGCAGTGATGCAATAACAATTGGCAGGATTTTTTTCATTGTTACACCCGGAGTTAAGCATATTAATAAGAAGTGACTCGCATTCTAAGTGGCGATACCAATATGTCAATCAAATAAGAATGAATTTGATATTGATTATTATTTGCCTTAAAAAATCCGATTTCATATGAAATAGTCAATTTTATAAATTACGAAGCTGACTGTTTTTTCAATTATCAAGATAATGGTTAATTTCGGATGAAATTAGAAACAGGAATTAATGCTACGCTCAATATCTTAAAAAATAATTCCCAAAAAAAATAACCCAGAAGGAACCAATTTATTATTGATTCTTTCTGGATAAATAACTTGTAGTTTACTTAATAGAATTCATAAGACTGACGCGCTGCTGTTCCAAGTTACTGGCTTTGCCACAAACTTCCTCTTTTAAGCGTTTCAGCTCTTGTTCTTGTTTTTTCCATTCGGTATCAAAACTATTTTGCTTCCCACCCAATCCTCCGAGGAAAGACATCAATAGCTGGTTGCCGCCATCATTTTGCTCACTCTTCTTGCGGCTCATTTCGTTAATGCTATCCTGCAAAATACCGCCAAGGCTCTGTTCAACAAGTTTTTGGCCTTCAGATTCTACCTGCTTGACTGCCTGATAATTGAATGCAAAACCATTAGCGCGGGTTTCTATCACTTTATCAATTTGCTTATTGAGGCCAGATTCCAATTGAGACAGACGGTTACGGACATTACTGTCTTGCCCCATCATATCAGCAACCACTTTATCCAATGATTGACGCGCACTTACTAAACGGTCCTGAGCTTTTTTCTTAACCCATGGCAAATCCTGACGAATTGTCTGTTGATATTGCCGGGCTTGCTTTCGTTGTTCTGCATTCAATGACAGCGCCTTGCCATCACGCGTTATGGAGCCATCAGGTGATATTTTCAGGTTGCCATTAGCTCCAATAATTTGGACAGAGTTTGGTGTGACAATAATGTCATCCTTAAGTGTCATTTGACATTCAGAACCTGCCTGTGCCTGAAATACAAATAATAATGAAGCAGCAATCATAATTCTGCGTAACATATATTCTCCTGCTCTCTTTTGCCTGATGGCCCCGCATCAGCCGGAAAAGGTTAAAAAATAGAGCGCCCAATACGCCCTGCCAATCTTTCCAATGCCGCACAACCCGCTAATGAGTTACCTGATTTATCCAGTTCAGGCGACCACACCGCAACGGTAAATTCACCCGGAACAACACAGACAATTCCGCCACCAACCCCCGATTTCCCTGGCATGCCTATCCTGAAAGCAAACTCCCCAGAACCGTCATACATTCCACATGTCAACATCAGTGCATTAATCTGCCGGGTTTGCCGAAGACTCAAAATTTGCTGACCAGAATCCAGCATGCGCCCTTTGTTAGCTAAGTAAATAAAACACTGAGCCAATTCAACGCAATTCATTTTCAAAGCACAATATTGGAAGTAAGTTTGCAGAACCGTAATAACATCGTTCTCAAAATTACCAAATGACTTCATCAAGTAAGCTATCGCGGCATTTCGGCTGGAATGCTCCATCTCTGAACGAGCAACGACATCATCATAGCAAATATCTTTTTGCCCAGTGAGGCTACGGACAAATTCCAGCATTCTATGCTTAGGAGCACTCAAGCGCGATTGCAGCATATCGCAAATAATCAATGCTCCCGCATTAATAAAGGGATTGCGGGGAATTCCCTTTTCCAATTCCAATTGTACTAATGAGTTAAACGGCTGCCCCGAAGGTTCTGTACCCACTCGCCGCCAGATATCCTCTTCCTTATAACGTGTCATCGCTAATGTCAGGCTCAACACTTTAGACATGGATTGGATGGAGAAACGCTTTTCTGCATCTCCCGCTTTAAAAACCTGCCCATCAACCGTGCAAATGGCCATCGCCAAATTATTTACCGGAACTTCCGCCAAAGCAGGAATATAATCTGCTACTTTTCCTTGGCCAATCAAAGGGCGTACTTCATCTAAGATATCTGCCAATAACGAATTAGAGAACCTTACCTTCACCACTTTTTCTCCAGACAAACAAGGGCCCCCAAGGAGCCCCTGCATACAGCGCTATTTTTGCGTAAGACGCTATTTTTTATGCAACAGCGAATCAATCCCACCAGACATCAAAAAGTTCTGATGTGATAACTTCTTCCATACCGCGATCTTTCAACCACTTCTCAACCAATTGGCGGTGTTCCTCAGTACATTTGCCAATTTTTTGCATGCAGACAATCCCTTCCCACTGCAAATAACCACTGGCATCCAGAGCAAGGCCATTTGGCTCGATCAGTTCTTCAATCAAAGCATCAACCGTGCTGTCAACAACCTCAACAGAGGTATTAGCCGGGAAATTCCACTTTACTGAAAAACCTAATTCCTGAAACTCATCAATACGCATTTTTTTACGCAGACGACGACTACGGTTTTTAGCCATTATTTTACCCTCTCAAACATTAGATCCCATACGCCATGCCCTAACCGCTGACCGCGCATCTCAAACTTTGTGACCGGGCGCGAATCAGGGCGAGGCACATAATCACCGTTTTCCGATAAGTTACGATACCCTTCTGCTTCGCTCATTACCTCAAGCATATGTTCAGCATAAGGCTGCCAGTCGGTTGCCATGTGGAAGACACCGCCGATTTTCAGTTTACTTTTAATTAGTTGAGCAAATTCAGGCTGTACAATCCGACGCTTATTATGACGTGCCTTATGCCACGGATCAGGGAAGAAAAGCTGAACCATCGCCAGACTCTGATCTGGGATCATATTATTCAGCACTTCAATGGCATCATGGCACATGACACGCATATTATTGAGGTTTTCATCTTCTGCTGAAGCCAGACATGCTCCCACTCCCGGCGCATGAACTTCAATCCCGAAAAAGTTTTTCTCTGGATTTTGGCTTGCCATCGTAACCAGTGATGCCCCCATACCGAAACCTATTTCCAATACAACGGGAGCATCACGGCCAAAAAGCTCTGCCATATTGGACACTTCTGCCTGATAATCCACTCCCATTTTCGGCCACACATTATCAAGTGCTTGCTGCTGACGACTCGTTAACCGTCCCTGCCGACGTACAAAACTGCGGACACGGCGCAAAGCCCTGCCATTTTCATTATATTCCGGTGAAATTACGTTATTTATCATGGTACTTTCTGTCAGTTTTAAAGACATTTGCTCAGGCGTCCGGGACTTTATGTACCGCAGGATTGCCCAAAGAGAGCGCAATTATGCAAAGATGGCTGAGTTTATCAAGTTCAGTATCCATAAGCACAACTTTAATGCCAATTTGCGGAGTGCTTCGAAACAAAGTTCGGGTTTACACCGAGGTTACACTATGTTGCAATCCTGTTCACAAAACAATTATCCGATATAAAGACAATTATTCTAATGATGGAAGCTGAGCAATTTTCACAAGTGGTGCTTGAATGGTATCACCGTTATGGTCGCAAGACTCTGCCATGGCAGTTGGAGAAAACATCCTATCACGTCTGGCTTTCAGAGGTGATGCTGCAACAAACTCAGGTCGCGACAGTTATTCCCTATTTCCAAAAATTTATTTCCCGCTTTCCTGACGTTGCTTCTTTAGCTGCTGCGCCGCTGGATGAAGTGCTCCATTTGTGGACAGGCTTAGGGTATTACGCACGCGCCCGTAATTTGCATAAAGCAGCGCAACAAATCGTAGCGTTACACAACGGTAAATTCCCGACAACTTTCGATGATGTTGTAGCGTTGCCCGGCGTAGGGCGTTCAACTGCGGGTGCTATTCTCTCCCTGTCCCAAGGCAAACACTTTCCTATTCTTGATGGTAATGTGAAACGTGTTTTAGCTCGTTGCTACGCCGTTGATGGCTGGCCGGGGAAAAAAGAGGTTGAAAACCAATTGTGGGATATCAGTACGCGTGTCACCCCTGAACAAGGTGTTGAATATTTCAACCAAGCTATGATGGATTTGGGGGCAATGGTCTGCACCCGCAGCAAGCCAAAATGTGAAATTTGCCCGCTCAATACAGGCTGTATCGCTTACGCCAATCATAATTGGGCAGATTACCCGGGGAAAAAACCGAAACAGAGCATCCCTGAAAAAACGGCTTACTTTTTATTAATGCAGCATGGCGATACAGTTTGGCTGGAACAGCGCCCGCTTTCTGGTATTTGGGGTGGCCTGTTTGCCTTTCCACAATTTGCAGATCAATCATCACTGGAACAATGGCTGAAAGATTCTGGTATATCTCACAGCAAACTTGAACAACTAACCGCATTTCGCCATACATTCAGTCATTTTCATTTAGATATCGTTCCTATTAAAATCGATATTCTATCTTTTAATTCCTGCATGGATGAAAACAAAGGACTTTGGTATAACTTACGCCAGCCAGCAATAATTGGATTGGCAGCTCCCGTTGAGTACCTTTTGCAACAATTGGGTTAATTTGCCCATTTTATTTTAAGGATTAGTGAGGATTAATTATGAGCAGAACTATTTTTTGTACTTTTTTACAACGAGAAGCCGAAGGCCAAGATTTTCAGCTCTATCCGGGGGAGCTAGGCAAGCGTATTTTCAATGAGATTTCTAAAGAAGCATGGCAACAATGGATGAGCAAACAAACCATGCTCATTAATGAAAAAAAATTAAATACCATGAACCCAGAAGATCGCAAATTGCTTGAACAAGAGATGGTGAAATTCCTGTTCGAAGGCCATGACATTCAAATCGATGGTTATACACCACCAGAACAATAATATTGGCATAATAAGAGCCATTTTGTATGGCTCTAAATACTGATGGCATCCCAATATCCAACGGCACTGTAAAATGAAAAAACTGCTGGCTCTGATCCTTCTCGCCCCACTTTTAATTTCCTGCTCTAGCAAAAAAGACCTTGAATACAATGAAGAGTATGTAAAAGATACGAATGGTTTCGATATTTTAATGGGGCAATTTGCCCATGACATTGAAAATATCTGGGGACTACAGGAAGTTTTAATCGCAGGCCCGAAAGACTACGTGAAATACACGGATCAATACCAAACCCGCAGCCATATTAACTTTGAGTCGGGAAGCATCACGATTGAAACGATATCCCCGATTGAACCCACAGAACATTTACGCAAAGCGATTGTCACTACTTTGCTGATGGGGGATGATCCTGGATCCATCGATCTTTATTCTGACGCTAATGATATTCAGATCAGCAAAGAGCCATTCCTTTATGGACAAGTTTTGGATAACAGCGGCGAACCCATTCGCTGGGAGTGGCGTGCACGTCATTTTGCCAATTACCTGATTGAAAATAAATTACAAAAACGCCAATCAGGATTGCATGTCATTTGGTCGGTCACTATGCAGTTGGTTCCTAACCATCTGGACAAACGCGCCCATAAATATCTCCCTCTCGTTCGCAAAGCCTCTATTAAATACGGCGTCGATGAATCCCTGATCCTTGCCATCATGCAGACTGAATCCAGCTTTAACCCTTATGCCGTCAGCCGTTCTGATGCCTTGGGACTTATGCAGGTAATGCAACATACAGCCGGAAAGGATGTCTTCAGGATGCAAGGAAAATCAGGCCATCCTAGCCGCAGTTACCTTTTCGATCCAGAGAACAACATTGATGCCGGCACAGCCTATCTATCAATATTGCAGAATGCCTACTTAGGCGAAATTCAGAATGCAACCTCACGTCGGTATGCTGTTATCACGGCCTATAATGGTGGTGCAGGTAGTGTATTACGCGTATTTTCCAGTGATAGAAAGAAAGCGGCTCAAATCATCAACTCAATGGCACCTGGCGATGTTTATGAAACTCTGACCAATAAACATCCATCCGCTGAATCACGCCATTATTTGATAAAAGTGAACAATGCACAAAAAAGTTATCGCAGGTAGTTGATGGCAAATTAGTTGATAGAAAAGAAGTAATGAAAGATGGAGAGGTGATTGTTTCTCCATCTTGTTTGGATTTATAGCTTTTTGCGCAAATTAAAAGCATGCAGATAAAATTATGCAGAAAGTGTTTGACGGATTTATCTGAATACGGTTTAATGCGCCCCGTTAGCCCGGATAGCTCAGTCGGTAGAGCAGGGGATTGAAAATCCCCGTGTCGGTGGTTCGATTCCGCCTCCGGGCACCACTTCAACTTCCAGTGAAGTCCAGCCCAGTCAAACAATTTCTCTCAAACCCAGCAAAATCAACACCCTTTCTTATTTTTAGGTCTAGTTTCGTCTGTTGCAATCAAGAGGCAGCGAAGGGCATAATTCGGGGCACTTACCGTTCGATTACAAGGATGCCCTTAATAATGAAACTCAACGCCCGGCAAATCGACACTGCAAAGCCCAAAGAAAAAACCTACAAACTTGCCGATGGTGGTGGTCTTTATTTAGAAGTCTCGTCACGCGGCTCAAAATACTGGCGCATGAAGTATTACCGTCCGACCGATAAGAAAGAAGACCGTCTGGCATTTGGTGTCTATCCCGCCGTATCATTAGCCGATGCCCGTGCTAAGCGCGATGAAGCCAAAAAGCTGATGGCACAGGGCATCGACCCCAAAGCAGAGAAAAAAGGCACACCAACACCCGCCAAAGTTAACACCTTTGAACAGGTCGCCCGTGCATGGCACGCCAGTAACAAACGCTGGAGCGACAGCCACCGTCAAAAAGTGCTGCGCAGCCTTGAGCAGTCTATTTTCCCGCATATCGGCGCACGCGATATTACCACATTGCGCACCAGCCAGCTTTTAGCCCCCGTCAAGGCCATTGATGAACAGGGCAAACACGATATCGCCCAGCGGCTACGCCAGCGTATCACCGCCATCATGCGCTATGCCGTCCAGAATGATATTCTGGAAACCAACCCGGCCAATGATATGGCTGGCGCACTCACCACCACCAAATCCCGTCACCATCCCGCCCTGCCCCATGAATGTTTACCGGATTTCCTGAACCGATTGTCTGCTTACCGCGGGCGCTTACTGACCAAGATCGCGGTAAGGCTGGCGCTGCTGACGTTTGTCCGTTCCAGTGAGTTGAGATTCGCCCGCTGGCAGGAAATCGACCTTGAAAACGCGGTATGGAAAATTCCCGCCACACGAAAACCCATCAAAGGCGTTCGCTTCTCTGAACGCGGCATGAAAATGAAAACGGATCACATCGTACCGCTGAGCCGTCAGGCTGTCCGGCTTATCAACGCGCTACGCGAACTGAGCGGCAATTGCGACGTGATGTTCCCCTGCGATCATAATTCCGCGAAAGTCATGAGTGAAAACACGGTTAACAAGGCATTACGGGCGATGGGCTACGACACTCAAACCGATGTCTGCGGGCATGGATTCCGCACGATGGCGCGTGGTGCAATGGGAGAATCCGGCCTGTGGAGCGATGATGCCATCGAGCGCCAGCTCAGTCATATCGAACGAAACAACGTCCGGGCGGCGTATATTCACACCTCTAAACATCTGGACGAACGGCGGCTGATGGTGCAGTGGTGGGCGGATTATCTGGATGCGAACCGGGAAAAGTCAATCACACCCTATGACTTCGCCAAACCGCTGCGTGACAGGAAAAACCGTTAGTACAATTTGCAACCCGTTAATTTTCATCGGGAGAAAAACAATTAACGCTGTTCATTAAGTCTTGCTTTTTAAATAATCCGCCTGTCATCAAACAACGTCCACGATGATATTTCAGGGACTGGGTAACAGGAGAAGTGACATGACAGTGGCAGCATTGAAAACAAGCCTGATTCGTTTGCCAGAAGTACAGCGCAGAACGGGTTACAGCAAAGCGTGGATCTACAAACTGATTAGTGACGGTGCATTCCCGCAGCAGGTCAAGATTGGCCCGCGTTCCGTTGCTTTTATTGAAGCTGAGATTGATGACTGGATCGCCCAGCGTATCGCAGAATCACGGGCGGCATAACACAGAAAAGAATATGACATAAGACACGTAACATAAAAACACAACGCCCCGAAGTGCCGCAAACACTGACAGGGCGTTTCACCAACAACCATTAAGCAAGGTAAAAATTATGGCTGATACACAGCATACCCAAACTCGCCCTAAATTTACAGTCCAAAAAACATCAGGCAGCCAAAAACCGCTTGATCTTATCCAGACCGTGAAAACTTCGGCTATGTATTCCTGGCAAAATCTGCTACCCGCTTGTGGTATTGATATCCCTGCAAAGGGTAAACATGGCGCCTGCCCTGTCTGCGGTGGCACCGACCGTTTTCACTTTATTGATGATCACCATCACGGCAACTGGCACTGTCGCCAGTGTGATACCCCGAACTATGGTGATGGACTGGATTTAGTGGCAAGAACCAAAGGGATCTCTGTTACTGAGGCGGCAAAAGTTGTCGCTAATGTACTGGCGCTACCTTTACCAGATCCCAAGCCAGCCAAAGAAACCCATTATCCAACACCACCGATTGCCGAAAGAGTGGCGGCACTGATGGCGCAAACTGTCGCCGGGCAATCGCCCTATCTGACTGCAAAGAGTCTGCCACACCTTGATCAGCGGCTACTGTTTGATAATTCGACAGTGCTGACACTGACAGCACTGGATAAAAAAGTCACCGGTGCGCAGATCATTAAACCCAATGGCGAGAAAAAATTCTTCCCCGGCAGCCAGAAAAAAGGGGCGTTTATTCCCGTGTCAGCGCTGGAAGAGTACCCTGATACAGTAATTATTACCGAAGGTTACGCCACGGCACTCACGGTTAACCAGCTCTATAAAGGTACTGTTCTGGCGGCGCTGGATGAGGGCAATTTATCTTCTGTTGCCAAAGCCATCCGGGAACGCTGGCCGGACACCAAAATCATTATTGCCGCAGATAATGACTGGCACCGCCCCAACGAGCTGGATAAGCACGGGAAACCCAAAGTGAATGTCGGCAAGATCTCAGCAGAAAAAGCCGCCCTTGCGGTGAATGGTTGGGTCACGTTACCGCCTACAAAGCATAAAGCCGATTGGGATGATTATCGCCAGCAATATGGCATTGTGGCAGCAAAGCAGGCATTCAGTAAATGTTTGTATCAAGTGGGGAAATCAATGAACAGTCACGCAACAGAAAACCACAATTATCACAATGTAGAAACGCTTTATCCAAAGCGTAAGACAAAATTACCCCTATCCGTTGGCTCAGAAGGATTTGACGCTCAGTTGGACTATGTTGTTAAAGGCATCATCCCAGCACATTCCTTATGCAGCATTTACGGAGCTAGCGGGTCATATAAAAGTTTTCTGGCGGGTGCATGGGGTTGTCACATTGCCACGGGTAAAGCATGGGCAGGAAAAAAGGTTGCTCAGGGTTCTGTGTTGTACGTTGTCGGCGAAGGCGGGATTGGTGTGCCCCGGCGCATCAAAGCATGGGAAATCGTTAATGGTCAGACGGTTAAAAATATGTATCTGATCAATACGCCTGTCTTTCCGGCCTCGCCTGCCGAAGTGCATGAACTGGTGGTCGCTGCCCAGCAGGTTGAATCTGAAACAGGCGAACCGGTACGCCTGATTATTCTGGACACCTTAGCCCGCTGTTTTGGCGGCGCTGATGAAAATGATTCAAAAGATATGGGCGCGTTTGTCCGGGGTTGTGACGAGCTGAAAGCTAAAACAGGGGCAAGCATTCTCGTGGTTCACCATTCCGGCAAGGATGAAAGCAAAGGCGCAAGAGGTTCCAGTGCCTTTCGTGCGGCGCTGGATGTTGAATACAAAATCAACCGGGAAGGGAAAAAAGGCGGGGCGCTGGTTATCACCTGCACCAAAATGAAAGATGCCGAAGAACCGGAAACCAAAGCCTATGACATGCGTGTGGTTGAACTCTTTACCGATAAAGACGGTGAGGATATTACCTCACTGGTTCTGGTTGACAGTCCGCGTGATCCGGTTGAGGAGGAAGAAATCGATCATGTTTCCAATAAGACCGATAATCATACAGTATTGTGGCAGTGCATCCGGTCTCGTACCGCCTTAAAAGAGCATTGCAGCATTGCCCTTGTCCGTGATGATTTAAAAGCGATGGGTGTAAATGTGAAGAATTTCAGCCGCTGGTTAACCAAGTTAGAGCAGGACGGGATGATTACCCGCCACGGGCAGGAACTCACGATTATTAACCAGAACAATAAAGATTAAAAAGTGAGTCAGAAAGTGAGGAACGGTGAGGAAAGGAATTTTACTGCTCACCGTTTCCTCACTTTTTTCGCATATATATGGAAAAAGTGAGGAGCACAAAACACGTTGATTTTTAAGGATAAAAAAATCTTAATTCCTCACCTGTTTTTGCAGTAAGGAAAATAAAAAGTGAGGAGAAAAATGAGGCGCAGGTGAGGAAATATTTTTTCTGGCAGGTATTTTTCTAGCTCTCCGTGCTGCCGGGTTAATGTATTAGCCCGGTAGCACGGAGAAGACAAGCGCAGCGCGTCAGTGTCAATCTGAACGATCAAAATGATTGTGCGAATAAAATGCTTATTACATTAACTGACCGCATTTTCAGAAATTGCACTTATCATATGAGTCCAAGTTCTCTTTCTAATTTTTTGTAAAAATTCAATATACTATTTAGATCTGTTCTCCATTCAGATATTTTGTTCCCATCCTCAGTTTCTGTATAGCGAGGCTCTATGAAATCATTTATTCTATCAGGAGAAAAACCGGGGCAATCATCTATAAATAAAGTTTGATTTTGTATAAAAATCTCTTGTTCTTTGAAATAAATTATCCATATAAAAATAAAATTGACACTACTAGGTTCATACATAGAGACAGCTAATGCAGCATGATCTTTTTTATATAGGCCTTCTTTAAGAGATTTCAACCAACTTTTTTTATAATCATGTATATTCCAATAGGTTATTGGTAGATGGAATTCCTCTTTAAAATCATCAATAATGATTGACGATGGTAAAGCTGGCTCTTCGAAAAATTCAATAACAGAATTTTTTGTTATAATATCAAACATAATTTAATCCTTAATCCTATTTAGTTCACTATCATAAGTACCCATTCTTTTACCTTTTTTATCCATCATTTTCCAACCATTAGTAATGTTGTGTCCATCTACATCTGGTGTGATATAAGTTTTTGTTTTTTTGTTGTAAAACACAGTTTGTCCATGAGAGTTAAAAGGTGCTTTCTGTGCTGGAATTCGTTGGTCATAACCTAATTTTTTAGCAGCTTCAATAGCATCTTTACCTTTAAGTGACGCGCTCAAATAAACATAAACCGCCGGCACACCCTCAATCGGGAAAACCAGAATATAATCCCGAAAATCACGCTCCTGTACCGGTGTGGTCGTCTTCGTTGGCCCGCGGTCTGTTCCATCCGATATTGGCGTTTCTGTTTTGTTCCCCGCCATTTCATTCGGATCTTGCTGCGGGTTGGCCATAATCCCGTCCCGCCACGTTGGCTGCTCTGGGATTTCCAGGCCGGGTGTTTGACCGGTCATGCTCGGATCGTCAAGCGGTACAGTGTTGACATTGATTGGCGTACCACGCTGGTTAAAATATTGAGGTAATTCCTGCGGTGATAATGTTTTATACATTGACGACGCGTTAGTGTACCAGACCAGTATAGGCGAATCCGCGCCATCCTCCCGAAATTCGTATGTTCCCGGTGCGGTTTGCTTCACATGACGCACTTTAACCGTATCCATACCACTTCCTTCGCGGGTATGGTAACCAACCACCTTCACTTTTCCGGTCTTCTCATCCTCCACAAAACGATAGCGAACACGGGTCTCTGCACGGCCTTTTTGATCAGCCAGTTGTTTCAGTCTTTCGAGCTGGTGTTGAGCCGTGTCACTGTCAGCGCCAAATGCCCGTTTCAGAGCCCCCCAGGCTAACTGTGCCCGGTCCGTCGGTGTGGAAGAGACAATGGCGGCCATGAACAGCTTTTCTTTCTCAGAAATCAGTGGCGGAGCACTTTCGGTTTCCCATGATCCATCGTTATTACTCGCCGTACCCACTGCCGCACCCAATGCCATCTGCGTTTCCATTGCCTGAAACACCAGCGGATGGGCTTGTGCCGGTGGCACCACTTGATCAAGCAGCCATCCTATCGGCACCATATACCATGGCGGCGTGTTTTTATTCTGCGCCGCAGAAGCCGTTGCGGGTGCTGGCAGGTAAACCTGCAATTGACCAAAATTGGCTGCGGGCTCGGTTTCTGTGCCCGCATCGGTGCAACCCAAAGGTTGCAGGCAGGATTTTGCAAATACTGGCTTCACAATACGTTCGACGACTATCACATGCCGACGGTTATGTTCGGGTATCACCGTGATGCCCGGATATTCGCGGTCAGTGTAATATTTTGTTTGCAGGGCTTCTTCTGTCCAGCCTTCGATCTTCGGCAGTCCATCACTGAGTTCGCCCGGCATAATCGCGGAGGAGGAACCCGATGCTTGTTCATTTTTCACCGCTGCAACAGCGGGTTTTTCAACCAATTGGTTTGCCAATTTCTGCGCATCCACATGCAGAGTCATAGGAAGTGGTGATAAATTTTCTTCCCGCAGTATTCCCTGACCATTCGTCACGCCATTGGCCTTGATCACCCCATCCCGGCTTTTCAGGTGATAGGGAATACCGATTAATGGCTTGCCCTGATTATCCAATAACTGAAATTCCAGCCAGTGTTTGAATGTATTGCAGGGAACACAATCTAATCTTCCTGTGTCACTCATTCGATTAATCCTTTATTGATTAAGTACGTTGTGCATCAATCTCGCTTCCTGCCAGAAAGTCATGGAGGGTCAGCGCCTGTAAACGTGAACCCTGTTGGCGGTGCTGACGCAGCCATTTTTCAAGGTCACGGATCAAAGTACCTTCGGGCGTATCCCGTTTCAGTGCCAGTTCGCCCTGTGCTTCCCACAGTTCATACATCAGCGTTTTTGCGAGTCCTTCCAGTGCAAAATCTGATTGCTCCCACGCTGCAATCAGGTGCGGCTCCAGTACAAAAGGGCGTTCAATCTGGCTGAACGGGCATTGTACCGGTCGAAGAAAAACCGTCGGTTCAGGCATATCCACCATCAGCTCAGTGACCGGGTTAAGCAGAGATGTCCAGTCTGTCGGCTGCATCGCGGGCATCAATACCCGCAGAATACGCGTATCCATGAGCCGGAAGACAACCTGTTCATCCCGCAGGGTCACGAGCTGGTGACGTTGCCAGTGGTCCAATTGTGCCTGCCAGCCGGCCTCGCTACGGTATGCCCAGCCCCAACTGCCGTCGCTGAATGCGCGGCGGTCGAGCAGACGAGCAAGGGTGGACAGACAGTTCCCTTTCGGCTGGATAAGCCACGGTCCCTGCTCCATCAAGTGAGCAAGCGATGTACCGCTATACAGGGGAAAAGCCTGTTCAACCCAGTTGTTCACATAGAGCGTGTTGACAGGATTAGGCACCGAAAGCGGGTTGATCATCAGGTAAACTGGCGGTTTGTCAGATCCGCCCAGCCAGGTTGCCCAGCTTGTTTTTTGGGTGGCATCAGTCATGACTGACCTCCCTGCGGGGATTTAATCACCCAGGCAGCATTCTCCTGAGCCTGCAATGCACAATATTTTTTGACCGGAAATTCCACCATTGGCAATGGCTCCACACCTTCCGGTAATTGCAGTGAAATCCCGCGACCGTTACCGCCTGAACCCTGCCCGACATTAATCATTGAAGACAAAATGCCACCCGGTGTGACTTTCAGAAAACTGCCGCCCACTTTCAGGGTGATTTCTGCGGCGGCTTCCAGCACGACTTTGCCGCCACTTTTCAGGTGGATTTCCTGCCCGCTGTCAATGACAGTCGCATCCCCGGTCTGGGTATGCTGGCTGCCGGCAATCCGGTGCGAAACATCGCCTTCGGTGGTGATTTTGCGCGAACCGGCGACCTGATGATGGTCATCAGCGCGGATATCGTGGTAACGGTTGTTATCGATGCGGCTCTTCTGGTCATGCTTGATATGCCAGTAGGCATCATTTTCGATATGCGCGGTCAGGTCTTTCTGACCGTGGAAATAGATTTCTTCGCTGTCTTTCGCATCCTCGAAACGCAATTCGTTAAAGCCTTTGCCTTTGTGGGTTTTGGTTTTAAAGGTAGTGCGGGTTTTCTGCGCCGGCAAATCCAGCGGCGGACGGTTCAGGCCGTTGTAAACACAGCCGGTGACGATGGGGCGGTCGATATCGCCGTTCAGGTAAGAGATAATCACCTCCTGCCCGATACGCGGTATCGCCATAAAACCAAAGCCGTTACCGTTCCAGCCCTGAGCCACGCGTACCCAGCACGAAGCACCATCATCGGGTTGGTCATAGCGGTTCCAGTGGAAATGGACTTTAATCGCCCCGTCTTTATTGACGAAGATTTCTTCGCCTTCCGGACCGACCACGATAGCGGTTTCATCGCCATCTGCCAGCGGTTTGTAGTGGAAAGGCGGGCGGTAATCATCCAGACCGGAAATAAAACTGAACTGGTTGGAAAGTGTGGTGCCTTCACCGGCATCATTTCCCAATGCCTGTGGGCAACGCCCGTGATGGCTGATACCGACTACCTGCCAGCGCACATTCAGCGGCTTATGCGGGTGATTTTTTATCTCGAAGATTTTACCTGGCATCAGTTTGATGCAGTTACTGCTACCGCTGCCAGTCTGTTTCTGGTTATCCAGCGCTTCCTGCCGGTATTTTAAAAACGGAATGGCGGCGGCATCTTTCTGGAAGCGTCCGTAACTTTCAAACACGGTATAGGGGGTCTGGCTGCCGAAGTCGCGAAAGCCTTCGCTGCTGTGCATATGGGAGAGATGATAGCGCGGGTTTTCCGGGTTGAAATCTTTGTGCAGGCTGCGTTGCGGACTCATGCCGACGCCTAACCGTACCTGATAAATCGTATCTACCCCGTGCGCGGTTTCCGGCTGGGGCTGGTATTGCAGCGGCAAGCCAGCGGTCATGCCCAGATGGCGGTCACTGAAAAACAGCGTTTCATCCTCAAACCAGAAACTGATACCTTCTTCCGCGGCTAACCGGCTGAAAAATGCATAATCGGATTCCCGTTTCTGGGTCACATATTCCCGCTCCTGATGCACATCGTAGAGCTTCGAATCGGCTTTCACCCGATGTTTTTTCAGCAGGCTGTTTAAAATGGCCGGCACATTTTGCTGATGATAAATTCGGCTGTCCTGATTGAGCGTCAGCCGCCAGCAGGCAGGCCGCACGGTCACAGAATAGATTGTCTTATGACCATCGGTGTTCACCCAGTCCGCATGGGAGATGATGCCAGTGATTTTGCGTTGCTCGGTTGCCCCGTGAAAGATTTGCAGTACCGCTTCCTGCATCAGCAATGAGGTCAAATCAATTTCCGCCTGTGGTTTAAACGGATTCGGGTTGCCCGTTCTGACCAGTGTCAGATTGAGGGTAAAAAGTTCTGATAATCCCTCTTGCAGGGAAAATTCCCCCACAGCAAAGGTGTCTTCCGGCACACCCGCGATACGGCAGGTAAAACGTAATCCACTTTTCATTTTTATTCCTTATCGGTTATGACATGCATGTCTTACATGGCCGGGCGTAATCCATCGACGTGCCAGAATTGCCATAGCGCTTTGTGACTGTCCGGGGTGAAAATCTCCAGCATGACAAACGAAGATTGGGTGATAAAACAAGCCAGCGCCTGATTAATTAACCGGCAGAAGCGATACATTTCTCCCTGATTACGATAACAATCAGGGTTCAGCGTCAGTGAGAGTAAATGCCCGCGAATGGGGCGCCCCCGCCGCATCCGGTCAGTCAGACTCTCTTCCACCTGTACAATGCCGTCAATGTGTTGGCGGAACTGGCGGCTCAGCGGACGGTTGGTCTCGCTATGCGGGTCAAACAGGCGGAGAAACTGTTTCAGGCTGTCGGTGGCAAATAACATCATCGGCGGACTGGAGAGGCAGGAGAGCAGCGGCCAACTGTTATTTTCCTGTAACAATGGTGGATAATCGGTCACCACCGGAATAATATTCTGCACATCAAGATGGGACGGTGCACTTTCCGGCGTCACAGTAATTGCGCCTTGTTCCAGCGTCAATGCCTGCTCATGGTAGCCGATGAAAGAGCACGAGACAGCAATCTCCGGCAGATTGTTTGCCGGATTGCCAGTCAAATCAAAAAAACACAGCCGATGTTGGATCCTGCCCAGAAAATCCTGCTCAGTCTGAAGCTGGTAGTAAAACGTGTCGGGCTGCGCATCGTCATCGAAAAAACGCCCGGCGGGAACAAACTGCTCAATCGGCAGCCAGTGATAAGGCGTGCCACGCTGCTCACTGTCTTCGGGCTGCACTACCACCTGAACCTCCTGCAACCGGTACAAGCACACCGAACCGCCCAATGGCAGCGGATAGCAGTGATTACCGGCTTCCAACCGGACAGGCGGGCTGGTCTGGTTTTCCAGATGGATCGCCGGCACACAACCCAACAAAAATGCCCCCTCGACATCCTCCAGTGGCAATTCCCCCCCGAAACGCAAAATCAGCTCAAACGTGCCATCGTCATTCAGCGGGACTTTTGCGCAACTGCTGCTGATATCCAGCGTGACAAAGTTATAAAGCGCCGGCAACGCATAATATTCCACCAGAGGTTGCAAGCCGGAATAGGGACTTTTGGCGCTGGGCAGCAACGGTTCATCAAGCAAGCCATGCCAGCCATCAGGAAAACTTTTCATTGTTCGCCGCTCACCCTGTGTGTTCAGGCTGATATCACAGATATGTTGATCCAGCCACAGGCTGAGCTGGGCGGCGCGCTCCGTATCGGTGCCAAGGAAAAAAGATAAGGCCCCACTTTGCCAGAAAGAAGACGCCGAACCGGTTTGGCATAGTGTCAGGATGATTTCACTGTGAGTGCCCGTTTTCCTGACTGCGCGCGCCTGTACAATCAGCGGTTCACTATGCAAAGGACGGCAGGTTTTAAAGTTGATCAACTGCCCGTTAAGGCTGGCAGACACCGATGTACTGATCGGGATCTCGGCAGTGCCCTGATGTTCATTATCCGTGGGTGTAAATTGTACTATTGTCGTCGGTGGAATAGGAGACAGGGCTAACGGCCAGATACGGGAGAGAATGCCGTGAACAATTTCGGGCAAATTATCCTCCAGCTTGTCCCGCAGATTGGCAATCAAAAACGCAAAAGCTTCGAAAACACGGGCAATATCAGGGTCATGAGAGGAAACCAGAAATTCAGCCAGATGCGGTGACTCTTTCGCGATGTGCTCAGCCAGCTCTCGCAGGTAAGCGCGCTCTTTTAGATAAAGCGATTCTTTGTTGTTTTTCATTGAATTTAACTTGTGTTTTATCAATTAGGCTTCGGTATCATGCTGAATCTCAGCGAGATAAAATGCGTGGTTGAACAGCAAAGCACATTTATTCTACACATTAATCAATCAAATTAATTAACGAATTAAATCCAGTTTTTGGCGGGTGTTGGCAGAATATAGGGGGATTATCGGAATATGCACGGTAATTCAGGCAAAAATAAGTCTGGCAGGAATCCTTAATGGTTTGACTCTCGCCTGTCTGACCGTTAATATCTTTCTCTACAAAAATGATCCCTCGCCTGTCAGGATCGCCTTCGGGTGGCGAATGAAAACTCCCGTAGCCTGCAAGGGAGAGCAAGCATTGCGGTACATCTGCCCCCCTTTGGAAGCAGATATTGTCAGACATAAACCCCTTGTCTGGTAATGAAGGTTTCTTAAACTAAAAATACGCCCAAAAGGTGTTTTTATATCGTCATCTAAGAGCATTAAACGTTGAATCATGCTCTTTACACCACATCACATTCACACTTTTACAATCTCTGTTTGAAATATTCAGCAGACAACTTTTCTGTATCCAAATAATTAACTCATAACTACCGTTTAACACTTAGCTTTGCTGTGTCTTGCGATTCTTGCTGGCATTTCAACGCTCGTACAACTTTTGCTGACCGTTTACGGAACTTAAAGGCGTCACTTTTTGCGGGTTAGCGCTGAAAGTGACGCCGCAGCCAAAGAGTACCACAACCCTGACAGGCTCACGCCTGCTTCACCACGCAGTGAATCTGACACTGCATTTTTAGATTGAAAAAGCATCAAAAGGAGAACTTGACGATATCGAGGCTGGCTTTTTTGCCGGTGGGGATGACCTGTTTATACAGGCGGCAGTACCGCGTACTCAACCGATACCCCGCAATACCTCAACCTGCGTTCACTCTGGCGCACAGATATCGATCAAGGGCAAAGCAGGTTTTTCTGTTTTGCCAGAATGGTCGCGCGCCAGAGATTGCATGGTGTCAGGTATAGGTCGCGGGAGAAGCTAATGAGTCGATTGATTAAGGAATTAAAATTTTTTGCCCGACAAGGCGGCGGCAGCCATAAGACCTGCCATGATCGCATTCGGATTGCTGGACGCTTGGGCGCGTTGTTATTGAGCCTGAATATTCAGGTGAAAAGCCTTAAGAATTTGAAAGCCAAACATGTAGAGCAGTACGTTGATACTCGTTTATCTCAGGGGATTGCCAAACGAACAGTACAAAATGAAATGTCCGCGTTGCGTAATATCTTCCGTATGGCAGGCCGGGAAAAATTGGAAACCTCGCCGCGTTTGAGCAATCAGGCATTGGGATTAAGCGGAACCAGCCGAGCCGGAACGAAACAAGCGATCCCTGATACTACATTTCAGGTTGTTTATCAGAAGGCACGTGAACGTGATGCCGGATTTGCCGTCACACTGACACTTGCCCGATTGTTGGGGTTACGTTCTCAGGAAGCGGTGCAATGCAGTGCTTCATTGAAAAGCTGGCGCAAACAGTTAGAACAACCAGAGCCGAAACTGCATGTTGTTTTTGGTACAAAAGGAAGCCGGCCAAGGCAAACCCGCGTACTGGATATCGCAGCGGTAAAAGAGGCTGTCGAACAGGCCATTGCTATTGCAGAACAACGTGGCGGCAGATTGATTGATAAATCCGATCTCAAGCAGGCCATGAACTACTGGCGGACACATACCACAAAGATTGGTTTAACAGGCTGCCATTCTCCCCATAGTTTGCGCTATGCATGGGCACAGGATGCACTGAATTATTACCAACAAAATGGTTTTAGTCGTCAGGAGGCAAGGGCACTGGTTTCAATGGATTTGGGGCATGGTGATGGTCGTGGGCGTTATGTTGAGCGGGTTTATAGCCGTTAAACTTAGTGATTCGGTTATTGAGTCAGATAAAACAATCAGTTAAAGTATTCCCGCCATTAGCAAAATCTAGTGGTCAAGGTTTAGCAGCCTTGTGTACCCAAACACTGGTAGAATATTTCTGCCAGTGCGCTTGCTATCACCCTTTCAATGGTGGTTCAGGCAGGGGAGGCTTCGGCCTCGCCGGTGGGTACTCCGGTCTGCTAACCCTGCTTTGAATCACCACCATCAATATTAATTAATGGAAGGGGTAGCAGGAATGAATAACAACAATGTTCAAAATGACTGGCATCAGGCCGATATCATTGCAGCATTACGTAAACGTGGGACAACCTTAGCAGCAGTTTCTCGTGAAGCGGGACTCAGTTCATCAACATTAGCAAACGCACTCAGCAGACAGTGGCCTAAAGGCGAATGGATTATCGCGAATTATCTCGGTATCCACCCTTCAGAAATCTGGCCGAGTCGTTATTTTGATATTAGTGGTCAACTGATTGAACGTAAGGTTCGCAGTAAACCACAGGAATAACCCGCTGTAATTTGTGATCGATGTCGTAAAAATGAATATTTTTTATATCAAGCCCTGAGCGTAAAATGGCTGCCCAATTTGACCATTTTTAACCCTCACGGCTTTTTTGCTTTAAGATGATTGAAAAACACACAATTAATGGTATAAATAAGCAAAATCAGTCAGATAGAAAAGAAAAGGTAAGCAAAAAAATTCAGGGGCATTAAAAGGGGCATAAAAGGAAGGCAAGGTTATAGACTTTGATTATTCAACAAGTTATAATGCTTTTCGATTCCGCCTCCGGGCACCAAGTTTCCATGCGGGTTTGTCCTAGGTTGTTAAATTTCCTGACAAAAGCGCGAAAAAGAATCAATCGTTAATTAAATGTTAAAGCCTAATCAGTTCAATTTGTACTGTTTAGTTGAGAAGAACATTTAAGACAAGATGACAGGGTGGCTGTTTTATCAGTTGCCCTTTTCTCGTTTAAGGTAATGATTTCAGTAATTGATTCTGATGTCAAGTCAGGTATAAACTTCACGGGATGCCGGATCGGTATCAATTATCTTTTTATACCCTCCATTGTTGATGCAGGGCAGTTCAATCAATGCCATCCTCCTCAATCCTGACTGAAACCCGCCCTGTTCTTTTTAATCCGTTTTATTGCTTCTCACCGGAAGGCTCATCAGAACGATCGGT
The DNA here is from genome assembly GCF_014467285.1 of Xenorhabdus sp. PB62.4. Classification (NCBI taxonomy): domain Bacteria; kingdom Pseudomonadati; phylum Pseudomonadota; class Gammaproteobacteria; order Enterobacterales; family Morganellaceae; genus Xenorhabdus; species Xenorhabdus sp. PB62.4. Next base: position 1,876 of record NZ_NKHR01000003.1, on the reverse strand, counting down.
ATACAGCCCCAGTTCCCGCTCCAGTGTTTTCCCTGTCACTTCCATATCGAGATCAATGTACTCCATCGTGGTCGCGACATTACGATGCCCCAGTAATCTTTTCACCAACGGCAAATTTCGATCCGGCGCTTTCATCAGCGTTGTTGCCACTGTATGGCGAAACCGGTGGGGGGAGACGGCAAAGCCACATTCTCTGGACAGCCTTCGGAAGAAAGAACGAAGTTGCTGTTTTTCCCTGTCGATATCGTATTTGTAACGGGAAAGCCGGCTTTGATGCGGCACATTCAGCCGGCTGAGGTCAAAAATCGGATCGTCGGCTTCGGCACCGGCCGCTGTTACTCGTTCAATTAATTGTGCCAGCCGGGGTTTGAGTGGCTGGACAATCGGCACCTCCCATTCGCAGTGGTTTTTACTGCCTTCAAGACCCAGTTCAATATAATTGCTTTCCAGATTGATATCCCGCAGCCGCAGATGCAGCAACTGGTTCTGGCGTATCCCCGTAAAACGTAATGTCGCCAGTACCGTCATCCAATACCCGGCCGGATACAAGGCACAACGCCCTCCCCGTGGAGCCGCCCCGGTTCTTTCTTCCTCAGCAAATTTCCCCATCACCAGATTGATGCGGTTTATCTGCGAGTCACTCAGGATTTTCTTCTTTTTCTTTTCTTTTTTCACTGCCGCATCATTAAACGGGTTCTCGGTGTGCGGCAGCAGTTTTTGCTCCATGCCGAAATTAAAGATGGCCCGCATGTGAGCCACCTTATTGTTCCAGGTGTGGCTCGACTGTTTTTTCTCCAGCAGAAGATGACGCCGCCACCGCAGCACATCCCGGTGGGTGACCTGCACCGGTGAGACCGCTTCCCCCATAAACCGGGTAAATCCCTTCGTCACTTTACGGTAACTCCACTCGGTGTCCGGTCTCAGGATATGTGAAAAAAAGTATTCGTCTAATAACGCTTCCCAACCCATTATTTCTTCTGTTCCGTGCATCATTTTTTCCTGTTATCAACAACACAACCCAGTGGCTTTTCGCTATAGCAAGCCGTTAATCATCCCGTTAACAATCAATTACAAATTGAAATTATTTCATTATTAATATCATGACGACTTATCCCCGGCGGGAGCAACGTTTTCTGGCTGCCTGCCTGTGCGTTTGCCTGTTTTCAAATCGTTATCGTTCTCATTTGCATTAATGAGCAATGAAACTTCATCATTTGATTGAAATAATGACAATAACGTCCGGGTATCGTCCGCCGCAGATTGAGAGGGACTTTTCATTTTATTGACGGAAGCAGCCGGTTTTGTTTCCGGCCTTGCGCCGGCTTCGGTAGCCAGGGCCGTTTCAGCTGCCGTTGGCGAAACCGCCTGTTTCACCCGGGGTGAATGAACCAGTCCGGCGGCTTCCTGAAGCAACGCATCAATCAGCGGGACAGTGGATGGACGACCATTGAGGTGCTGCATCAGACAGTGCCAGACTTCTGGCACGGAAACCAGCCACACCATGGCTTTTTCCGGTAACAGACAGGCAGCCAGCAACACTTCTTGTGGAACCGACGGTATGTTCTCCGGTGTGCGAAAACGGAAACGAAACGGTTTGTCGGGGATACCGATGCCCGGCTGCCAGACATGCCCGTCTTCCAGTTCCCCCTCAAGCTGCCGCAACAACGGCAGGTGGTAAAACAACGCCGCCCAGAACACCACGGCCTGCCATAAGACACTCTGTGCTGCCTGCATTTCGGGTGCCACACCCGGCGGTAACAAATGCCCCTTCGCCAACCGCACGGCACAGGTGGTAAATTGCAGTGTCAGGTCAGTAAATCCGCCACTGCCTGACCACTCCCCCTCTGGGGCGGCGGGTACCTGCTGAACGCTGCCC
>NZ_NKHR01000029.1:0-36391 GCF_014467285.1 Xenorhabdus sp. PB62.4 | reverse complement strand
TTGATATCAGAACGCGGGTCATCGATCTTACTGATAAAGTTAAAAATACTCATTATTACGATCGCTATTTTTATGGAATAGCGTGATCTTATCGTTTTAATGAGAGAAAGAGCTATAAGAAGTTATATTCTGGTCTTTATTTAACCTAAATAACCTTACTAAATATATGAGATCTCACCCTGTTAGTTAATCGGATTCGAGACATTCCAAAACTAGAAGAAAAAGAACGAGAAATTATTTCCCATACTGCATATACCACTCTGCTATCTACCCTACATGAACATTTAATCCGTACACTTCTCTTGGAGTTACATATTGCTCGTCAGGAAGGGCGTTTACAGGGAGATAATAGTACACAACGTTGGGAACACTTCATTGAGATTTCTTCACAACCAGATTTCTGGTTGGCATTACAGCAACACTATCCAAATTTGTTAACTCGTATTGAGAGTCTCCTTAGCAATCGTTGCATGGCAATAGTTGATTTTGCCACACATTGGGCAAGCGATCGTACTGACTTGGGCATCTTGTGCGGGGATAAAACTGGGTCCCTTCTGGGGTTGAGTTTTGATGAAGGAGATAGTCATCAAGGACGAACAGTGGTCAAAGTGACTTGTGAAGGAGGGACGATAGTCTACAAGCCGCGTTCAATGATGGTTGATGTTCTACTTGCTGACTTTCTTCACTTCCTTTCCTCAGTACATAAGGAACCCATCACCGCACTTGTACCTCGTACATTGGTATTTGATGGACATGGTTGGGCAGAATTTGTCACCCAGCGTTATGCAGCTAACGAAGAAGAGTTATGCGGTTTTTATCGAGGGATAGGTCAATGGTTGGGGGTATTACGTGTACTTGGCGGTACCGATATACATGCACAAAATATCATTGCTCGAGGTTCCCACCCTATTGTGATTGATTGTGAAACCTTATTTACGCCTAAATTACCTGTCGTTCCTTCTGGCTACGGACAGGCTATGGATCGTGCAACAGAATGGATTTCAGGCACCGTACTTAGCACAGGTATTCTACCAAGAAGAAACACTGGACTTGGGTGGCGTGGCATCGACATATCTTCGGTTGGGGCACTGCCGAAACAGCAACCATTGATACAGCAGCCTGTGATTTTACAAGCAGGAACAGATCAAGCCTATTTGGATACAATAATGGTTCCCGCACCAGTAGCACTGAATCATCCAAGTCCCCAACCTCTCCTAAAGAATTATTGGCCGCAATTACTGGATGCGTTTGACAATATTAACCACACCCTACGTTATCTGGACCACTCAGGTGTTTTGCGCAGCAAACTTGAGAGTTTTGCCAACTGTAAAGTACGAGTTGTAGTGCGCCCTACGGAATCTTATGCTGAGTTAGCTCGCATGTTGTGGCATCCAGTGTCTCTGCATAATGAAATAGATGCCACTGAGCGTGTGTTTGACCTGTTGTCACGTATGGCCATAAATTCATCCATAGCGCCAAGCGACAGAACAGTGATCAATGCCGAAATCACAGACCTGAAAGTAGGTGATATTCCCTACTTTTCAATGGTAGTGAAATTCGGGCAACTGAATGGACCTGGTGGTACCCGCTGGTTATCTTCTTCGAATTTGATCGATGCGACTTTGAATCATTGGCGCGCTGCTGATTTGCAGAGAGAGCGACAGATCATTCACGCTACTCTTGTCAGTGCCTATATTAATGATGGTGGTATGCCCAACCGCCCATCTTGCTGGCCTTCTCTGACTCAGACAGATGATGTAGATCTACGCCGACGTTTAAGACTTAGCATAATCATGCGAGACTTTCTCAAGCATGCAATCTATGGAGAAGATGGTAGCGTAATTTGGATTGCACCTTGCCTCAATCCAAATATTGGCTGGTCAATACGTCCACTGGAGCATGATCTATATAGTGGTCTTTCTGGTGTTGGGTTGGTAGTAGCGGCCTATCTTTATGAAACGCGTGCTGGTCGTACAGATCATGTCGAAGGACTAGATAGCCTGTTGGAAGCTATTCTTTTCACATTGCGTAAAGCTGAAACGAAACACGAGCAAATACGGGCAGATCACATCAAGATACGTTCTTTACCTCCAGGCGCGTACACGGGTTTAGGAGGACAAATCTGGACATGGTTGACTCTTGACATTTTAGGTAATCTTCACGGCGAGGGGGTAGCTCGTGCTCAAGCATTAGCAAAACTACTTCCACAATCGGTAGCTGAGAGCGAGGTAAATGACGTCCTTTATGGCATTGCTGGAGCCATTCCACCTTTACTAGCTTTAGCCAAGCGAACAAGAGATATATCATATCTAGCTATAGCTAGAGAACTAGGCGATAAGTTACAAGCCAATGCACTCTGGGATGGGAAGAAAGCTTATTGGCCTCATCCAATTTGGGTTAATGGACTTGGCGGCTTCTCGCATGGCGCTACAGGTATTGGATGGTCACTCTCTAAGTTAGCACAAGCTGGCGGTGGTTCATCTTATCGCGAACTTGCTGAGGCAGCCTTTGCTTTTGAAGAAAGCTTATTTGATCCTCAAGAGAAAAATTGGTTGGATCTGCGCGGTAATGCCGGTAAAACAGCAACGATGTGGTGCCATGGTGCTGTGGGGATCGGCCTAGCCCATTTAGATCTTGATCCGTTTATCAAGAAAGAGTTGACGCGGGTGCAACTGCATCGTGCCACGTCTGCGGTACAATGTAATGGCCTAGGATGTGATAGTTGCATTTGCCATGGTGATGCCTCTGCATGGGAGCTACTGGATGAAGCAATTGCTCGAGGGCTGGGACCTGTGAATATGAGTAGAGAGGCTTTGTTGGCAAACTGGCTAGCTGCTCTGGAGCAGCATGGCCCACAATGTGATATAGCATCTGATTCTTTCCAGCCAGGATTGATGACTGGAGTAGGAGGGATTGCTTATCAACTATTGAGAGCTCACCCGCAGAGTGATTTGCCATCCGTTCTAACGCTTGCAAGCAGTGAGCAGCAGTTGGAGTAGTTAAAAAAATTAGCCGTCGTTATAGTCTGTTGCCAATACAAATTTTTTTATACTCTCATTTATTGGGGTCCTGATTGAGTAGGACTACCCAGTCACCCAGGTAGGCCCCTCCTCAGAACCGGACTTGCAGAATTACCGCATCCGGCTCCTGACAGATCTGTGTCCCCACACAGTTTCAGCAAGAACTGAACATTGAATGCGTTTTCCAGCGCGATGGACAACCCAGCATTAATGATCAACTTGTATGTTAGGTTTGCTTTTAAAATCGTTGCATAGTGTAGTACCGGATGGCTGGATGACAGTAGCCACTTTGGCCATGAGCCAGTAAGACAGATTTTGCAACAGCCATTCATCCTCAGTATATCGAACAGTATCTCTGGCACCGGCTGTACGGGTAGCCCGCATTAACAAGGTTGATAACCGGAGGGGCTTTATGGAACAGGTTTATTTTCCATATGAAAGGTTAAATCTATGGTCACCTATATGAACGCATCCTGTTTGCAAGGCAAAAATAACCCTGACATCGACGGTAGGTTGCAGCTCTATATCCGTACATGAACTCCCGCTTATGTGCAAGATAAGTTCGTTGAATGACGGTCATAACTGCGTTCGTACATTCGGCTTCTGTGTTTGCAGGTTATTTTCTGCTGAGCCATGATGGATATATGCACACCTGCTCCTTATCGGCCTTCAGACCTTTATTCATTCTTGGTCGTCGGATATAGCAGAATCAATATAATCAGGCATAGTCAACATGTACCCTAAATAGCTCATCAATTGAACACCTTTCTCTTCTTCTTATTGCCTTTACTTCAGCCCATTTGGGTTCGATGGGATTCAAATCCGGGCTGTAAGGGGGTAACCATTCCAACAGGCAACCGTGGTCTGCTATCGCTTTTATCGTGTCATGTCGTTTATGGAATGGGGCATTATCCATCACAATCACGGCCCCGCCTGGGAGCTTTGGCAGCAAATCTTGTGTCATCCAGGCATGAAAGACATCCGCATTAATGTTTCCAGAAAACAAGCTTAAGGTCACGAAGGTCATTTTGAGGATGGCGCCAATGACATTAATCGACCTCTGGCCTGCCAATCGTGTGTACCGAAGCAGCGCCATCCTTTTGTCGAATAGCCGTGTGTACGGGGCATAGACTGCGCAAAGCCGCTTTCATCCAGATAAACAATCGGTTTTCCCACCTGTTCATAATGGTGAATGCGCTCGACAAATGCCTGACGAATCCGGGCATCAGCGTTGGGATGTCTTAGTGTTTTTTTTGACAGTAATCTTCAGCCGTTTCAAGGCGTAATGGATAGCAGACTGTGCAACGCCTAAGCGTTTTGCCCTTTCCCATTGATAGTCATCGGGGTAATTTTGGACATCCATAATGAGCGCCTCATCACTGATTTTCGTGGGCGGTTTATCACGGGTCATACAAGGCTCTATTTTATGACTCCACCGAAATAAGGTACGCATAGAAATGTCAAAATGGGCACTCGTTTGTTCGAAAGTCAACGAATGCTTGTCTTTGTATGCCAGTACCCGCTTTCGAAAATCTAAACTGTATATATGGACACCGATTTAATTCAAGCAGGTAAATCAATTTTCTGACAAAAGTAGTCGCAAGCATATATTCGGCTTCCAGGAGCCCTGATGAAAATCCGCACTCTCTGCCCTCATTAGCCCAACAGTCGTGGCAGACTAAACAGTTTATCAGGTTCACAGAGAGTCGGTACTACCTGTCAGTTACATCAACTTATAGGCTTTTTCGATCACACTAATGCACTCTAATTTGCTCGATTAACGAGTACTGTTCAGGTAGTCCGACATCAAGAGTGCTGAAGTTTTTTTATATTTCATTCTCTTTTTCAACACGTTGCAGTTTATTTTTCAGCTCACGTATTTCAATTTGCTCCGGCGTGATAGGCAGGGCTTTAGGGGATAAGCCTTGCCGCTCCAGCCTCAATTGGCGAACCCAGCTACCTAGGGCAGATTTGCTGACATTCATGGCCCTGGCGGCTTCTGCAATACTGTAGTTTTGGTCAGGCACTAACTGAGCTGACTCTAATTTAAATTCGGGGCTGAAACTTCTTTTCATCGTGTTACCTGTTTAATTGTTGAGGTGAGAATATCACCTCTATGACGGTGACCAAAATCAGTGTGCCACTTCAATAGAGTCATACTCAAACAGTGTCGATAAAATGCTCATTATTCTGTTCAAGATAGCAGCTTGGATTGGGTGATTTCCAACCTCATTTTGTTCATAAAAGCGACCACTTTAATCGATGGATAATAAATGATCTTTCATGCTCTCACTCTGTGAGTGTTACATTAGCAAATAAGTTTTAAATAACCTTTTTCAACCATATTTTGTGCCTTCTTTATTCTGTATCTAATATTTGAACGGATGGAACTGTCTGGATTCCATACATTTTCGACAGGAATATCTTTAAATATTAAACTAGCTAATTCTCTCTGTGAGGCTCCTTTTTTTTGATAATCAAGAATATCTAACAGGTCTAATTTAGAATAGTCAATGTTTTTCTCACTTGACTTACTGTTTAATATTTCTTCAATTTCGGATATTTTTGATTTTACGTTTTTTAACTTTGTACAAAGAGGAAAGAATAGCATTAAACTAATATTTTTCTCATGACTATAATTTTCAACAAAAAACTGAAAATATTTATTTCCCCTTGATATTTTTATGCAATGTTTATTATCTAATGATTTCATCACTACATAGCTAATGCTGTTGTCTATAAATAAATTTATTGCACTATTATTGTTACTTGAGGCTTGTACAATAAAGGCATTAATCCATTTCTCGCTGTATTTTGGAGACCAAAATATATAGGCAGGAATTGTATTTTTGGGGTCTGCATATTTTAATAATCCCCATTTTTTTTCTGCGACTTTATCAATAGGATGTTGTATTAAATAGTATTCTTGGTTACCTATTTTGGGATGTGTTTTTTTCACTCTATCCCAATCTTCGATATATTTATCATTACGCCTTAAAAATTCCCAAGCCAGATCAAATATATCATTTCTATTACCAAATTTCATAATTCAACAATCCACATTTTGTTATGTTTATAGACAGGTGTGTTTTTATTTAAAATTAATTGTATCCATTGAGTTACTGTAACTTTCTGCCATCAATTGTTGCCTTTACATTAACTCATTGTGATTATTTGGTTGTGATTGATTGATTGATTGATTGATTGATTGATTGATTGATTAATTAATTATTTTGATGCTAATTAAATTAAATTAAACAAGGAAGGGTGAATTTTCTGAAACAAAATTTTCACCATTTCGAAGGAATTTCAGATTTGTGATAATAAATGAAAAGAGAGAATGAAGGGATATAACGTCCCCTCTTTATAATGGTTACTCAGCTATCAATCAGCCAATAAGGAAATGTCATGAATACTGGTATAACTCATCGCTGGTCGAAGTTTGTTAATAAAAAAAATGGTCGCTCGTTAATTATTCCAATAGATCATGGTTTAACTAGTGGGCCAATGGCGGGAATAAATAACTTCTCTGCCGTTGAGAGCTGGATAAATAGCTCACATATTGATGGTATCGTCGTTCACCCAGGTTTCTTATATCACCTTGTTAAGCATAATTTGTTACTCGGTACAGCTGTGTGTTTACAAATTAATGGTAATAGTCACCTAGCCCAAGACGCAAGTTTTAAGCCACTGCTGTCAAATGCAGATCTTGCTATGCAGTTAGGTGCCGATGCTATTAGCTTAGATTTACCCTTTAGTCAGCATAATACAGCCCAGAATTTGATCCAACTCGGTCAGGTTATGCAACACACCATACCCCGTGGTATACCAGTATTAGTGATGTTCAGTTTAATTGAGTCGGATTTGAGTGATAAAGAGTACGTGACACGTCACCGAAAATATATCCGAACTTTTAGTGAAATGGGGGTAACGGCACTTAAATTGCGTAAACCAGCCAGATCAGAACTGTTGTTCGAGATTACTGACGGTCTCACTCAGGATATTAACTTACTGTTTGCCGGGGGAGAGCGGAGCAGTGATGATGAAATCGTTGATTTTACCTCTGTCATTATGGCAGCAAAAGCGCAGGGATTGTGCATCGGGCGCAATGTTTTCCAGAGTGAGAATCCGGCACAGCTTTTGAATCGGCTGCAACAAGTGCTATCCACGCAGGAAGCTTATTCTCTGAATGGGGTTTTCTAAGGGGATAGTAATGACGACAATTATGACCGATGAACAACGAAAATCTTTACAGCTAAATCCAACGTTGGGCGCGGGTAATTTCTTGCCTATTGCGCAGGCTTTTTATTCTGCAAACGACGAGGCAAGCATCATTATCCCTGAGGGAACACAAATCGCGGCTGAGGAACACGTCTATCAGTTAACCATTCAACAGCTTTATCAATTGGCTCTCCGCTGGGCTCGTTGGTATCAGGCCAGAGGCGTCAAACCTTTTGATGTGGTTGGGGTTTACTGTGGTGATGGCATTAATTACATTCTACATTATGCCGCTTTAAATGCGCTCGGAGCCGTACCCGCGTTGACTAACGGAGCAATGCCTATCGCTACCGCAGGCGCACACTTTTCTAATATTGGAGCGTGCCTCGTTGTCTCAGCAGGAAAGCAGGGAAGTGTCCTGAAAAATCATCTAAAAAAGCGGATTGAGGTGGTGATGATTGAAAAAGTCTCTTTAGCGTCGGAATTGCTGAAAGAAGCCGATTTTTATCAGCATGAAGCCGATTCTCCTATCATGATCACGCACAGTTCTGGGACAACAGGGACACCGAAGGCTGTGATCCTGGCTCATCAACAGTGGTTTCACGGTATACGCGACTTATTGAACAAGCCTCAGGCGCAAGGCAACGACTATTATCTGAATGCGCTACCGTCATCACATAATTCATCTATTGCCTTTCTTATCCACTGTGCGTTGAGTGGCAGCAAAATCGTTATGGCTTGTTCACGAGAGGGGCAGAATGTCGCGGAATTAATCGAGAAATGGCACCCCTCCACCGTGGTAGCTTTCCCTCAAACTTATGTAGAGCTGGCGACAAACTATGCAGAACGTTGTGATTTTTCTTCGGTGAACACGTGGATAAACAGCGGTGATGCAGCGCATGAACCACACATCCGCCGTTTGGTTCGTCAGGGATGGCACTATAGGGGAAAGGTCCGAGTGGAAGGATCGCAGTTTGTCGACGGGCTGGGTTCCTCAGAAATGGGGCACATCAGCATCCGAATTATCCATACGCCCTATACAAACAACTATGGCCGATGTGTTGGCCTACCACAAGAATGGGTGCAGGTACGCATTTTTCGAGCTGACGGGAGTGAAGCCACAGCAGGTGAAGTTGGTTGTTTAGGCATTAAATCTCCCAGTATTACGCCGGGGTATTGGAACAATTCAGCGTTAACTTACCAGAGCCGAATTAAAGGGTACTGGCTAACAGGTGACTTGGCTTACCAAGATGAGAATGGGTTGGTCTTCCACGTTGATCGCATTTCTGACGTAGTGATGACCTCTGGCGGTCCCTGTTATAGCCTGCTGAGTGAAGAAATTATTTTATCGAATTTTGCAGAACTGGAAGATTGTTCTATTGTGGGAGAGTCTTTTGATTCTAAATTTGCTCAGCCAGTGCTATTTGCCGTTGTACAGCCACAGGCTGAAGTAATAGATGAAGAGGCTTTACTACAACGTATCAACCAGTGTTTGACGGATAGAAAATTGGTTGAATTATCCCAACTGGTTCTTTTGCAGCACAGGGATATCCCGAAAGGAATAACCGGTAAGGTGCTCAAAAGGCAACTGCGCGACGAAATGCGGCGAATGCCATTATTGGCTAAGTTACGGCAGCATACGAGCGCTAACTGAATCAATTAGGAGATAAAAGAGTGCAGATTCAAACTTTTCACGCAGAAGGTAATTGGCAAGGAACCCTGGCTACCGGCAAGGGAATGTTAAATGTGGGGAGCTTAGCGAGCATTATTTCAGTTCCGCAGGATTTAGGTGGATTGGGGAAAGGAACCAACCCAGAAGATTTAATTGTCGGCGCTTCGACTTCTTGCTTTATTATTACATTGAGTGCTATTTTTCAATTTAATAAAATAGAGTATGAAAATATTAGTGTTAATAGTGAAGCTGATTTTTCCATTACTTCAATGGGACCTAAATTAAAAGAAATTAGACATTTTGTTTCTATTCAATCCTCTCATGATTTACCGCGTGAAACTGTGGATAAATATATTAAACAAGCTGAAAAAGGGTGTATGATTAGTATTGCACTAAGCGGTAATGTAGAGGTTACAGCTCAGCTAAATTAAATCATTGCAAAATTATTTTTAATATAAATTCTCTGCACATTTCAAATAAATGTGCAGCATTGGGTTTTACTATTTATTAATCATTAATGGTCTTATTAGGTCAGGGTTGCTCCTGAGGAAATTCTATGTCCAGTGAGTTGCATAATAATATTATTTTAGAGAATGGATTGAATGCGATAAATAAAGGACTTTCCTTGCCTGCGTTATTTGAAAAAGTAACTCAGATATTCTCTCGGGAAGTGGCAATTTATTATGGTAATAAGGCACAAAATAAAGCGACATATAATGAAATTGCTTTGCTTATCCAAAAAGTCATTGTAAAAATTGAGCAGGCAGGATTACCTCCTGGATCGCATATTGGAGTGAATTGTAATAAATCCCCCCTATTATTTGCCAGCATGTTTGCGATTTGGCACTGCGGATACGTTTACACCCCGCTAGAACCCACTTGGCCTGCGGATTATCTTCGTCGGTTAGCGGAATATGCCGATGTGCGCTTGATTCTTCACGATACGGAAGATGGCAAAGTGCCTGCTTGGGCGGCGAATTCCACGGTGCTATCCGCCCATGACATTGAGGCTGTTAGCCAGTTTCAATATCAACCCTTAAATGAGGGAAATATTTCTGCTCCGGCGATCCTGATGTTTACCTCAGGGTCAACAGGGGAACCTAAAGGCGTACTCCACGCTCAGCATCAGGTACTTAATCGTTTAGCGTGGATGTGGTCTGAGCTAGAGCAGCATGCTCCCACTATTGCGGCATCCCGTTCATATATCAGTGTTATGCCATCCATGTGGGAGCTATTGGGGGCACTGTTACTGGGGCAGCCCACCATCATGCTTCCTCACGCATTGCTTAGCGATCCACACTCTTTAAAAGATTTTCTTGTTCAACGTCGTGTTAATTGGATCACGCTCACTCCATCGCTATTACGCTTGTTGCTTACGGCCTGCGACAGACCATTACAGCGATCTGAATGTGCACTGGAGCTCATCACACTGGGAGGAGAAATTTATGATGCTTCGTTGATTGAACAGTGCCAACAATTGTTCCCCGACTGCCGGATTATAGAGGATTACGGTGCCACAGAAGTTAATACTATTGCAGCAAGTATCAGGCAGGCGGGAGAAGCATTAACGTTTAGAGCGATTAAGAATTTACGGGTGACGCTGTGTGATGACCTGTTGCAGGAGGTTGCTGACGGCGAAGTAGGAGAAATTTGCGTCAGCGGCATCGGTGTTGCTTTAAGTTATCACCGGCAAGAGCAGCGGACAGCCCGTGCGTTTCCCACTATCAACATCGATCAGCAGCCAGTACGTGTATACCGTACTGGCGATCTGGGCGTAAAGTTGCCTAACGGTGAGTTTCTTCTGAAAGGCAGGAAAGATGACCGTGTCAAAATTAATGGTCAATCGCTGGATCTGAGTGCCGTCGAGAATGAGCTTAAACGGTTGCCAGAAGTAAAAGATGCCGTTGTATTGTATGACAAAACCCCTACTGGCTATGATCATCTCTATGCTTGGGTGGTCACCGCGAATTCGCTTGCCGATCCTCAGCACCAGAAGATAAGAGAGCTGCTACAGCAACGCGTACCGGCATTTATGCTGCCACATCACATTCAGCCGATCGAAACATTGCCCAGATTGAGCAACGGTAAAGTAGATCGGCGGGCGTTAGCAGAGACGCTGAACAGGCAGACTAAGCCACAACAGCTGGGTAACACAACTGTCGAGCAGCGTGTGCTGGACTGCATTGAACATGTTTTGGGCTATCCTCTGGCCCAGCAGCAGCGGGCAACTTGGACAGCAATGGGGGTTGATTCAATCTCAATCGTGGCGTTAGCCACGGCTATGAAACCACTGTTTGGCCCTGAGTTTTCTGCCATCGATCTCTATAACGCGCCTGATATCGAGACTCTTCTTGCCAGCCATGCAGCTAAATCCATGCATCCTGAGCAGTTATCGCCCGCAGTTGATGATGATATTGCCATTATCGGTATGGCAGGGCAGTTTCCCGGCGCAGATTCAATCACACAGTTTTGGCACAAAATATTGGCGGCAGCGGATGAAATTAGTGAAATTCCCGCAGAACGCTGGTTGCTAGACGAGAGTTTTTACTCTCCTGATGGAGTTGCCTCGCGGAGTAAATGGGGGGCATTCTTGGATAATGCCTGGCAATTTGATGCTAATCGCTACGGTTTTACCGACGATGAAGCTTTGGGATTAGATCCCCAACACCGGCGCTGCTTTGCCTTACTGCGAATGCTGATGGAAGACGCCAGTTATAGCCGTGCAGCGTTGAAAGGCCATGCAGTAGGAATTTTTCTGGGACTTCGGGACTCTTTTTACCATCAGGTATTGCGTGATGCGGGCATCCATCAAGGACCTAACGCGTTCCTAGGAACGGATAACGCAATGCTGGCTGGGCGTTTAGCGCACTATCTAGGGACTCATGGTGCTGCTATGGTCGTCGATACCGCCTGTTCTTCTTCTCTGGTGGCACTGCATCTCGCCTGTCAAAGTTTACGGAGTGGTGAAAGCAGCATGGCAATATGCGGGGGTATTTCACTCACTCTGCATCCTGAATTTTATCTACAAACCAGCCAGTTAAACGTATTTTCACCTCGTGGCAAATGCCGACCGTTTGACGCACAGGCTGATGGTTTTGTCCACGGTGAAGGCGGGGCGTTGCTGCTACTGAAACCTCTCTATGCAGCGCGGCAGCAGGGGGATCATATTTGGGGGGTTATCAAAGGCAGCGTGGTTAACCATGATGGGCACTCTACCTCTGTTACTGCCCCGAATGGCAAGGCACAGGCAGACTTACTCGCTTCCCTGTATCAACAAACCGGTATTTCACCTGCAACGGTTGGATATGTAGAAACGCACGGTACTGGAACCCATTTGGGCGATCCAATAGAAGCCCGCGCGCTTATGCAGGTATTTGCCAGCACAGAGAGAACCCAGCCCTGTGTGTTAGGAACGCTGAAAGCCAACATCGGGCATTTAACTGCTGCGGCAGGCATTGCTGGTGTCGTAAAGGCGACGCTCAGCGCTAAATTTGGCATTAAGCCGCCGTGCTCACACTTCAACGAGCTTAATCCTTTGATTGATTGTGGTTTTCTGCAAACATTCCAGTTGCCTGATACACCGATTCCATGGTCGGAGGCAACGCGTAGAGCCGCTGTGAGTGCGTTTGGCATGAGTGGTACTAATGCACATTGCTTAATTGAGTTTGTGCCAGTGCCCGATGATATCGCTCGCGACAGTGAGGAGCGGATAGGCCGGCAAATTGTCATATCTGCAACTTCAGCAGCACGGTTAAGTGAATATCTGGATGCTTTGCAGCAAGCATTACATGATGATGGAGGGAGGTTATTTGATGTCGCGTGGACGCTGGCTCACCGTGAAATTGAACGCATCGGCTGGTATTTTAGTGCTGATAGTTTGGCGCATTTTCAGCAGATTATCAGTGAGCTGAAACAGAAACAACATCCGGGCAACGGTATTTGTACGCCAGCAGGTAAAATAGCGACATTTACCCAATCTGATCTGTTAACACAATTTGTTGCAGGCAAGCAATACCGTAAAGTTCCATTGCCTGTCAGTCAGGAATCCGGTTCTCTGTACCGTCCACTGTTAGCCGTTAACAAAGGTGTGCCTGTTATTGAGGCGCGTTCTGCGTCAGTAGCGTCATACTCCGTTCAGCAGTTTATCAGCCACATGACTGGCTTAAAGGCAACGTCGTTAGAACAATCGATAACGTTTGCTCAGGCTGGCGTCGATTCACTGAAAATGCTGGCGTTGCAACAAGGTCTACAGCAGTATTTTGACCTGTCTGTCGATCTGTATACATTGATGAATGAAACGAGTATAGCCGATCTGCTGGCACAGCTTAGCCATTCTCATATTACGCCAGCGGTTACCGCATCTTGCTTATTACAAGCAGCACCAGATAACCGCTATCAACCTTTCCCCCTCACAGATTTGCAGGCTAGCCACGCATTCAGTCGCATGACGCAAAAGGGGCTGGATGGTATTGGCAGCATCGTCTGGCTGGAGTTTGCTGTTGCTAATTTAAATATTGATAAGCTACAACACACTTGGCAACAACTGGTTGTGCGACACCCCATGCTGTCGGTAAGGATATTGAAGTCAGGCAAACAGCAGATTGAACATCAGGTTCTTCCTGTGACGATCCCGATGACGGCCTTACATCTTACGGGTCAGGATGTGGAAAGTTATCTGGATAGTGTGAACCAAAAAATGGCAACCCGCCGGTTTGGTATTGACGATTTTCCGCGCTATGAACTTCAGGTAACGCAGGTTAATGCCGAGACGAATCTGGTCCATTTTTGTATGGATGCGGCCGTGATTGATGGTCATAGCGCCCAACTGCTGTTGGCTCAATGGTATGCGCTATACCATGACATGCCTCTCCAGCCTTTACCGGAGATTGACTTCCGCGATGTTGTCCTGCATCAGGCAGATAAAACAACGGATGAATACGCTCTGGCGCTACGCTACTGGAAGCAAAAACTGAGTGTAGCTTGGCGGCCTGCAGCCCTTCCTCCTGGGCAGGCAGAAACTTCGGCTTCCCGGGTATTCAGGCTTACTCACCGCCTGACAGCGAAACGTTATCAGGAAGCCAGTCAGAAGTTGCACACCTCCCCGCAAAACCTGCTGTTTTTCCTGTTCTTGGGCTGGCTCAGTCAATATCAGCAGGGGGAGACATTTGGTGTGATTATGACACTAAAAAACCGTCCGCCGTTGCATACAGATATTGAACAGGTCGTAGGGCCATTCACCTCCATCAGCCTCTTTTTGGCAGAGGCATCTTCCGGTGATTTCGCCCGCTATGTCAGCCGATTGCACGATCAGTTAGAACAGGATCTGCGCCACTATCATGTCTCAGCAGTGGAAGCTTTACGCTCTCTCCCAGTCACGCAGGGGGTACTTCCCATCGTTTATTCCGGTATTACCCGCTATGGTGCTCAAGCGTCTTGGTACGATAACGTCGTGCATGAAAACATGGCAACTAGTGGGGTACGGCTCCACTGCCACATACTGGATCTGGGAGACAGCCTGCAACTGGCTTGGGATATCGACACACATGCTTTAAACCGTGAAGAAGCACTGCGTTATCTTCAGTCATGGGTCGATTTTATGGAAAGCCATTCTCTTTCTGTCACGGCTGAACGAGCTGTTCAACCGCCGTTGGCAGCGCGAGTTGAGTCCTTTCCGTTAACGCCGATGATGTCAAACTACCTGTATCAGCACATGGTACATCCTGGCGCACCGTCTTCCTGGGTTTTGCGCGTTTATCCGGTGTCAAGACTGAGCGTTCAGCAATGGCAGAGAGCACTGCGTCAGATGCATCGGGAGCATCCTATTCTTTCAACGCTAATGACGGCCAAAGGAATGGTGACACCTAATGCGGTGTCTGTAATACCGCCAGTCATACGGGTTGTGATAACGGATCAAGAGGCTACATCGTTAACTGCAGCCTGCCAGCAGCTGGAGCAGCGTTGGAACCAGAAATCCGATGAACCACATGCTGTTTGGCCCGGTTATCAGGTTTTCCTACTGGAATGGCAGGGGGAGAGCTATTTAGCTATTCGATTCCAATGCCTCTGGTTTGACGGATATGCCACTATAAGCTTTTGTGATCGCCTGCTACAACTCACGTTATCAGACGATAAGCATGAAATTTCTGCTGAACGCGATACCGCCGTATTCCGCTATGCTCAACGGCGGCAGGCATTTTCACGTACTCGCAATGCTGATAGTGCACGGGAGTACTGGCAGGAAAAGCTTTCTGCCTGTTCTTCTTCCGAACGGATAAAGTTCGGCAGCGAGAAACAGACACAAATCATCACCTTTCCCCGCGTTGTGCTGGAACAATACGCGGCAGGGAGAGCGCTGGATGCCTGCCTGATCGCTATGCTAAACCGAGCGCTACAGGATGAACCTGCGCTGAGGCCAATGCCGTTGCTGGTCGTGGACTATGTTCATCGCCAACTGAATACCCAATGGCACTCTGCGCTGGGTGATTTCAGTAGCTTTTGCGTGCTAACGCCCGAACAGAGAACCCAACAGGCTGAAGAGATAGCCACTGAGATGATGCGTGACCGCGGTTATAGTTTCCATCATCCTGTGGGGACTGGCGTTGCATTCCCGCTCGTCTTTACCAATGCGCTGAATTACGACGTCAAAACGGTAAATAACGTGCTGCCTGTTTACGTGAATTCCAATACTCAGGGGGTGCTGCTCGATTGTATCGCCTATTTTCAGGACGACGATTTGTGTGTAGAGTGGACTTGGCCCACAGAAATAGGGATAGAGGTCAACTTCCCTCGGACACTAGCTCGTTTTAAATCAGCACTTATGAGGGAGTCTGAGATTTCACCGGAGACTCGTTCAGCCCTGCTGCGCTTTAATCCGTCCCCCCAGGCCTACGATCGTGAAGCCACAATGGTGTCACTGTTTGACGCTGCAGTAGCACGCTATGGTGATGCAGTGGCACTTGTTGAGGATGAAAGCACATGTAGCTACCGTCAGTTACACAGCATGAGCTGCCGCTATGCCAGGTCGTTGCAACAGCTAAGCGGCATCGGTGCGGGAATGATAGTCGCTATTAAAATGGGGCGTACAAAGGAATTAGTCGCGATCCTGTATGCCATCCTGCGTCTGGGGGCAGTATTTGTGCCACTGAATGACAACGATGCGCTCGAAAGGCAGAAAAAAATGTTAGCACGCGCTCAGGCTGACTGTGTGATTGCTGATGCCGGATTGCTGGCTGATTTTCAGGACCAGAGCTGCCAATTAATCTCCGTAGAGTCGCTGCGTAAGACGGCACAGTGGCAGAGCGGTGACCCTATCGATCGCGCGCAGGCAGGTCATTTAGCTTACGTTATTTTTACCAGCGGCAGCACAGGGGAGCCAAAGGGCGTGATGGTAAAACATCGCCCGGTAACCAATCTGATCACGTGGCTACAGAAAGAATATGGTTTTTCCTCGCAGGATCGTGGCCTGTGGGTCAATGCCATCGGTTTTGACCTGTCAATTTTCGACATCTTTGGTTTGCTGGCGACGGGAGCCAGTTTAAGGCTGGTGAGTAATAAACAACGGCTGGACGCGCTCGCCATTCGCAACCTTTTATGTAATGAACCGATCACCTTCTGGAACTCCGCTCCAGCTTATTTACAGATGGTTTTCCCGTTTATCAGTAAGCCATCGGTAAGTCCCCTTGTCTCGCTGCGGCTGATTTTTCTCAGCGGTGACTGGATCCCTCTCAGTTTGGCACAGGGCATTTTAGACGTTTTACCGGCGGCAGATCTGATTGCCTTAGGCGGGGCGACAGAAGCTACCGTCTGGTCCAATTCTTATCCGGTGACACACGTCGATCCACAATGGAGCAGTATTCCATATGGCCGCCCTATGCCAAACAGTCGTTACTACATTCTGCGTGAGGATGGTGCTCCGTGTGATGTCGGGGAGCAGGGGCGTTTGTTTATCAGCGGAGAGTGTTTGAGTGAAGGCTACCTCAATTCCCCAGAGATCACGGCTAAATCGTTTGTAGCGGATCGGTTAACACCGGAACA
This sequence comes from Xenorhabdus sp. PB62.4, assembly GCF_014467285.1. Taxonomy (NCBI): domain Bacteria; kingdom Pseudomonadati; phylum Pseudomonadota; class Gammaproteobacteria; order Enterobacterales; family Morganellaceae; genus Xenorhabdus; species Xenorhabdus sp. PB62.4. The sequence continues at coordinate 19,447 of NZ_NKHR01000029.1, read as the reverse complement.
AACAATGTACGACACTGGCGATCTGGCCCGCTACTTCCCTAATGGCGATATTGAGTTTCTGGGCCGAGCTGACACTCAAGTGAAACTGCGGGGCTACCGTGTTGAACAGGGGGAAATCGCTGCAGTGATGAAACGCCATGGCTATATCGATCCTGTCATTATTCTTGATCAAAGGGCATCTGGTCAGCAGCGGCTGCTAGCTTTTTGTCTGGGCAATGAGGGGGCAGATGAAGCCGGACTGCGCAATAGCCTACCAGCTTACATGTTACCGGATCTTATTCAAGTACTGAGCACCTTTCCGGTAACAGAAAACGGCAAGGTGGATCGCAAACAGTTGCTGCAATCAATACAACAATGAGGAGGGAATAACTGATGTTACAGGGAGATACAGTTCATAGCGAGCTTACCCGAATAGTGGCAGGAATCGTGGATATTGAGCCAGAACAGCTCGATCTTGATACCGGGCTAGGGCAGATAGGATTTAACTCTTTACATTATGCGCTACTGGCTGCGCAGCTTAGCGATATGTTGCGCAAGGATATCAGCCCGACTCAGCTATTTGATTTGCCCACGCTGAACAAGCTGGCTGACTATGTTACTCGCCATCAGATTTTGGCACGTCCTAACGAAATATCATCCCATGAAACGGTGACGCCGAGTTTGTTATCTGAGGAGACGGGTTCGGACGATACGGCGCTGGCTATTATTGGTATCCATTGCCGTATGCCACAGGCCGACGATCTGAACGCGTTTTGGCAAAATATTCTGGCAGGAAAGGAATGTATTGAGCCGATCCCCGCTAGCCGCTGGGACTGGCGCCGCTATTACGATATCCCAAACGGAGCATCCAACACCACCTACGCATATGAGGGTGGATTTATTCGGGGATTTGACCAGTTTGACGCGGAGTTTTTCCGCCTGACACCTCGCGAAGTGGATGTTATGGATCCTCGCCATCGTTTGGTCCTACAGGGGGTGTGGCATACTCTGGAGGATGCAGGTTATCGGCCGAAAGATCTGCGCGGAGAAAATATTGGCGTATTTATTGGTGCCAGCGGAGATGAATATGCCAATCTGCTCATTCAGGCCGGGCATCAGGTTGACAGTTATACGCTAACGGGTACAGGACGGACATTTTTAAGTAACCGAATCAGCTATTGGTTTGACTGGCATGGGCCGAGCGAGGTCATTGATACGACCTGTTCCAGTTCATTGGTTGCGCTAAATAGCGCACACCGTGCCATTCTGGATGGCACCTGTCACAGCGCGATCGTTGGCGGTATGAGCATTTTAATGGATCCGTGGCCGCAGATTGCATTGTCACAGGTTAACGTGCTGTCTGAGGATAACCGCTGTAAAACGTTTGACAGCCGGGCAAATGGTTACGTTCGTAGCGAAGGTGTGGGCATTGTCATGGTTAAACGGCTAGCACAGGCTCAGAAGGACGGTAACTTCATCTACGCGGTAATCAAAGGCAGCGCGGTGAATCACGGTGGGCAAGCCAGTGCTATGACAGCACCTAGAACCAGCGCTCAGGCCAGCCTGATTAGCCAAACCTGGGAGGCTTATCAAGCAGATATACGGGGACTGGGGTATATCGAAACCCACGGGACAGGAACGCAGTTGGGTGACCCGATAGAAATAGAAGGGATCAAACAGGCTTTAGGTGAAATTACAGTCAGTCAGGGGGCTACACTTACCGCAGAGAGCATTGTTCTCGGCTCGGTCAAGGCCAACATAGGGCACTGCGAAGCTGCCGCAGGTATGGCGGGTTTGCTGAAAGTCGTTATGTGCCTGCGTGAACGGGTACGTCCACCTTTGGCTGGGTTACAACAGATTAACGAAAGAATCGATCTGGCAGGTACGGCACTCATGCTTAACCGCCAACCTTTGCCTTGGCCAGAACCGAAAGAAGCAGCTATACGGCGCACGGCAACTGTCAGCGCATTTGGTTTTGGTGGCGTGAACGCTTACGTGATTGTGGAGGAGTATCCGCAACCTGCCCTGCCGCAGCTTAATGTTCCCTTGGTGTTACCGCTGTCAGCCAGAAATGATGAACGGCTAGAGCAATACGTTATGCAACTCATAAACTGGCTAATGCAGCAGCCCGAAGAGCGTGTTCCTCATGCGTTGTTTACCTACCAGTCTGCTAGAGAAAACTTTGCCGTGCGTCAGGTATTCATGGCAGATAGCGTCTCTGGATTGCTGGTGGCGATGTGGGCGTTTATTAACGATAAAAAAGCGGGACAGGTGAAAACGGGCGGTTATGGTGGCAACACTCAACTGAGTGCATCGCAACAGGCCAGCATTACCGATTGGTTACAGGGAAAAGAAATAGACTGGACTGTGCTCTACCCAAGAGAGCTGCCGCAGCGTTTACCCGTGCCGGGTTATCCATTTAACGCTCAACATCACTGGCCAGAGGTGTTACATAACAGCCGCTACGGCAAACTGGATGGCGAACTACAGCAGGTAGCTGCGGATTGCTGGCAGATCAACCTGACCCATGATCAACCCTTTATCCGCGATCATTGCGTCAATGGTGTAACCATTCTGCCAGCGGCAGCGAGTGTCATGTTGCTGGAACAGCTAGCGAGTCAGCATCTATCGCTACGCGGCATATTACATATCCATGCATTAACTTGGCTGACACCGATTCAGTTGGATGAAGCCATGCCGTTGCGCCTCTCTTTCCAAGTGACGGTCGTGTCTGGCACCCGCTGGCAGGTTGAGTGTAGTTCCCGACGTGGAGAAATAAAGCATTTTAGCGCGACATTGGAGAGCGAAAAATTTGCTGCCAACATCGACGGTCTGCAGCAGGGAGCACAACACTTTACTCAGAGCATGACCGCAGAGGAATGCTATCACTGGCTGGCGAAATTGGGCTTATCGTTTGGCTCAAGCCTACAACCATTACAAAAAATTTGGCTTACCGCGAATGAAGCGTTGAGTGAGCTGAGATTGCCAGAACGGGAAATGCCTTATCTAGATCCAGTGTTACCCGTCTCGATGCTGGATGGCATGCTGCAAACTGCGCTGTTGCACCACGCCAGCCAGAGTAACATGCTCAGCGTGCCGTTTTCGATTGCCACAATTAAGATACTGGCTCCGCTCCCGGAGAATCTGTTTGTCCGTGTACGTCAGCATCAGCGTATGGGTTCTTCTCTGGTCTCTTATTCACTCACTGCGTTCAATCAGGCGGGTACTCCGTTGTTGGTCATGGAGGGCGTAGTTGGTCGTCCACTGACGAATCAAGCGCCAGCGCCAACAACCAGTACAGTGACTCGTTTTGCCCAGCGCTGGCAGGAGCAATCCGATGCTCTGCCGCAGGCAAACTATCCCGTACTGGCTCTCTATCAGCAGGGAGATGAGGTGGCAGAGCGCCTCTGTCAGCGCGGCTTAAGCTGGTCTCTTTCCTGGATGGAAGCAGACGATCAGAGTTGGATAAATGCGTTGCAGGCGCTTTCTACGGCCGAAGGCAAACGGGTGATGAATATTATTCTAAGCCGCCAGAATTGGTCGTTAGAGAGCGTGACCGCTTGGCTAGAATGTCTCTATTTCCTGTTGCAAGGGTTAGTGAAGGCTCGTCTGACGGGGAAGATAGTGGTCAATCTGGTCTGGTTTAATGATCCGCAGAACGCTGCCAGTAGTTTGCTAACGGGGCTGGATGGTTTCGCTAAAGGCTTGAGCCATGAGTTTCCCCGCTATAGCGTCAATACCTTAGAGATCTATGGCGTTCACGGCGAAATGAGTGAGTCTCACTACCGCAAGATTGACCAACGTTTACGGCAAATCTCTGCTCTGGACAGGGCAACCTCTTGTCGGTTGGATTTGTTATCTGGGCGGCTACTAACCCGAGATCTGATATACCTTGCCGCTCTCCCTCTTTCTTCCACTGTACAGGTACGTCCATCAGGTGTGTATGTGATAAGCGGGGGTGCAGGGCGCATTGGCCTGTTTATTGCCAATTACCTCATGGTGCGTGGAGCAAACGTGCTGCTGCTGGGCAGAACGGCTGCCAATAGCGTCTTGCCTGAGTTACGTTCCACTTTGCCGGAAGGTGGCTGGGAATACCAATCGGTGGATGTCACTGACGCCGATGCTATACAGCGGGCTTTAGCTGATGCCAGAACGCGCTACTCCACGATTAATGGCGTTGTGCACTGTGCCGGATTACCGCCTGCTTCTTTACTGATCAACAAAACGGCCGAGGGCTACCGAAATATAGTGGAAGGTAAGCTCAAGGGCATTTACCACCTTGATAGGGCGACACAGCATGACTCGTTGGATTTCTTCGTTGCCTGTTCCTCTCTGGTGGCTCTGACCGGCCACGTTGGCGGTACAGATTATGCCTTAGCCAACCGTAGCGTAGAAGGATTTATAGAGCAGCGTCAAAAGCTACGGCAACTGGGGCAACGCAACGGGTATAGCGTCGCCATTGGGTGGCCAGCGTGGGCGGGGGGAATGGTCATTGATGAGAATGAGCTGGCCTTTATCCGTCGTAAGGGGTTTGTACCACTGGATGACCGGCAGGCGGCAGAGCTGGTAACGGCAGCCTTACAGCCTGATGCAGAAGAGATACAACTCGTTGCTTGCGGCGATCCCGGGCTGTACCGCCCGTTTATTCGTAGCCTGACTTTACCTGCTTTATTACCCGATCTCTCTATGAGCGCCTGATTTAAAGGAAAATAGACCATGCAATCGAAGAAAACTCTGTACCAACTGGTAAGAAGCGCTGTAGCGGCGGAAACGCAGCTACCCCTCGCCAGTCTGGATGATAATGCCGCGTTTGATAATTACGGTATAGAGTCAGTGATGAGCGTCGCCATTGTCAGAAGACTTGAAGATACACTTGGCGATCTCAGTAAATCCTTATTGTTTGAGTTTCCAAGCATTAAAACGTTAGCGGATTATTTGAGCGAAGAATTTGCCGAAAAGCTGCCAACAGAAAACATGGATGAACCGCAGTTAGTTATGCCAGCGGTAGCGATAACTGATATCCCTCAGCCAATAACGGAAGAAATAACACCTGTAGGCGGGATTGTGCCGCCAATATTGATGGCGCTAACGCCTCCTAATGAGACTGTTACGGTTGCTGTGCCCGAGGTGGCCTCTTTAACCTATAACGATGATGATATTGCGATTATTGGCTTGGCGGGACGCTTTCCACAGGCCGATGATGTTGAGGCTTTTTGGGAGAATTTGCTGGCCGGACGCGACTGTATTACTACTGTACCGGAACATCTCTGGAACTGGCGGGATTATTGGGATGAGCGTAAAGGTGTTAGCGGTAAATCCTATCTGAAGTGGGGGGGATTTTTATCGGATAACCGTACCTTTGATCCTCTATTTTTCGGCATCAGTAAGTTAGAAGCTGAAGGCATGGATCCACAGGAACGGGTATTTCTAGAGACGGTGCACCATACCTTTGAAGATGCGGGCTATAACCGCGAGAAACTGAAAGAGTATCGTGTGGGGCTCTATGTCGGCATCATGTGGGGACAGTATCAGTTGTACGGCGCGATGGATGCCAGCGCCGGAGCGTCCTATGCTTCGATCGCCAACCGCACGTCGTACTTTTTTGATCTGCGTGGGCCGAGTATTGCGTTGGATACCATGTGTTCTGGTTCGATGACTTCGGTACATTTGGCCTGCGAAAGTTTATGGCGCGGCGAGTCGCAAATGGCGATTGCGGGGGGTGTTAATCTGACGACACATCCTAATAAATACTTCGTTTTAAGCAAAACAGGCTTTGCCTCACCTCAGGGGCGCTGTAAGCCATTTAGCGAAGAGGGGGATGGCTATGTTCCTTCAGAGGGAGTTGGTGCGCTTCTGCTGAAGCCGTTACGTCTCGCGGAACAGGAAGATGATCGTATTTATGGAGTGATTAAAGCGTCCAGTATCAACCATGGCGGTAGGGTGAATGGTTTTACTGTCCCCAATGCACAGTCACAAGAGTCCTTGATAACTGATGCTCTGCGTCAGGGAAGGATTAACCCTGCGGATATCAGCTATGTTGAAGCCCATGCGGCGGGAACTGCTCTTGGAGATCCGATAGAAGTGCGGGGACTGACCTCCGCGTGGAGTCAACACACCGAAGATAAACAATTCTGTGCGATTGGTTCGGTGAAATCCAACGTTGGGCATATGGAATCGGCTGCTTCTTTTGGCAGTATTGTGAAAGTGTTGAAGCAGTTCCAGCATAAAACGCTGGTTCCCTCTATCCATTTAGAACAGGTCAACACCAATATTCAGTTTGAAAAAACGCCCTTCTACTTACAGACGGAAGTCTCTCCTTGGCGTTCACAGTTGTTAGCGAGCAGTGAAGGACAGCGCGAAAAGCCCCGTATGGCAGCGATTAATGCTTTTGGTGCCGGAGGCGCGAATGCACACCTGATCCTTGAAGAATATACGGCATCAACGACGGCATACGTAGAACCAGATGAGCGGGTATTTATTTATTCGGCTCGTACCCCTGCTGCGCTGCAGGCACTATTACAATCTCACTTGACGTTTGTTCGGCAGTTAATGGTTCCACCGAATAGCGGACCGATAACCACGGGAGTATTAGCTTGTTTGTCCGCGTTAACGGGCATTAGCTCTGAGCTACTGGGGGATGAAGATCAGCTCGACACGCTGCTTAAGGGAGAGGAAATCCACCAGCAGTTCATCCAGACGCTGTATCAGCATTTTAACCGACTGATAACGGCTGACATGCTGAAACACTGCCATACCGTAGGTGATGCCGTGACAGTGATTGCTCAGCAACTTCATCCAGAGTGTGTATTTACGCCACAGGACGAGGCAAGAAAGCTGGCTTCGATAGCTTGGACACTACAAAGTGGCCGAAATGCGATGGCACGCCGAGTGGGGATTGTGGCAGATAGCTTAGAAAAGCTAGCACAACGGCTGGAGCAAACGTTGTCCGGGCAGGAAGATCCCGCTATTGCCAGCGGGCATGTCCGAGATACGCGGGTAACTGCTGTGCGTAATGCGCAGGACAGCGAATATATCCGCATGTTATTGCAGCAGAATAAGTTAAATAGAGTCGCACAGCTATGGTGTCAGGGGGAGAATATCGACTGGCTGAGCAGCTATACACGGCGTCCAAATCTCACCGCGCTACCGCTGTACCCGTTCGCGCGTGAAGTCTGTTGGGCAGAACAGGCTCATCCGTCGCCCGGTATGCAAAATACAGCTCCAGCGGCTTCATCTTCTCTACTGGCAGCGCTAAACCTGCGCGATTCTATCGGGCATGCAGGTGTGAATTTCTTTGTCGAGCCCCCACCCGTGTTAAAGCAGCAGAAACTTAACTGGTTGTTAGGCAAGATGTTGGAAAGCGGCGCTCTGCTTGGCGATGTCTATTCCCTACGGTTACAGCATATTGACCGAGCGGTGTTAGGGCAACAGCTGGGTAAGCTGAGTCTTGCTCTGGAGCCTGAGAAGGATGGGAATATACGTCTGACGTGTTATGCCGAACATAATGTTCCTCTGGCTTTGGCAACGCTTACCGTTTCACCGCTCATTCCTGCTGATCGGCTGACGCTGGATGTAAGAAAGTTCCTGAATGGTAAAAATAGCGGTTCCAGTCTATATACCTGCCAGACTGGTAGTATCGATGGTATATACCAGCACGTTATCAGTGCTATTGCAGAGCAGAGCGGTTTAAACGCTCAGAGTGACTTATCAGGCCCTATCTTTAATCAGTTCCATTGTCTGCGTCCCCTTGAAAAAACAGGAAGTATTGTTCTTCGGCAGCGTGAGGAACGAGTAGCAGAAGTCTACGTCTTTAATGACCAGCATCAGCTTACACTGTGGGGAAGCGCTGGGGATGACATAAAGCCGAAGGTAGTACCGGAGGTTGAAAACGTTGAATCCTTATTGTATCGCCCCCGCTATCAGCCGATCAACATTGCAGGATCGGTTCAGAGAACACTGCCGGCGACGACACGTGTAATAGTTTACCCCGCTGGATGCCCTTTTCCGCTGAAAGTTTATCTGGCAGAGGCGGGGCTGACGGACTGTTATTTTATCGCCTACTCTACAGGCCAAAGGACACAGTTATTGAGCGACCAAGAGTGGCTATTAGATGCAGATAAACCCACCGATATTCCGCTTTGTCTCCAGCATATCAACGGACTGGACGAAGTACTATTCTGGGGTATCGGATTATTGCAGGGTTCTGGTGTGAAGCCGGTATCAGCACGACAGGAATTGGCGCTTTTGCATCAACTCGCACAGGCAACGCGTGAGAATAACACGAAGCTGCGTATTTTTACCCGGCTCGCTGAGAACGTACAGCTGGATGAGGAAGCTGTGTCTAATTCGGGAGCGCTGTCCGGTTACTTCCGCAGCTTAGTAAGAGAATATCCAAAAGCCGAGTTAACCTTGCTGGATGGGGACTGGTCTGACCATAGCCCGGCCTTTAGCCAGCTATATACCAATCTGTATGTAAACGGGAATTGGCTGGAGAATCGCGAACTGTTTTTACGTGGGGATCGTCTACTGCGGAGGGACATTGTACCGGTAGAAACGCTGTCTGCGGCGACTAAAGAGCCGTTCCGTCAGGGGGGCGTTTACCTGATGGTAGGCGGTGCCGGTGTGGTGGGGCAACAAATTAGCCACTATCTGGCGAAGCATTACGGTGTCACACTCGTCTGGTTTGGCCGTTCACAACCCGATAAATTGCACTCACAGGCGATAGCGGATATCAACGCGCTGGGAGGACAATGCTATTACTACTGCGTAGATGTGCAGGACAGTGCTGCACTGGCAGAGGGTATTGCGTTAGCGGAAGCAGAGCATGGGATGTTCCATGGTGTTTTCCATCTGGCAATGACTCGGCAGATCCTGCGAATTAACCAGTTGGATAACGATGCGTTACGGCAGCAAACGGCGGCGAAGCTGGATGGCAGTGATTCCCTGGTTGCGTTGTTCAAATCGCGCCAGCTGGATTTCCTGTTGCTGTTTTCGTCTGCTGAAGGATGGGTAGGCAGCGCTGGTTGGTCTACTTATGCGGCTGGGTGTGCTTATCAGAATCAGGCTGTGAACTACTGGCGCAGTCAGGGTGTTCCCGCTCATGTCATCAGTTGGGGATTCTGGGAGGGTGTGGAAGAAAATTTAGTAGCCATGTTGCAGAACAAGGGCATACGTTTTATTACCCCTGCCCGCGGCATTGAAATTATACGGCGGGTACTGAGTCACGATCTGCCTAACGTGATTGCGGTAGATGCTAAACCTGAAGTGTTGCGCCAAATGGGGTTCAGTGTAATCCATGAAGAGGTGGCAACGACTCAGGCAATGGTGCTACCAGTTCCATCTGTTGAAGCACCTGCCAGACCAATCGTGAATGAAGGCGGAAAAACCCCTGCGCCATCGACGTTGGTGGACAGTTTAGTCACGCTATTTGCTGATGTGCTGAAATTGAGCGTTGAGGAGATTGATCCAGCCGAAGATATGCTTAACTATGGTGTGGATTCTCTGATTGTGCTGAATATTCAAACCGAGCTTGAAAATCGGGCAGGGAGTGTCGGTGTTGGTCTACTGTTGGAAAATCAGACCATCAATGATATCGCTCAGGTGATGTTACGTGATTACCCGCAAGAGTCAGCCAGGTTAATGCAAGTGGCTCCTCAGGCTGAAAGTGTTAGCGTTAAGGCCACCGTAGCGGTAGCCAGCATGCGGGAGGAAAGTCCTCTAAATGATGCCCTGTGGCTGCGCAAAATGCCACTGGATGAGGGAGCTCGTTTTCTGATCCAGTATGGTGAGTATTATCAAAGTAAAACGCTGCGCAACGTTCAGCCAGTGACGATAGATCCTAATGAACCTATGGATGAAATGTTGTTGCACGGTGTAGTGAACACGGGTGAGGGCGAGATAGAGGTGTTCAGTTGCGGGCAAGGTGCGCCAGTGGTGCTGATGCCAGCCGTGGCGTTAACTGCTGCGACCTGGCTGCCGTTGCTACAGTCGGATTTACGTCACAAGTATCAGTTTATTATTCTGCATCCACCGGGCTATGGTATCAGTATGCCGATTGCCGACTCTAACATGGCGGGTACGGCCAGAAGCATGTTTGCGGCTTTAACGCAATTGGGTATTGATCGTCCGTTCCATCTGGTTGGCTCTTGCCTAGGGTGTGCGGCCTCATTGCTGATGGCAAAAAATGAACCGCAACGCATTGCGTCATTGACGCTGGTAGGAGGATTCCACGATACCTCAGATTTGAACGTAGCCGATCCGTCAACGATGAGTGCGGCGGAGTTTGAGGCGCTGGCAAGTTCAGCCGTGGCTACTTTGCGAGCGGATTTTCAGGCCATTATTGATGCCTTGGATGAAAATGAGCAGGAGGCTATTCAACGTATTGAACAACGCCGGGATCTGTTGCTGAATTCGCAGCACGTTAATTTCTTGGTGGCTCTGCGTTATCTGAATGAGATGATGTCCGTCTCGCTGTTACCTTGGTTGCCTGAAATCCATGTGCCGACTCACTGTGTTTTCGGTGATTTGGATATGATTATCAATCCGCGTCATTCACACGATTTCAGCCAGGGTATTCAGGATGCGCGTCTGACCTGTATCCCCGGTTCAGCTCATTTCCCTTATCTTACTCATGACACGCAGTTTATTCCTGTGTTGGAGGCATTTGTGGATGAGCATGAACAGCAGTGGGTTGTTGTTGCAGAGACACGTAGGGAGGTTAGTGATGCAACAGCATAACATTGCGTCTGATTTACAGGATTCCTGGTCACTGGTGGGCGCGAAAGGTGCTTGGTCCGGCGAGCGTTACAAGGCCAGCCTGCGGGATCGGAGGCAGGTTTGGTATGACGGTGACCGTATTGAAGTGACGGAACATCCTGACTTCGTCAGCATGTTAAATCACCTGGCTGCCCTGTACGATCTGCAATATCAGCCGGAACTGCGTGAACAGATGTTATATACCTCACCACTAACGGGTAACCCGGTCAGCTACTCTTGGCTGGCACCGAGTACTCAGGAGGAACTGTCTGCCAAATGGCGCAACAGCCATCTATGGATGGAGCACACGCTGGGTATGGTTCCGCGGGTGCCGGACTTTATGTCGAATGTGGTTGTGGGGCTATATGACTTTCGCCACCATGCAGGCCAGGTTAATCCTCGCTTTAAGGAGAATATTGAACGTTATTATCTCTATTGCCGTGAAAATGACATTAGCCTCACTCACGCGATAGGCGACCCGCAGATTGATCGTTCAGCAACGCTGGAGGAGTGCCCGGAAAGTGGGTTGCGAGTGGTGGAGAAACGGGAAGATGGCATAGTCGTTAGAGGTGCTAAGAACTTGGCAACGCTCGCACCGTTTTGCCATGAGGCACTGATTTATATGTCGCCGTCTTACGCTCTGCGGAAACACAAGGATTACGTCGTCTGGTTTAGCGTAGCAATGGAAACACCCGGGTTGCATATACTGTGCCGTGAGGCCCACGTTAAGCGGGGAAGCAGTCATCAGCATCTATTGAGTGAGCGGTTTGATGAACAAGATGCCATGCTGTTCTTTGATGATGTCCTCATCCCCAATGATCGTATTTTTTTACTTGAAGAAGCTGAAACGGCCTTTGAAGGGTTCTTCCGTTTAAACGCTTGGGCACTGTACGTCGGGCAGATCCGTTTTTATCACCGTCTGCGTACGTTCTTGGGGGTTGCGTCGCTGATTAGTCAGTCGATTGGCGTGAATGAGTTCAGGGAAATCCAGAATCAGCTCGGTGAACTCAGTGCGTATCTGGAACTTATCCGGCACTCTCTGATCGCCATGAATGTCGAAGCTAGAGTGACTGATTCCGGGTTATTGGCACCCGCGTCCACACTGGCACCGGATACATTTGCAGCGCAAATTAGCGGTCGTATCAATGAGATTGTGCGGACGATTTCTGGGGCAGGGATAATCATGCAGCCATCACCTCGGGATCTGGAGACACCGGAGCTACGGCCGTTCCTCGAACGTTATATGCGAGGGAAGTCATGTAGCGTGGATTTTAAATCACGCCTGTTTCGCTTTGCCTGGGAAATGGTAGCGGATGCCTTTGGTAGCCGACAGGATATTTATGAGTTATGGAATCGAGGCGATGTTGTACGCAACCGTATCCATCTCTATAAAACGCTTGGCGCAAGAGAAGAGATTGAAAACCATATTAGGCAATTGATCGATATCTATTAAGTGAATATTGGGTGTTGCTAACGCGGCCTTTAGGGCCGCGTCTAAATAATATTTTAAAATATAGTGTAGGAGTTCGTTATGGATAATAAGTCATCTGTATTGCCATTCTCTATTTGGAGTTTGGCGATTCCGATATTTATCGATATGTTATTATCATTTTCGATATTTTTTGTTGATTCGTTATTTTTGAGTCATGTTTCAACGACGATGGCCGCGTCGGTTGGCGCTATTATTCCCATCTTTGTTATTTTTGTCCTGTTATTTATGATGATGGCTCAGGGAGCAATTAACGTAGGTGGGCAAATTATTGGTTCTGGTAAATTAGAAAAGCTTAATCTTAATTGGAGTGGCATTCTAATTATTAATGCATCCTTAGGCGGAATTGTCTTTTTAGTATTATTTTTCGGTTCTTTTCACTTAGCTGAGGCTATAGGGTTAAAGAATAATGAAGTGCTGTTTGCCGGTGAGTATCTTAAATATATTTCTATTGCACTATGGTTTATGGCAATCAAGTTTTCACTCAGTGCTATTTGCATGGCTCAGGGAAAAACACAATATAACTTATACGCTGGAATAATTGCAAATGGGTTAAATGTTATTTTAAATTTAGTCTTTGTTATTTATTTCAAACTAGGACTGATGGGGGTTATTTTTGCCACTATTATTTCTCAGGCAGTTGTGTGCTTATATTATTTTCTGCTAGTGACGCAGAAATTACAGGCCAGATTTCCACTGAAGGCGCTATTTGCTCAGCCAGCAGCAATATTAAAACCGATCTTGGCGATTGGTGTTCCTTCTGCCATTCAGCCGATTACCGTTGAAGCAGGCATGCTAGTATTGTCTATATTTACCATTAGCCTAGGCGAAACAGCAATGGCGTCGCGGATATTCGTGATGAATCTGCTGACTTTGACAATTTGCTGGTCTTCCGCCATGTCAATTGCTAACCAGATCATGATCTCTCATCTCTATGGAGCCAAGCAGTATGATCTCATTAAGCAACAGGTAGACCGCAATTTACGGTTAGCAATGCTGGGGAGTCTGCTTACCATCGTGTTAATCCTACTGTGCGGTAAACCTCTATTGGGGCTGTTCACCAGTAATGTAGATATCATTAATACGGGGATGGTATTGCTCGTTTTATGTGTTGCTATTGAACCTTTTCGCAGCGCCGCTATGGTGATCTCATATAGCCTGAAAGCGACAGGAGATGCCAATTTTCCGGCTTGGGTAGCAGTAGGCAGTACATGGTGTATTGCGGTGCCTCTGGGTTATTTTTTAGGCGTTAACTTATCGTTGGGCATTGCGGGATTATGGATTGGATTACTGTGTGATGAGGTGTTTAGGAGTGCAATGAATAACGCTCGTTGGCTGTCTGGGAAATGGAAGGCTTCTCACCTGAAATATTTAGAAACTGAGTAAATAAGGAATATTACATGAATATTTTACGTATTTTTTTTGGCTTATTTTTGATCTTTTTTGGTTTAAATCACCAGTTTCACTTTTTCCCTGAACCACCGTGGCCGGTTGACGCAATGAATTTTTTGTCGGCATTACGTGCAACGGGATATATGAATGAGATTATTATGCTTACCGATGTTATCGCTGGAGCTTTGTTAGTTATTAATATATTGACGCCGTTAGCATTGTTATTAAGTGCCAGTATTTTGGCGCATTCATTACTCTTTCATTTTTTTCTTGCACCTGAAACGGTGTTATTTGCTGCGATAGGTGCCGGTATTAATATGGTGCTGATATATGTTCATCGCAAACTTTTTTATCCGCTGTTTATCGTTCAGTAATCTACATTTTATTAAATAAGGAATATTATTATGGCAATTGATGTTGTTAATGTGACTACGCGCGCTGTGGAAAAAAGCAGTAAACGTGAATATCGTAGTAATAATCTATTACCTTTACTTTGGTATGATATGACTGCTGTTGAAAAAGAAGATGAAGAGGCTAAGTCGGTAGCTGATCGCATTTTTCATCAATATTATTCAGGGTATTTAATTAATTTTTCACAAGCAGACGCATTTTTAAGTAAAAAATATTTTCGCCATGAGGTTGCAATAAAAATAGAAAAATTAGAAGAGCTTAATGAGCTATTTAAGAAGTTAGATAAAACGCCAAATGAGAAACTAATTATTCTTAGCAAGAATAATGAAATATTACAGTTGGCAAAGAGTAAAAATATAAAAACCTGCTTTTATATTTTTGTAAATGATAAAGCAACTTTACATCAGGCGATTGCTTTCGGTCAGCAACATTCTTATGTACTAATTAAATTCAAAGATCCCACCAATATTCCTCTAGAGCTGGTGATTGCTGAACTACAACACACCAAAACCGTGGTAATTAAAGAAATTGATGATCATGAACACGTTGATGATGTCGTTAATTCTATGAGTACGATGGAATTTGGCGTGGAGGGAGTTCTGTTCACCCCGCTGAAGAGCAGTACTGTCGATCGTATGTTTAAACGTGTTGAGGAAGTATTTATGGGCCAGCTTACGTTGGAACCGGCAGAAATCTTTGAAACACGTCCGGTTGGCGATGGTATCCGTGGCTGCATCGACCTTTCCCTGATGTTTAATGAAGATGAGGGCATTTTAGTCGGATCAACCTCGCAAGGTGGATTTCTTTGCTGTCCGGAAGTCTTTGAGATGCCCTACATGAATAAACGGGAGTTCCGCATCAATGCAGGAGGGGTTCATAGCTACGTGTTTACCAACGGCAACCGCACGCAATACATTTCAGAGCTACGCAGCGGCGATAGCGCGATGGTTGTCGATATGAAAGGCCAGACCAAACCTATCCCTGTTGGGCGAGTGAAGTTGGAAAAACGCCCGCTACGCATTATCCGTGCTCGCTTTGCCAGCGGTGAGGAGATCAGCATTTTGATGCAGGATGACTGGCACGTACGAATTTTCTCTGATCAAGGCAAGCCTCTGCATCTCACCGACCTTAAACCCGGCGTCAAGGTGAAAGCCTATAAAGCGAATTCAGGCCGCCACGTCGGAGTGCCGGTGAGTGAATTTATCGAAGAAGTCTAAGCTCTGTATCCCGCCGTAGTGAACTACGGCGGTAGATAACTAAACATTCTTATTAATGGAGAAGAATAATGTCTACGTCTCATGCTTGGGCTGGGCTGTCTCGTCACTCTCAAAACGAACAAATGAAAATGGTGGTATTTCCCTTTGCGGGAGGCAATGCCACGGCATTTCATTCTTGGCTGCGGGATTTGCCGGGGCATGATTGGCTTTCCCTCGATATTTTGCAGTTGCCGGGGCGTGCTGACAGGGCCAGCGAAGCTTTACTGACTGATTTTAATGAGATAGTTGAAGATATTTTCCCTGATCTCGTCCGGCTGGCAAGTGAAAGGCCGCTATTGATGATGGGCTACAGCATGGGGGCTTGTCTGGCTTATGAACTAACGCTGCGGTTGGAGCAACGTTGTGGGGTATCTCCGGTTGGATTGCTGCTGGCGGCGCGTAAAGCACCCGCTTTTCATTCTGTAACAGAAGGGCGGCGGCATTTTGACCAAGAACGAATGCGCCAAGAAGTCCGCCAGTTAGGGGGAACACCGGAGGCAGTACTGCGCAATCCTGAGGTTTTTGAGCACTTTTATAAGGTGTTATCTGCGGATTTTCAAGCGCTAGAAAGCTACCGACCCGCTCTTAATTCTATGGTACAGGCTCCGATCGCTGTGATAGGGGGAATCGACGATCCGGAAACGGATATCGGGCAACTCTATGCCTGGCAGCGCCATACCCACAGCTCATTTGATTTACACATGCTGAAAGGCGGACATTTTTTTATTCAAACCGAAAAACAGGCGTTGTTAAGGTTGCTTCACCATTACGCGGTCATTTTCAAAGATCGTTTTTAATAGAGGAATGAAAATCAATGTTGACCATTATGTTTCCAGGGCAGGGTTCACAATTTAAAGGTATGGGGGCAGAGTTGTTTGCTCGCTACCCGCGTCAGGTAAAGGAAGCCAGTGAAGTTGCAGGCTACGATCTGGCTGAACTGTGCAACGAAGGAGGCAACCGTTTAACGCAGACGGAGTTTGCCCAAGTTGCCCTATTTGTTGTTAACGCGTTAAGCCATCTTGAAGCTAAGGATAAAGGGATAAAAGCGGATTTTTTGCTGGGGCACTCTTTAGGCGAGTTTAATGCGCTGTTTGCTGCGGGTGTGTTTGACTTCGCCACGGGGGTTGCGGTGGTAAAAAAACGTGCTGAATTAATGGCCAGTGTTCGGGATGATGGAACGATGGCGGCGATTTTGAATGTTGGACGCTCGGCTGTGCAGCAACTGATTGAACAGTACTCTGGTGTTTATATTGCAAATGAGAACTCACCGGAGCAAACGGTGATTTCCGGTAATAATACGGCTATGCGCGGTATTGAACAGGCAATATTACAACAGGGAACGGGTAAATACGTTCCTTTAGCCGTATCTGGCCCGTTTCATACGCCGCTGATGGCAGAAATCAGTACTGCGTTTGAGGAGTATCTCGGGCAGTTTCACTTTAACCCACCGTCAATCCCCGTGATTGCTAATGCAACCAGCCAGCTTTATAGAGCAACAAGTATAACGGAGAACTTAGTCAGACAACTGACTGAGCCTGTTCATTGGCAGTCATGCATTGAATTTGTTTACCGGCAGGGGCCCATGCTCTTTATCGAATTAGGGGCAAAAACGGTTCTATCTAAATTTATGGGCTCACTCTTTGATGCTTATTCATCACTGTCTGACGATATTTAGGAAATTTTTATGATCAATATTATCAAGCGCGCTTCTATTCCAGAAATTAACTCCATTTTTATTGCAGGGAAAGAGCACAAAATCGGCGCAGTTCAGCCTTTAGCGCATAGCGCTATTTTTCGTCATTTTAGAAAAGATAACGAACCACTTAGCATTAGTTTTACACTTCTTGAAAAGGGTGAAACACATCAGGTGCATCAGCACAGTGTAGATAGTATGGTTATCGTTATGGCTGGTAAGGCAACGCTGCTGGGGGATGCTACCGATAAGATTGAAACGGGTGATGTAGTCTGTATTCCTGCCGGGTGCTGGCACGGCTTTTGTTGCGATCTCGGCGAGCCGTTAGATGCTTTATCCGTGCAGTATGAACCGTTGGCTCTGTTTGAAAAAGAGGCTGATATTGTGTTTACTCCTCAGTTAACTCCTTATCAAGCGCTGCTAAATTTTAACGAGCAGTGGTGCGCAAAGGTGGAAAAAACACTGTTCTTTTCGCTACTTAGAGAAGGGCAGATCCAAACTGAACACCACATGACTCTCTTTAAAACCCGTCTGAGGCAGTGGTCTGAAATTTTCCAGTACATCATGTATGCGCGCCAATCTACCGTGGTGGATCCTACGTTTCGATCTTTATTTCTTGAACATTTTCAAGAAGAGTTAGGCCATGACGAATTATTACCTAAGAGCCAAGAATGGGATGCTAAAATTGATTCATATGGTAATTGGTTTGTGTTAAAAATGTTCCAGCTTGATAATGTGGAAAAATTGGCTGTCGTTCATCTGGTGCTAGAAAAGTGTGCAGATGCCTTCCATTGGTTGGCTAAGAATACTTCTGAGCAGCCTGGTGAGTATATAGAGGCACATGCAACGTTAGATCACGGGCACGCTTTGCTGGGGAGTGAACTCTATCAAGATATCACTCACCAACGCAGCATTGAATTACAGGCAATCTGCGAACAGGCGTGGCAGGTTATGCAGCTGCTCTTGGATCGAATTGCGACTTTAACACTGGAGGCAATTGAACAAGACGAGGCTGTTTCGGCGTAGTTAAAACAGTGAGGAAGAGGCGTGAGTAAGCTATATCAGGGGATGAGTCAAGAAGAGTTTGACGGTGGTTATTTTTATGCTACAGAGCTTAAGGCGTTTGCTAAAACTTTGGGCATTACCGTGGGTAATCTGAAAAAAAATGAGCTTGAATTGCACATTAAGGCACATTTATTTGGTTATTCTGGCGAGCTTCCTGTTGCCGTTCCTAATAGAAAGAATAGTGCAGCCCGTGATTTACTCACGCTGGATACCCCCGTGGTTAACTATGTTAGTGACAAAAAGACCAAATCATTTTTACTGGCCGCCGTTAAGCAACAGTTTGGCGCATTAGCGGATAAATCCGGCCAATGGTACTGGCTTAATAGCTGGCGTAAGCAATGCATTATTGATGGAAAAACAATTAATTATGGTGATTTAGTGGTCTACCTGGCTAACCTGAAAAAAACGCAGGGGAGGTTACCGCAAATCCCATCAGCCAGAATGAATAACTTTATCAGTGATTACATCTCAGACAGTGAAAACCAAGGAAGTGGTAAGAATGAAGCTTTAAAGGCATGGTTTGAGCTGAAAGCGAGTTCTTTACCCAAAACTTATCAAGCTTATAAAAATGCTAAGGCTTTATTAGCAAAATATAAGGGGAGTTGTTAAGATGAAAATTGTCGATTGTTCCGCTCTATCTTTAATAGGGATATCTACGTGCACGAAAAACGCTCATGAAATGGATGCAGCGACTGCGAAAATTATGCCGCTTTGGCAGCATTTCTATCAGGATATCTATCCTAAGCAGCTGTCAGGTAACGTTGTCTATGGCGTCTATTCTAACTATGAATCTGATGCAAACGGACAGTTTGACGTTATTGCCGCAGTAAAAGAGCATGAAGGTGACAACGCTCAGGCAGGATCCTCGTTTGTTAAGATCGAGCTGGAAGCGGGTCGGTATATAATTTTCTCTGACTTGGCGGGGGAGGGTAATCCTGTTTTCCAACTATGGCAGCAGGCGTGGCGATATTTTGAACAACCAAGCTGCTTACATCAACGTAACTGGAAGACGGACTATGAAGTTTTCCACCAAGATGGGAAGATAGAGTTATTTATAGGGATAGAATAATTATGATGTATTAGGGACTGTCCATTTCATTAGTACATGAGGGACTGTTGGCTCTGAAATTCCAGCAGTCCCTCCTTTATTAATAAACAGAGCTTTTGTTAGTGAAAACGTTACGTATTCAATGGCTATGGATTTCTGGCTTTCATAACCAAGTTCATAACATAATGGGGGTCATGTATTAAATAGTTAGTTGTGGTAGACTTCCCGATTTTTAGTGATCAAGGTAAAGCATGGCTAAAGTTGACGTCTATTGTCGTTATTGTCACAAATCAGAACAGGTCAAAGGGCATGGAAAAGGAAATGGAGGACATCAGCGTTATCGCTGTTATGCCTGCTGC